>JANMKN010000037.1:0-10424 GCA_031372065.1 Abditibacteriaceae bacterium | reverse complement strand
GAATGTAGCCGAGCTACTCTGCAAATTGCCACTTTGCACCGTTGGCTCAATCGTCTCAAACCAAAACCGGCAGTTGATCCGCCCTTTCATTACAGAAAAGCATGAAGACAGACTCTAAAGGATGTTGAATAGCCGTTGTCCAAGGAGAAAAAGGCCAATCTACATCATAAAGTCGTCCCGACGACAAATGGCACATTGTCAAAGAGGTGCTACCATCGTCTGGATTGTCCTGTAGCACAGCGAGCCATTTTCCATCGTGAGAATACGCCACCCCGATAATGGTTAAATCGGTTGTCACAAGCACATTCCGTTTTGATCCGGTATTGACATCCCACTCAGCGGCGATTTTACTCCCCGTAATATATTCCTCGCTGATACAAATATGTTTACTGTCCGCTGAGAAACTTATGGCGCGCGCGAAATAAATTCGATCATAACCGTGTTGGCGGTTTTCCCACCAAATTTGGCGGGTTTGGAAATTCCATAATGTAATCGTGCCATCATCGCTAAAGGCGGCGTAAAACTTACCGTTCGGCGAGAATGCTAATGTTATAGGACTGCTCAAGGGTGAACGAATTGTTAAATCTTGGAATTGGCTAATTTTACGTGCCACTACGTCCCAAACCTCAAGTCGTGGCCTGTCATCCTGAATTTTATTGCCCGATGCCAGCAGATAACGACTATCGGACGAAAACATGAGGGCCGATATATTGTGAATAGTGCCTATCAAATCATTGCGTAACCGCTTCGTTTTTGTGTCCCAAAGCACTATACCGTTGTCCGCAGCGGTAGCTATGAGTGAGCCATCTGGCGAGAGAGCACAGGCGCACGATTCGAGATGTCCGAATTGAATTGGATGTGGCTTCCTATTAATTGCATCGGGACTATTGCTATTTTGTTTACCATTGACTGTCGTAATGTTGCCTTTAAAACGACCCGTGCTGGTGTTCCACAGATCAATGGTTCCATCCAGACTGATGCCCGCTATCAAGTTTCCGTTAGCTGATACACACGCCGACAGCCATTTGTTATTTGCAATGTTGCTTACGTTCGGCTCCATCGTTTCTAAAGGGAATCCTTTTGGCAGGGGGGTTGACGTCGGAATTGGAATCGCCGTTGGCGAAGGTAAAACTTGAGTTGTCGTTGGCGAGCGTTTTGGTGCCGCTGCCATGCGCACTATCGCGTCATATTCTGGCGTGCCGGGAAGCACTTCTTTTCCGTTCGAGTAAGCGCGACCATAGCGCTGGCTTGAGTTGTAATACGGAGTTCTACTAATAGTGCGGCGCGATGTGGCCGAAATAGCTATCATCAACAACAAAAAAGTCACTACGCAGAACACAACAAGGCCCGCGAAACCCGCCCCGTTGGAATTGAGAGACGGCGGCGAATGGACAGGCGGCGATGATGGCCGACGGACAGGAGCCTTGTATATTGTCGGGACAGGCTCCCAAGCTTGAGGCGATCCAACAGCCGTCGTCAAATTTGCACCGCAGGTCGGGCAATAATTTGCCTGCAAAGTAATATAGGTTTGGCAGGAGGGACAACGCATTTTTCGTGTCTCGAAAAAACTGGGATTCAATCCGATGTTACCAAAGCAGAAATACTTCTGCTGCCGATTATTAATAATCATATTCGTAGTGATGAACCTATACTTGCCCTGTGCTGGCATTATTTCGTTTTCTCTCGCTGCGTTACTGGCTGCGGCATCGCGGCGGATTTTTTTTAGCGGCGCTGGGCGTGGCGCTCGGCATTGCGGTTTTTGTGTCGGTGCAAATCGCTAATTATTCGATTTTAGCGGCGTTTTCGTCTACGTTAGATGCAGTTTCGGGCAAGGCAAATTTGCAAATTATGGGCGGCGCCAACGGCTTGCCCGAAGACGTTTATTTGCGTTTAAAGCAAAAACCCGATGCGCGCATTCACGCGATGGCGCCGCTGATTTCTAAAACGCTGATTTCGCCATCGCTGGAAAAAACCAAAAACGATGGCGGCACGCAAGTTTTGGTTTTGGGCGTGGATGTTTTCGCCGAAGCCGATTTCGGGCGCGATTTTGGGGTTGGCACGAAGGGCAATCCAAGCGGCAATCGCAAAGATGAACGGCAAGACCCGCGCGCCGCGCCGGGCGGTGTGTTCGCGTTTTTGATTGACCCGCGCGCTGTGGCAATTAGCCGCACTTTAGCCGATAAATACCATTTGCAAAACGGCAGCGCTTTGGATTTATGGGTCGGCGCGCGGCGCGAAAATTTTACGGTGCGCGCGATCTTGGAAAGTGAGCAATTTCAACACACCTTCGGCGGCGACTTCGTTTTGATGGACATCGCGGCGGCGCAGGAAGCGTTTTCGCTCGTCGGACGGCTTTCGCAAATTGATTTCATCGTGGATGAAAATCAACTCGAAAAATTGCGCGCCGATTTGCAAAAAATGGTGCCCGCCGATGCCATTGTGCAACGTCCGGCGCAACGCGGGCGACAGATTTCGGGAATGCTGGCCGCGTTTCAACTGACACTCAGCGCACTATCGTGCATCGCGCTTTTTGTCGGCGCTTTTCTGATTTACAACGCCATCGAAATCGCCGTGGTGCGGCGGCGCCACGAAATCGGCGTTTTGCGCGCTGTGGGCGCAGGGCGCGGTCAACTCACGCGCTTATTTTTGCTGGAAGCCGCTGCCATTGGCTTGTTTGGCTCGTTTTGCGGCATTTTGTTGGGTTTGTTTTTGGCGCGTTTTGCGCTTTTGGCGGTCAGCAAAACCGTATCGCAATTATATTTCGCCGTCAAAGCCGACGAAATTTTAGTGCCGCTGTGGTTATGGTGGGCGGCGCCGCTTTTTGGCACTTTGCTGGCGACGGTATCGGCTTACCCACCGGCGCGCGAAGCGGCAGGCACTTCACCGCGCGATGCCATGTCGCGCGTTAGTTTGCATCATAGCGCCGGAGAATTTGCACAGCCTTTTGCCATTGCCGGAATCGTATTTTTGCTCGTCGCTTTTGCGTTGTGTCTGCCGTTTTTCAGCGGGCTTTCGTCGCTGGCCGGTTTCGCTGCCACGTTTTTTACGCTTTCCGGTTTTGCCTTGCTCACGCCGATTATCACGCGCGCCAGTGGTCAATTGGCACAGCAATTTGCCGGAAAAATTTTCGGCATCGAAGGCACGCTGGCCGGTTCGTATTTGCGGCGCGCTTTGCATCGCAGCAGCTTGGTGGTGGCAGCTTTAATGGTGTCGCTCGCGCTTTCGATTGGCATTTCCGTCATGGTGCGCTCCTTTCGCGGCACCGTCGCCGATTGGGTGGACATCGCCATCAACGCCGACCTTTATGTGAGTCCGGCGACGGGCTTTTCGGGCGATACCGGGCCGGGTTTGCCGCCTGAAGCGGTGAAATTCATCACATCGCTGCCGCAAGTGCGCTTGTTCGACACCATTCGCGGCGCCGATACAATGATCGGCAAGCAGCCGGTTTACATCGCAGCCAACGAATTGCCGGCCTTAAAAACGGGTGACCGCAAAATCAAATTTCTTTCGACGCAAAATGGTGAACGTGCTGCCATCAACGATTTTTTGGCGCAGCGCGCGGTTCTCATTAGCGAACGTTTCGAAAATATGCTGGGCCTTCATGCAGGGCAGAATTTGACTTTGATTTCGCCGCACGGCCCAGTCACTTTGCCGATTGCCGGCGTCTTTTCCGATTACACGCCGAACGAATGCGTGATTTATTTGCCGCGCCCAATTTATGCGAAAAACTGGGATGATAACGCCATTGATGGCTTGGCTTTGCACTTGAAAAAAGGCGCCACGGTGGAAGAAGTGCAACGCGCTGTCTGGCGCAAATTCGGCAAGCAATATCAATTGACGCTATCACCCAACGCCCAATTGCGCGCTTCGGTTTTCAACACCTTCGATCAAACTTTTGCTGTTACTTATGCGCTGCAATTGATTGCGATTTTAGTAGCTGCGATTGGAGTTTTCGATACACTCATCGCGCTTTTGCTGGAAAGAGCGCGCGAAATCGCCGTTTTGCGCGCGATGGGCGCTTCGACGGGGCAAATCTTGAAAATGACTTTCATCGAATTTGCCTTGATTGCTTTGCTGGCGTGGGCCATCGGCGTGGCGGCAGGATTGTGCCTCGCGTGGCAATTGATTCGCGTCATCAACTTGCAAATTTTCGGCTGGACGATTAATTTTTCATGGCAACCGCAAGTTTGGTTGCAAGGTTTGGGGTTGGCTTTATTGGCGGCGCTGTGCGCGGGATATTTTCCGGCACGCGGCGCGGCGCGACGTAATTTAACCGAGGCACTTCAGATGGAGTAAATTTTGCAAAGCTGGAATAGCTTTTGCTCTAAATTGCGTCCGACGTTTGCCGTTTGATGGGGTTAAACAACGCTGAAATACTGCAATTATTCACATGAACATCTTATTTGTTGATGACCTTCCTGACACTTGCGAAGTGTTCAAACTGGCGTTTCGCCTTGATGGACACACCACACATATCGCTCACAACGGCGTTGATGCGGTCGAAGCCGTGCGCGACGAGCAGTTTGACGCAATTATCATGGATGTCGAAATGCCCAAAATGAATGGTTGGGACGCCACAAGCCAAATTCGCACCTTACCCAACGGCGAAACTGTGCCGATTATCATGTTCACCGCCTATGGCACGCAAGCAGATCGCCACCGCGCCGAAGAAGCAGGCGCCAATGACCTGATGCAAAAACCCGTGCTACCCAACGAACTGCTTGCCCGCGTCAAAGAACTGCGCAAGGCTTTGTGAGTCTCGTTTTTTTCAACACAAAGGCCACAAAGATTCCACAGAGAAGCACAAAAAAAAGAGCAAAACGCTTTTTCGCTTTGTGTTTTTTGTGGAATCTTTGTGGCCTTTGTGTTTTCCCGGCTTGGGCACAAAACGCCTTTCGTCCGGCCCTACCCGGTTACAAATTTCAGTTTCCGCACGATCACGGCTCGCACCGCGCCTATCAAACCGAATGGTGGTATTACACCGGCCACTTGCAAAGCAAATCTGGGCGGCACTTTGGCTATCAACTAACGTTTTTCCGCACCGCACTTGCGCCGAATTTGCAAGGCCGCACTTCCAAATGGGCCGTGCGCGATGTGGTTTTCGCGCACTTCGCTCTCAGCGATATTGACGGCAAAAAATTCTTCAATACCGACCGCATTAATCGCGCTTCGCTTGGACTCGCGGGCGCCGATAAAGCCGGCACAAAATCGCCGCGTATCTGGCTCGACAATTGGGAAATGCGCTTTAACGGCAAGGCGGGCGAAAACCAAACGCTAAAAGCCATAGGCGAGGCCGAAAAAAGCAGTTTTTCGCTTCAATTAACGCAAAAAGCCCTCAAAAAACCGATAATTCACGGTCAAAACGGCGTTTCGCAAAAATCGGCGGGCGCCGGGCGCGCCTCGCATTATTATTCCTACACGCGCTTGCAAAGCAGCGGCACAGTAAAAATCGGCAACGAAACGTTTTCTGTGAGCGGCCAAAGCTGGTTTGATCACGAATTTGGCTCTAACCAGATGGACAAAAACCAAGTGGGTTGGGACTGGTTTTCGCTGCAATTAAACGATGGCCGCGAACTGATGCTCTATCAATTGCGCTTGCAAAATAATCGCGTTGAACCGCTGTCGTCGGGCACAATTGTTGAAAAAAACGGCGCCGCGCGCCATTTGAAACTGAGCGATTTTCAAATTGATGCTTCCGGCTCATGGCGCAGCCCTCGTAGCGGTGGAAATTATCCGGCAAAGTGGCGCGTGCGCGTGCCCAAAGAAAAAATAGACCTTGTGATCACACCGTCTTTAGCCGATCAGGAACTCAATCCACGGCGCGGCGCGCCTTTCGATTATTGGGAAGGCAGCGTCGATATTTCAGGATCGCAAAGTGGACAAGGCTATGTCGAATTAACTGGCTACGCCACGCCAATGGGCGGCAGTTTTTAGAAGAATGCAGCGTTATAACCTGTCAACGATTCGGGCTGGCATTTGAAGATTCTGGTCTGGCTTTCCAACGGTCTGGTCTGGCTTTCTAATGGTCTGGTCCGGCAAGCCATTGTATGAAACGAACTATCGCCTTGCTTGTCGGAATTAGAGCAAATTTTACCGGCTTCCCTCGAATGCCGACGTGAGAACCTATGATATTTAAACGAAATGTCCCCTTGATTCTGGCCCTTTCCCTGAATCTGGCCGCCCTGCCGATACAAGCGCAACCCGCGCAAAGTGTCACCAGCGATCCGTATCAGGCCCTCGTTAAACGCGAATTTGGCACTGCCGTGGATGAAATGACGGCAATTGACAAGCAAATCCAAGCGGCAAAACCAGAAGAGTTTCCCGCCATCGAAACGCGGCTTATTGGCGTAATCGAAACGCCGGAAGCGACGTTGGCAGGCAAACAGTTCGCCTGTCAGATGCTTCGACTTGTCGGTTCACGCAAATGCGTGCCCGCTGTGAGCAAGTTGCTGACAGATGACAAACTCTCGCACATGGCACGCAATGTTTTGCTCGGCATGAGTGATCCATCTGCCGCTCAAGCATTGCGCGAGGCACTCGGAAAAACGCAAGGCCAAGTGCGAATCGGCATCATCAACACCATCGGTGATCGCGGCGACAGCGCTGCACTGGCCGCATTGTCGGGGTTGCTCGCTAACGGCGATGCGGCCACCATTGATGCCGCGCTGGAAGCCATCGGAAAAGTCGGCGACGCGAAAGCGGCGGACGCGCTCGATAAAGCCAAAGTGCCGGATTCGGCGAAAACAACATGGGCCGAGGCCTATCTGCGTTGCGCCACACTCCTGACAGCCAAAGGTGAAACGGCGCGGGCGCAAAAGATGTATCAAGCGCTGCTTGATGCTAAAAACCCCTCGCAAGTGCGCGCTGGAGCCATGCGTGAAATCGTATTCGCGCAAAAAGAAAAGGCCGTGCCGATGATTGTGCAAACTCTCGGCTCGGACGATAAATTGATGCGCCGCGCCGCGCTTTCGGCGGTCATCGCAGTGCCGGGCAAAGCAGCCACCGCAGCATTTGGGCCGCAACTCGCCGCGCAAACGTCCGATGGCAAAGTAGTTTTGCTCGGTGCGCTCGCAGCGCGCGGCGATGGCGCGGGAATAACCGATTTGGTCAACAAACTCGCCGCAGGCGAGGACGCGTCGGTTCGCGAAGCCGCTATCAACGCGCTGGGTAAAATGGGCGATGGCTCCAGCGTTCCGGTTCTGGTGGCGGCGCTGAAAGATACCAACAATAACGCCAACGCGATGCGAGCGCTGGCCGACTTGCGCGGCACGGGCGTGGCCCAAAGTTTGATTCAACAAGTAGAGAATGGCGATGCAACGCTGCGCGCAACTTTGCTCGGCGTGCTGGCAGATCGCCAACAACTTGAGGCGCTGCCTGTCGCGCGGAAACAAGTCAACAACGACGACGCGAAAATGCGTGAGTCTTCCGTAAAGGTGCTTTCGGCGCTGGGAACGCAGGAAGATTTGCAAAGCCTTTCCAGCGCGATTTTGACGACGAAGGATGACGGCGAACGCGGAACAATGGCTCGCGCCCTAATTACCATCGGCAACCGTTTAAATGACAAAGGCAAACGCGACGACAGCGTGATGCAATCCTTCGCCAAAGCCGACGCGCCGACCAAAGTGCAACTCATGCCGGTGATGGTGGCATTCGCGGGCGATAAATCACTGCAAGCCACGCGCGGCGCCCTCGCCGAGCCGGGCGAGGTTCACAAAGCCGCCGTGAAAGCGTTAGCGCAATGGCCCGATGCCGCGCCGTTAGCCGATTTACGGGGCATCGCCAAAGATGATGGCGACAATACAGTGCGCATTCTGGCGCTGCGCGGTTTTATCACGATGATCAGCAATTCGCGGTTGAAAACCGAAGAGAAAGTCCAATCTTTGCGCGAAGCAATGGAACTTTCCACGCGTCCCGAAGAAAAGCGTCAGGTGCTGGGCGAAATCGGCAAAGTGAATCATGTGGACTCGCTGAAAATTGTCGAGCCATTTTTGAACGACGACAACATGAAACGTGAAGCTTTGCAAGCCTACGAAAAAATCGCCGAAGCGCTGGTAGACCGGCAGCCCACCATCGCCAAAGACGCGCTGCAAAAGGTGATAGACGCGACAACGGACAACAGCTTGCGCGAAAAGGCGCAGGAAGCGATGCGGCGCATCAAATAGTGGCTGGTGCAGCTATTAATGGAGAAAATCATGAAGAATTCAACCAAAAAAACCTCAGCCGCGCTTGACCGGCGGCACTTTTTGAAGGGTGCCGCTGGCGCGATGGCGCTGCCCTATTTTGTGCCCGCCTCCGCTTTGGGCAAAGACGGACGCCCAGCTCCCAGCGAGCGCATCGTCATGGGCGGCATCGGCATCGGCAACATGGGCGGCGGCGACCAAGGTTCGTTTTTAGGGCGCGATGACGTGCAATATGTGGCCGTGTGCGATGTAAAAAAGGCAGTGCGCGAAGGCTCAAAAAATCGCATTGATAGTCGCTATGGCAACAAAGATTGCGCGATTTACAACGATTTCCGCGAACTCTTGGCGCGACCCGATATTGATGCCGTTCACGTCGCCACACCCGACCATTGGCACGCGGTGATAGTAACTTTCGCGTGTCGCGCCGGCAAAGATGTTTACTGCCAGAAACCAGAATCGCTCACCATTCACGAAGGCCGCGTCATGGTCGAAACGGCACGTCGCTTTAATCGCGTTGTTTCTGGCGGCAGCCAGCGTGTGATGGGCGATTACATGGCGACTGTGCGCAAATGTTGGAGCGGCGAAATCGGCACGCCCAAAGAGGTTTATGTCAATTGCGGCGGCCCTTCGGTGCCCTGCTATCTGCCCGGCGAGCCGGTGCCCGAAGGCGTGGATTGGGATATGTGGCTGGGGCCGGCGCCTCTTGCGCCTTACCATCCATATCGCATCAGCGGCTCGTTTAACATCAATGGCACCAGTTGGCGCTCGTTTCGCGATTACTCTGGCGGCGGCATGACCGACTGGGGCGCGCACCATTTTGGCGGCATGATGTTCGCTGTCAACAAAATGGAAGAAGGCCCGGTTGAAATTATCCCGCCCGACGGCAAAGATCACCAATATCTCACCTATCGTTTCGCGGATGGAATGCTGCTTTATCACGGCAAAATGGTGGATGTTATCGGCGATGGCGTTCCCGTTGCGCCGCGTGAGATTCCGCAATACAAAGGCACGGGCGGCATTTATGGCGACTTTATCGCCTGTGTAAAAACGCGCGAAAAGCCGTTCCGCGACATTGAACGCGCCCATCGCACCGCGTCTATCTCTCATCTGGGAAATATTTGCTACCAACTTAACCGTCCATTGAAATGGGATCCGGTGAAAGAAGAATTTCCCGGCGACGAGCAGGCCAATCGCCTTCGTGACCGCGCCCGCCGCGAGCCGTGGAACATCTGACGAATATCGGTTGCATTATAAGCCTACGCAAAAAGTCCGCCGAGAGTAATTCGGCGGACTTTTTGTCAATTTAACCCAGATTGCTACAAGTGATTGTGCCGGAGAACTTCCATCCAGCTTCCACCAAAGAACCTTTTGCGTAATACGGGAATAGGCGGTTGTGTTTCAGAAATGATGCTGGTGTAGCACAAGCCACAGCAAAAAGAATCGCACAACTCCCCAAGGCCAGGGCAATCGCATGAGAAATTTTTCGGGCCAAAGGGAGCGTGTAAATGACCAAAACAGGAAAAAACCAACCACACAACTTGTATGGATTTGCTTGCAAGCACTCCGATGAATCTCTCAATGCAGGTTTCTCTTCGATAGTCGTAGTTTTGCGCTTCCAGCACCAACATCCAGACTTCAATAATTTCTCATGCGATTGCCCTGCCCCAAGGCAAGCAACGCTATCCCTGTCACGCCAAAGCGTGTGGCAGACAATTTTTTATTTTGTTTGGATTACACCTACCGCGCCTGCAGCCCCTTATATCGCTTGAAAGTGCCCGCCGCCAGTTCAATCACCACGCCGTTTTTCGCCTCGGCCACTGTCGCGAAGAGCGGATGCAGCAAGGCAGAGGACAGAATAAAGGTGAAGGTCAGGAATGGCTTTATCGTGTAAACCGACATGGGCGACTACGCCATTTCCAGCCCGCGCATCGTGCCTTTGGAACTGGCGAATTTGTCGGTTTCGACGCCCAGTCGTTGCAGCATCGAAACGAAAAGGTTGGGCAGCGGGTAGTTGTTTTCGCGGTCGAAAGCGAGGTGCTGGCCGTGTTTGTAGCCGCCGCCGGCCAGCAGCATGGGCAGGTTGTGAT
Source organism: Abditibacteriaceae bacterium (assembly GCA_031372065.1). Classification (GTDB taxonomy): domain Bacteria; phylum Armatimonadota; class Abditibacteriia; order Abditibacteriales; family Abditibacteriaceae; genus DASWNL01. Next base: position 157 of record JANMKN010000037.1, on the reverse strand, counting down.
TGTCGTGGTTGTTGGCGTTGCCGAGGTTGCTGCCGTAAAGAACCTGCGTGCGGTCGAGCAGCGTCGCGTCGCCTTCTTTGGACGTTTGGAGTCGCTTCAAAAAGGCGGCGAGCTGCTGGAACTCGGCCAGTTCGAGGTTCATCAACTGCTTGAGCGC
>JANMKN010000028.1:0-17748 GCA_031372065.1 Abditibacteriaceae bacterium | reverse complement strand
GCGCTTCCCTTCGAGGGGAAAACCGTCCCACAGCCGTTTTTTGCCCCTAAACCAGAGGGGAAAGGCAAAAAACGGCTATTTTTTTGATTTTTTCTGCGATTTTTCTTGAAAAACGGCATATTTTCCGTCATTCCTCTCTTGTCATGCTTTATAATGGGAATGAACTGGCGGCGTAGCCCTCGTGTCGCACCTTAACGCTACCCGAAAACGCGTCGCCAAATTTATTTATAGGAGACCAGTAATGGCAAGAAGGACACCGGCTGCGGCGATGGAACACGCCAATCTCATCGTAGCGGCGAACGCGAGTGTGGATACGACCTCGCGCGAGAAATTTACGGATTGGCTTTTGGCCGACGTGCAAGGCCCCGCCGCGCAATTGCAAGGCTTTTTGGGCACGGTGGCAAGTGTGGAAGGCACGCGACAAGTGTCGCAGAGCCTTTATGAAGACGCGTTAGATGAAGGCGACGATTTGCTGCGTGACGTGAACGGCTACCTCAAAGGCTTGCCGCGCAGTGTCAACCGCAACGCGATGAAGGCGCATTATGGCATTAGTCGCGGCGTGGGCGGCCACTTCACCAACGCGCAGATTATCAGCCTGATGCGCGGTTTTCTCATCGCTAACGGCACCGCGCCCACCGCCGCCAAACTGCGCGCCGATATGCTGACCGACATTCAAGCGACGTTGAATAAAATTGACGCCAACCGCCCCGCTGCATCCCCCGGCGAGCGTCAGGAAGAAATCAACGCCCGCGACGACGCCTGGGCCTTGCTCGAAGACGGCATTTCCCGCGTCTGGCACTACCTGAGCGCCGCCCTCCCCGACGGCGTTTTCGACCCCGGCCTCGCCCGCTACGGCTTTACCCCGCGCCAAAAACCAACGCCCGGCACAACCGAAGCCGATACCCCAACGGAGGTGCCTGCCAACCCATCGTAAGCCGCACCAAATACTGTGTTCCTTCTCCTTTTGGGAGAAGGAACACATTGGTAAAATCACAAGCACCAAAGGAGATTGTTATGGCACGTAATGAAGCTTTTAGAGAGGCAGAAAAGAAAATCCAAAGAGCGCAGCGAACTGGGGCGGTGAGGCTTGATCTCAGTTGGAAATATGGCCGGACTGGCCCTCCTCAACTTTCTGCATTGCCTGCATCTGTTGGCCCCCTCTCAGAATTCCCTCAGTCTCTGGGCGACCTTACGCATTTGCAGTCACTTGACCTGTCTGGCAACAAACTGAGAGCATTACCGGAGTTTTTAAGTAATCTTACGCATTTGCAGTCACTTGACCTTTCTGATAACCAACTGACAGCACTACCAGAATGGCTCGGCCAACTCCCAAATTTGCAAAAGTTAAATCTTTCCCTAAACCCATTAAGGATATTACCAGTGTTTTTGGAGCAGCTAACGCAACTGCAAGAACTGGATGTGACCCAGACCGGATTGGCAGCATTGCCGGAATCAATGAGACACCTCAAGGAATTGCGCACATTGTGGCTGTTTGGAAATGACTTGATGATAGTTCCTCCCTGGATTGGTGATTTAATCAGCTTGCAATATCTGGGTGTTACGCGGAATCCTATAAAAACGCTCCCTCAGTCTCTTTCGAGCTTGAAGGATATGAAACGCATATATTTAGGTGATTCTGTAGGCGGGTGCTCTATTGGAGTCCTGCCTACTTGTATTCGCGAATGGAAACAGTTAGAGCTTATCTGGGCACTAAACTGTGAGTTGGAAAATCTTCCTGAGTGGGTGGGAGAACTTGAAAATCTGGAGGAGTTACTTTTAGCTTGCAATCACCTAAAAAATCTACCGCTATCTCTGTGTGGCCTATCTAAATTAAATAGATTGGATGTAAGTGACAATCCTTTAAATCCTGGGCTTGCCGCTGCATACAGAGAAGGAACTAGTGTAGTCAAACGCTATCTGCGCGAATTGGCGAAGGGTGGAAAAGCGCGTTACGAGGCCAAGTTGTTTATTCTTGGTGACGGGAATGAAGGCAAAACCTGCGTTTCCCGTGCATTGCGTGGGCTACCTTTCGCCGAGCAGACAACGACACATGGAGTGGATGTAGAACAATGGATGTTCCCACATCCCAATCATACTGAGGAGGAAGAGAAAAATATCACCCTTAACATTTGGGATTTTGAGGGACAGGAAATTAGCCACCAAACGCATCAGTTTTTCTTGACCTCTCAATCTCTGTATTTGCTGGTTTTCAAATGCCGCGATCAATTTTTGTTAGACCGCGCGGAATACTGGTTGGATACCATCCGCGCCCGCGCTCCACAGGCTAAAGTCGCTATCGTCGTGACGCAATGTGAAGAGCGCACACCTCATGTGCCATTGGATAGGTTGCAAGCCCAATACGGCGATTTATTCACCGACCCAGAGTGGTTTTTTCCCGTGGGTTGCAAGAATCCACAGACTATTGAGAATTTGCAGGTCTTTCTACAACGATGGTCGGCAGACATGGAATTCATGGGTAGTCTTTGGCCGACAAGCTACAGCGGAGCCGAAACGCAGATTAAGGCCAAGGCCCAAGCCAAACGGCGCGGTGCATCTATCACGCGAAATTCTTTGAATCGGATATTGCGTAAGGCTGGAGTGGATAAAAGTAACTTAGATGAAGCAGCAGCAGCGATGTCACGCTTGGGAGTTATCACTCAGTTTCCCGATTGTCCCGATTTACGCGACTTTGTGGTATTGCGCCCGCAGTGGCTCACTAAAGCCATCAGCAAAGTCATGGAAGACGGCCAACTCTCCGAGCATAAAGGAGAAATCACCTTGCAGCGTATGACAGAAATCTGGCAAGACAGTGGCTACAGTGGAATGTTCGCTACCTTCCACGATTGCATGAAAGAATTCGAGTTGTGCTATGACCTTGATGATGCCCCACACACCTGTTTAGTGCCGTTGCGTTTCGGTTATGTCAAGCCAAATATTCCGTGGACTCTTGGCGAGGAATCCAAAGAAAGACGTGTCGAATACAAATTAAATATCCGTCCGCCAATGGGTTTGATGAGCCGTTTTATCGTGAAAACCCATCACATGATTGTGAAAACTCCTGAGCATCCGAAAGGCGTTTACTGGCATAATGGTGTTTTCCTGCGCACGGGCGAAGGCCCATTCACCAGTGAGGCGCTTTGTGAATTTGATGCCGAAGAACGCAAGTTTCGTATTCAAGTGCGGGCCGCTTTTCCGCAAAATCTAACGGAGCAAATTCATGGTTACATCAAAGCTGTGTTTTCCTTTTTTGAAGGCTTGGATGCCGAGCGTTCCTATGGTTGCATCAAGGCAGGCGAGCAAATCAAAGATGAAACGCCATGCAAAGGCATCCACGAGGAAGCGGCGATTTATTTCGAGATTCAACAAGAGCGAAAACTAAGCTGCCACATCGGGCTCCATCTGGTTGACCCTCGCACGTTGATTAGCGGCTTTAGCAGTTTTGGAGACAGTGACGTAATTCGCAGAATCATGAGAGAGGAAGCGGATAAGCAGCCGAAATGGGCTGACCCCTTAATGAATAGGCTCGACAGCCTGTCGCAATGGATAGCAGAAAACCATCACGTTTTGGAGCAGATATTGACTGGGCAAGAGCAAATCGTCCCGGCCTTTCAGCAGGAATTGCAACTCAAACTAAATGACTATCTCGGTGCCTTCGATGAATTGTTGGATGACCGCGATTTTACTTCGGCACCGGGCATAGTTTCCATTCACACGCAGTCACGCAGTCGGTGGAATCCTACCAGCTATTTCACGGAAACCTTCATTCTAACGCCCTATTGTGAGTGTGTCGGGGCACCGCACCCTTGCGACGACGGCCAAGTGACATTCACGCGCGATAAAGCATGGTGGGAAAAAAGCGCGCCGTGGGTGTCGCGCGGCACCAAACTTTTAGCCAGTGGCTTGCTGTTGGCCTTTACCGGCGTGCCAGCGGTTGACCCCAGTGTTTTCGAGGGTATAAAAGAAGACGTGGATTTCATGAAGGAACTCGCCAAACATCTCGAATTGAAAGAAGGCGACAAACATTCAAAAAAGGATGACTTCATACAGGGCGATAGAGATTTGCGCTTGAACGAGAAAAATCCCGAAACGCGTCTGCTACGCGAATCGCTGCGCGACTTGTTAGAAGATGTAGCAGGACAAAACTACAAAGCCCGCCAATGGGGTTCACTGCGTCGTGTGAAATTATCAGACAACACGCATCGCTGGCTTTGTCCCGAACACGCGGCCAAGGTGTAACTTAGCAACTTATGGCGGTCACCTACGATTTCGACCTCGCGCATTTTGATTTTGCGGTGGTGCATAACTGGCTGACGAATTCGTATTGGTCGCCGGGCATCAGTCGCGAGCGGGTAGAGCAAGGCTTTCGCAATTCGGCGCTTTGCGTGGGCGCGTTTTGCGAGGGGCAACAAGTGGGCGTGGCGCGCGTGGTTTCCGATACGACGCGCTTTGCTTATATCGCCGATGTGTTTGTGGCCGAGGGTTATCGCGGACGCGGCGTCGGGCGCGAATTAGTGCGGCAACTGATGAACCATGCCGCTTTGCGCGAGGTATCTATGTGGTGCTTGATGACCTTTGATGCGCAGGGCGTTTACGAAACGCTCGGCTTCGAGCGCACGCGCTTTCCCGAACGCTGTATGATTTGCTATGACAAAAGCAAAGCGCAAAAATAAAAAGGAACAGGAGAATCATGTCTCAACAGAAAGTTCGTATTGGTCTGATCGGTCTTGGCTTTGGCGCGGAATTTATTCCGATTTACCAAAACCACCCGCACGCCGAAGTGGGCGCCATTTGTCAGCGCGACGAAGCGAAACTCAACGCCATCGGCGAGGCGTTTGGCGTGGCGAAACGCTACACCGATTGGCGCGAAATGCTGCACGATGGCGACCTTGACGCCATTCACATCAACTCGCCGATTCCCGATCACGCTGCGATGTCGCTGGCGACGCTCGAAGCCGGAAAACATTGTGCTTGCACGGTGCCGATGGCGACCAACCTCGAAGCGCTGACTGCGCTTTGCCGTGCGCAACGCGCTTCCGGCAAGAATTACATGATGATGGAAACCGTCATCTATGCGCGCGAATTTTTCTTCGTGCAAGAACTGCTTCGCAGCGGCGAAATGGGACGCTTACAGTTTTTGCGCGGCTCGCATCAGCAGGAAATGGGCGGTTGGCCCGGCTATTGGGAAGGCTTGCCGCCGATGCACTATGCCACGCACTGCGTCAGCCCGCTTTTGGCCTTGGCCGACACGCTATGCGAATCGGTCGTTTGTCATGGCTCCGGGCGCATTGATGAACATCTGGCGATTAACTACGGCAGCCCCTTCGCCATCGAAAGCGCCACGCTCAAATTGAAAGATTCCGATGTTTGCGCCGAAGTGACGCGCTCGCTGTTCAACACGGCGCGCCAATACCGCGAATCGTTTGATGTTTACGCCTCGAAAATTTCGTGGGAATGGTCGCTGGTTGAACATGAGCAAGCGGTTTTGCATTACGGCGAAGAACCGCGCCGCGTTGCGGTGCCTGATTACGCCGAGCGCTTGCCCGAAGGCATTCGCAAGTTCACATCGCAGGGCGTTTACGATTCGGATGAAAATGTTCATCTCAGTTTCAAGCAGGGCAGCGGACACGGCGGTTCGCATCCGCATTTGGCGCATGAATTTGTGATGTCCATCGTCGAAAATCGTCAGCCGTTTCCCGACGCCGTGCAATCGGCGAATTACACCGCGACGGGCATTTGCGCCCACGAATCGGCTCTGCGCGGCGGCGAGCGCGTATTTTTGCCGGATTTTGGTGCGACCACATAAAATAGCCGCGACGGCTTCGCCGACGTAAAAACAGCGTGAAAACGACGCTATTTTGTGAAAAATAGCGGCGTTTTTGCGAAATGAAATTGGCGAATCGAAGATTAGCGGTTAAATCGGCCTTTTACATCTTGTCAACCATGCAAAAAATCAATATTGCCGTTGTGGGACTGGGGTTTGGTGCCGCTTTCGCGCCGTTTTACAAATTGCATCCGCACGTTGGGCGCGTGGTGCTGTGCGACGCGCAGCCAGAGCGCTTGCAAGCGGTCAGCGAAAAATGCGGCATCGCCGAGACCCGCGAAACGCTGGACGAAGTGCTGGCCGATGCCTCGATTGACGCCGTGCATTTGCTAACCGGCGTTGACCAGCACGCGGCGCAGACTATTCAGGTTTTGCAAACGGGAAAACACTGCGCCTGCGCGGTGCCGATGGCGACGAGCATTGAGGAATTGCAAGCCATTATCGCTGCTGTGCGCGCCAGCGGCCTCCATTACATGATGATGGAGACGCAAAACTACTCCGACACTTGTCTCCATCTCGAAAATCTGCTGCGCGACGGTGTTTTTGGCACCCTACAGTTTCTGCGCGGCGTGCATTATCAGGACATGGAAAACTGGCCGCCTTATTGGGCCGGTTTGCCGCCGATGTGGTATGCCACGCATCCGATTGGGCCACTCTTGAAACTGGCAAAAACGCGCGCCCGCAGCGTGATGTGCCTCGGCAGCGGCCTGATGCGCGAAGAATTACATCGGCCCTATGGTAACCCATTTCCCCTGCAAAGCGCGCTCTTTGAACTCGAACGCGAAACGCCGCTGGCGATGGAAATCACACGCTCGCTGTTTCACACGGCGCGCGGTTATTTGGAGGGTTTCAGCGTCTACGGCGAAGACGCCACGCTGGAAATGCCGCGCGTGCTCGGCGAAACGCCGCTGTTGTTTCAACAAAGCAAACTCGGAGAATTTCCCGGTTCGCGCCGCGCCACGCACGAAAGTGTGGAAGTGCCGCACTTCGCTGACCTTTTGCCCGCCGAATATCTCGAAGTCGCGCCGCGTGGCAGCGCCATCGCGCATTTGGTGCATGAGTTCATCAGCAGCATCGTTGAAGGTCGCCGCGCCGCGATTGACGAAATCGAAGGCGCCAATTGCACCGTGGCTGGCATCTGCGCGCACGAATCGGCCCTGCGCGGCGGCGAAAAAGTTCTGGTGCCGGACTTTTCAGGTTAATTATGCTCCAATTTCAACACCAACCTTCGCATATTCAATTTTTCCGCGACGGGCAAAGCACGCCGCTTTTGGTGCAAAATGCCGCGCCCGATAAGCGCCCATTTATCCATCCGATTTTGGCGCCCGATGGCCTTGGCGAACTGACGGAAAACGAGCCGGGGCATCATTTGTGGCAGCACGGTTTGTATGTCGGCCTCAACGATGTCAACGGTTACGGTTTTTGGGCCGAAGGCTTGACCGGCAACGAAAAAGACGGCACTTATCATCCGCAGCCATTGGCCGCGCCGGTTGTGATAAACAACCGCGCCGCGTGGCAAGTGATTTCCGATTGGCGTGCGCCCAATGGCGAAAACCTGTTGAGAGAAACGCAAAATTGGACGCTCGAAGACCGCGCCGCTACGCTGCAATTGGACGTGGTGTGGACACTGCGCGCCGCTTATAATTTACGTTTTGGCCGCTACGATTACGGCGGTTTATTTTTGCGAATGCCGTGGCGCAAAGAAACGCACGGCGCGGTTTTAAGCAGCGAAGGCGCCGATTCGGTGCAAGCCGCCGAAGCACAGCGCGCCCGCTGGGTGGCGATTGCTATGCCGATTGCGGGCCGCGAAAACCGAACCGAAAACGCTTGGGCAGGCTTTGCGTTTTTTGATCATCCAAGCAACGCCGAACATCCTAATCCGTGGCGTGTGGACGGCAATCTCGGCATCACGCCCAGCCGCTGCATCACGGGCGAATGGCATCTCGCGGCAGGCGAAACCGCCGTCCATCGCTATCGTTTACTGGCTTTTACCGGCGACATTGCGCGCGATTTCATCGAAGCCGAATGGCGCATTTTCGCGCAGGATTAAAACTTATGAAATCAGCAATCCTTGTTCATCCGAAATTTGATACCGTATGGCCCTTGGCCGCCGACCACGCGCACGAATTGTGGCGCGCACAGGGCGAAGTGGAATTTGTCCGCCTTGCAGCGGGCGATTCGCGCTCGGCAGGCGAAATTATCATTAACTCGGCCAGCGTTACGCGCCTGATTTCGTTCGGCGTGCCGTTTGGCGAGGCGTGTCTTGATGCCTTTTCGCAACTGCGCGAGGCCGTGATTCAGCCCGGCGAATATGGCAGTTTGGGGCGCGGCGATTCGCCGTTGGAAGAGCTTTGCAAAGCGCGCGGCGTGCGCTTGATTTCGCACAATTCCGAAGGCTATTGGGGCCAGTCCGTCGCGGAATTTGGCCTCGCTTTGACGCTGTGCGGCTTGCGACGCATCCCGCAAACGCATCACGAAATTATTAGCGCCCTCGCGCCTTGGGACTACAACCCGCCGGGCGGCATCGGGCAAAGCGGCGCGCGCGGCCATCAGTTCGGCGACGACGCGAATTTCACCAGCGGCACCATTGAAGGCAAACGCGTGCGCGTGGTCGGCGCGGGCAACATCGCCAGTCGCTACGCCAGTTTCGTGCATTTTCTCGGTGCCGATGTCGCAGCGTGGGATCCGTTCGCGCCGGAGCCGTGTTTTCACCGCGCGGGCACGCGGCGCGAGCATTTTTTAGAAAAGCTTGTGCAAGATGCCGAAATCTTCGCGCCGATGCTGCCCCTGACCGACAAAACGCGCGGTCTGATTACCGCCGCGCACATCGAAGCGTTGCCCGCAGGCTGCCTCGTGGTTTTAGTCACGCGCGCCGCTGTTTGCGACGTGCCGACCTTGCGCCGCCGCGTGCTAAACGACGAATTATCCTTAGCTGCCGACGTGTTCGACATCGAACCTTTGCCGCTCCATGACCCGCTTTTGGGACGCCACAACGTCGTCCACACACCACACAATGCAGGCCGCACGCGGCAGTCCAACGAAGCCTACGCGCGAACGTTAATTGAGCAGTTTTCGCTGCGCGGTTATGACAGATAAATTATGGCTGGCTACAGGGTTCCTTCCTCTTCCCTGAGTCGCGACCTATGCGCCAAAACCTTGGTAGACAACAAAAGCGGCACGATTTTTAAAAATCGTGCCGCTTTTTTGTGTTGCTTACAGATGCAGATTACTACGGGGCCGGGATGCGTTGCGCAAGGCCCACGTCAATGAATTGGCCGCCGCCGGTTTGGTGAACGTGAACGGACATGGTGTTTTCGCCGCCCAAAACGAGCGCTCGTTTGCCTTCCTCGGTGAGCGGTTTGTATTCGTAATTGCCGATGTAGCCACCCGCTTTGTAGGCCAAAACGCCGTTGATGAAAACTTCTACGTCTTCGTCGTGATAGTCACGAATCATCAATTGTTTGAGGTCTTCGGCGCCGAGAGTGGGCAGCGTGAAAGTGCGGCGAATCCAAATGTCGGGCGTGTTCCACGGCGTGGTGAGGCGCGGCGCGCCGGGCAGATCGTTACCGTTGCCAAAACCGCCGCCTCCAGTTTTCCAAGCGCCGTCGTTGAAGGTTTTCTGGTTCCAATCGGCGCCCGGATTTGCAAAGGTGTATTTCCAGTTTTGCGGCGCTTTTTCGGAGGTCTCCACGATTTCTTTGTAGGTCGGCACCGGATATTGGAAGCGATTCGCCTTGGCGATTTGCGCCGGATCGCATTTGATAACGCGGTCATAGGTCATCAGGCCGTTCGATTCGATTTCTACATCGGTAATTTCGGTATAAACCGCCGCGCTCAGGCCTTTTTCATCGCGCAGGCGCTTTAGAATGGCGGTGAATTCGCCGTAAAGGTCTTCCAATTCGCGCGGCGTGGTGACCGAAGTGTAGCCCCAGCCGTCGGCCTTCCAAGTGTGGCCTTTAATGATGAAACCGATGCCGCCATATTCGCCGCACGCCAACGCCTGTGTTGCGCTGGGGCCGGGCGCCGCCGGGGGCGGATACGAATGCACATCGTCCACATCGCCGGCGTCGCCTTCCGCGCCTTTGTCGTAGCCACCGCCGCTGTCGCGGTTCACCAAACGCGATGAGTCAAGCGCTTTGGCTTTGTTCACCAAATCAATCGTGTCGTGACGCGCTTGTTGTTCATTGAAAATCACCCACATTATAATGGCAGGCGAATTCCAGCGCGACATGATGGTTTGGTTCATTTGCTTTTCAAAAGCCGCTTTGTCAATGGGCGGCGGGTTGCCGATATACGAGTTCGGCGAGGGCATATCTTGCCACACCATGAGGCCGAGTTTGTCGGCCCAATAATACCAGCGCGCCGGTTCGACTTTGATGTGCTTGCGCGTCATGTTGAAGCCAAACTGCTTGGTCATTTCGATGTCGTATTTCAGCGCGGCATCAGTGGGCGCGGTGTAAAGACCTTCGGGCCAGAAACCTTGGTCGAGCGGGCCGATCTGAAAGACAAACTTGTTGTTGAGCAACATTTTCGTAGCGCCGTTATCGGCGCCCACCGAAATTTTGCGCATTCCGAAATAGCTGCTCACATGATCGCCCAGCGGTTTGCCCTCGCGTAGTGACACGTCCACATCGTAAAGAAACGGGCTGTCCGGCGACCACAGCTTCGCGTTCTTGATGGGAATGGCGAACTCAACGCCGGGCGCTGCCTGAGCGGACGCAACGACACGCGCGCCGTCCTTGATGGAGACAACGGCGAAGGTGGAAGGCGAAACGTTCGTCGCGTTGACCGTGAAGCGCACACTGCCTTTGTCCACATCGGGCACCATGTGCAGGCTTTGAATCGAAGTTTTGGCGACGGGTTCAAGCCAGACGGTCTGCCAGATGCCGGTTGTCGGCGTATACATAATGCCGCCGGGCTTCGTCGTTTGTTTGCCGCGTGGCTGTCCGCCCGCTTCGGTGGGGTCGAACACGCGCACGATGAGTTCCTGCGCGCCGTCGCCTTTAAGAAACGGCGTGATGTTGTAGCTGAATTGCTCGTAGCCGCCGGTGTGAACGCCGACGCTTTGGCCGTTGACGAAAACTTCGGCTTCATAATCCACCGCGCCGAAGTTGAGCATCAATTGCTTGCCCTGCCAGTCTTTCGGAACCGTGAAACTGCGGCGATACCAAAGGCGTTCGTGATGCTCCATCACGCCCGACAACGCCGATTCGACAGCAAATGGCACTAAAATCTCGCTCGCCAGCGTTTTGCCGATGGGCGCGGCCTCATTTGCGGCGCCGCTTTGGTATTGCCAGATGCCGTTCAAATTCATCCAATCGGCGCGCACCATTTGCGGGCGCGGATATTCGGGCAGCGGGCTTTTGGGGTCAACATCGGCGGCCCATTTGGTCATAATCGGCGCCTTTTTCGTTTCCCACGCCAAAGCCTTCTGCGGCGCCACGAAAGGCAAGGCTGCACAAGCCAAAACCGCTGAAACCGTCTTGATTTTGTGAAGAGTGAGAGGGGATTTCATAGGTTATTAAGCATATCTGATACAGCGAGGAAATTGTCCACCTCCGTGGACATCATTTTAAATTAAAATCGTGTCGGCGCAGGCCGACACTTGGCCGCAGGCCCTGAGTCGCGACTTCAGTCGCAGGGCGTTGGCGCCTATGTAAAGTGATTTGTCACCTCACTCGGTTACAAAAGAAATTGCGCGGAAATGGGCTTTGTTTTTCGCAGGTGATTCGCTAAAATTCACGTCAGCTTTCCCTCGTCCACACCTATTTGTTTGATTCCAGCCAGAGCGCTAACGCCAAGAATGAAGCGCGCGTTGAGTGCCCAAAAAGGCGAAATCCTATGAAGACCGCAATTTCTCAGTCGCATCCGCATCCGCTGCCTCTGCCGCGCGCCACCGGGCGCAAAATAGGGTTGGTTTTTTGGGAGTATCGCTGGATGCTGCTCTTAATCGCGGGCCTGCTCTTTGAGGGCGCACTGGTAATCTGGGGAATGCAGGCAGCAGGCTGGCCTGTGAATGACCCGATGGTGCCGCTGGGATTGTTTTAAGTGGCGCACACAACAATGGAGTTTCATTATGATTCATCAGACATTTGGCATTCACTCGTATTGCTTCCGCAACTTTTCCAACGAAGAATTCATCGTCTGCGCCAAAAAACTTGGCGTGGATAACGTGAGCCTTTCCAATGTGCATGGCCGTTTTGGAGAAGCGCAAAACTTCGCGGCGTTGATTGCGCTTTACCGCGACGCCGGGCTTGCCATTTCCAACATCGGCGTGGTGCAACTGACCGGCGACGAAAAAGCGGATCGTAACCCATTCGAGTTCGCGCGCAAGGCGGGCACCAAGATTTTGGCAGTGAATTTCAAGCCTGCCACTTTTGCCGTCGCCAGCAAATTAGCGCAAAATCTCGCGGAAGAATACGATGTGCTTTGCGGCATTCACAATCACGGTGGCTATCATTGGCTGGGTAACTCCGAAATGCTGGCGCACGTTTTTGAAAACAGCGGCCCGCGCCTTGGACTTTTTCTCGATACGGCGTGGGCACTATCGGCGGGTGAAGACCCCGTCAAAATGGCGCGGCGCTTTGGCGAGCGACTTTACGGCATTCATTTGAAGGACTTCGTTTTCGACCGCGTTGGCAAGCCGGAAGACGTGATTATCGGCACCGGCGGCTTGAATCTGCCGGAATTTGTGCGCGCCGTCGAAGAAGCGAATTTTACTGGCTCCTGCACGCTGGAATATGAAGCCGAACCCGAAAATCCGTTGCCTGCTTTGCTCAATTGCGCCGCTGCCATTCGCGCTGTGACAATAGCGTAGGTCGAACTGTCCAAGGATGCCATGACCCGATTTTTTACTGTTGCCTTTTTGCTGTTTTGCACTGCTTTTTCGCGCGCTGCCGATGATGGTTTGCTGTTGCATTGGACGTTTGATGAAGGGCAGGGCACTGTCGTCAAAGACTTTTCCGGCTTGGGAAGCAACGGCGCCATGAAAGCCTCATGGGGCGCTTCGCCTGCGGGCGGCGCGGCGCTGTTGGATGGCACGCCTGCGACCGTTGTCAGCGCCCAACTGCCCGAAGGTCAGCGTTTGGGCAAAGATTCGTGGAGCGTGATGGCGTGGGTGAAACCGCAGCAGTTCACTTATGAGAGCGCGCAAAACCAGCGGCGGTTGTTTGCTTATGGCGCCTATCCGCAAGCGTTTTTCTGCGTGGATATTTTCAGCACCGGCGCGGTTTCGCTGTATTCGGTTTATAAAACCGGCGAGAAAAGCATTTCCGCAGGCGCTACCGCTTCCACCGCGCTAACGCTCAATCAATGGGCGCACTTTGCCATCGTTTGTGATCGCAAAAGCGGCGTGGTTACTCTTTATATCAACGGGCGAGCGCGCGGCGAACAAAAATTGCCGCCGGAATTTGATGCTGATTTGGGTGTCAGCGGAGAATTTACCCTCGGCAATGGTTTCCAAAACTACTGGGGCGCCGCTGATGAAGTGCGCCTTTATAATCGCGCTTTGCCCAAAGAGGAGATCAAAGCCATTTTCGAGCCGATGAAAACCACCTTCAATGTTGTGCCGACCTCCGCCGAAAAAGCCGCCGATGAAATGGAAGCGATTCAAGGTGGTTTTGTCTCCGCCAATGCCGCGTGGCGCAAAAAAGATTTCGGCGTGGCGCGCAAAGATTTAGCGGCCATCACCGCCAACCCGCAAGCGCCGTCGCATTATCGCAGCTACGCACATTTGCGAACCGCACAAAGCTACGTCGCCGAAGGTAAAACGGCGCAAGCCAAAACTGAATATCAAAAAATTGCCGCTAATGCTGATTATCCGCAAGTGCATCGCGCCGAAGCGAAGGAATTGGTGAATGAATTGGAGCGCATCGCTAAAGGTTTGCCACCGCGCGATGCGAAAGCTACGCAGGTGTATTTGCCCTTTGAGGATCAGGACAGGGAAAAGGGCTTTATCTTCGTGGCTCCCAATGGCAAAGATACAAACGATGGCAGTGAAAACAAGCCGCTGGCTTCGCTACAAAAAGCGCGTGATAGGGCGCGTGGCAAAGCGGGAATTGAAATCGTTCTGGCGCCCGGCGAATATAAAGTCGCGCAGACGCTGACACTTGATGACAAAGACAGCGGCACGCTCGGTTCCCCTGTCGTTTACCGCGCTGCAAAACCCGGCACGGCAGTGCTTTATGGTGGCGTGCGCTTGTCGGGTTTTGCACCCGTCCCGGACGCGAAAATTCTCGAACGCTTGCCCGCCGAATCGCGCGGCAAAGTTGTGCAACTCGATTTAAAAGCGCGCGGCATCACCGATTATGGCGCGCTGGCAGTGCGCGGCTTTGGTCAGCCGCCTTCGCCGCCGACGCTGGAGCTTTACGTCAACGGCGAACCGCAAACATTGGCGCGTTGGCCCAACAAAGGCTTTGTGAAAGCCACCAAACTCGTCGAAGCGGGCGATAAAAACGCGGGCAAGCCGTCGGTTCTCGGCTACGATGATGAGCGTCCGACGCGCTGGACAAAAGCCAATGACGGCTGGCTGTTCGGCTATTTTCACTGGCTGTGGGCTGATGCGACCGCAAAGATCGGCAAGATTGACACGGCGGCCAAAACCATCACCACCGCCGAAGCCTACAATTACGGCGGCGGCGGCATGAACATGGAGCAGGGCATCGTTTACTACGCCTTCAACCTGCTCGAAGAAATTGACCGGCCCGGCGAATGGTATCTCGACCGCGAGACGGGAATTCTCTACCTGTATCCGCCGCTCGATTTGGGCAAAGCCTCGCGAGATTACTTCTCCCCAACTCAACATACAACCGACTATCCGCCGACCGATTTGGCGAAGGCCACCGTCGAGCTTTCGATGCTCTCGCAGCCGATGATTGCGGCAACGAACCTTGCCAGCGTGCGCTTTGAAGGCATTGTTTTCGACTTGGCGCGCGGCGACGGCATTGTATTGAACGATTGCAAAGATGTGACGCTGGCCGGTTGCACCGTGAAGCGCATGGCGGGCAATGGCATCAGCATTTTGGGCGGTTTTCGGGATACTTTGCTCAGTTGCGATATTCACACTATCGGGCGCCGTGCCACGGAAGTGATTGGCGGTGATCGCGAAACGCTGACGCCCGGCGGACACGTTGTCGCCAACTGTCGCATTCACAATTTCGGGCGCATTGACCGCACTTACACACCCGGCGTGCAACTCGAAGGCGTCGGCAACCGCGTGACGCACAACCTGTTTTATAACTGTCCCAGCAGCGTGATGCGCATTGAAGGCAACGACCATTTAATCGAATACAACGAAGTGCATGACGCGGTTTTGGAATCGGACGATCAAGGCGCGATGGAATTGTTCGCCAACCCGACATATCGCGGCGTGGTTTTCAAGCACAACTGGTTTCGCGACATTGGCATTCCGGCGGGCAACCAAATGGTGCATGGTCAGGCGGGTATTCGCTTCGACGATGCCATTAGCGGGATGCTGGTTTACGGCAACATTTTCCAGCGCGCCGCCAACGGCAATTTCGGCGGTGTGCAGATGAATTCGGGCCGCGATAACATCATGGACAACAACCTGTTTGTCGAGTGCAAACAAGGCATCAGCGGCGGCTATTATCCCCAAAACGGTGTGTGGAAAGGCTTACGCGACGGCCAAAAATCGGCTGCGACTATCACCAGCGACCTTTATTTAAAGCGCTATCCGAAAATCGCCACCATGATGGAAGAACCGGCTTTCAATTCGGTCTGGCGCAACATTTTTTACAAATGTGGCACTGATATTCGCGGCAACCGCGAGACGCTTGATCTGCTCGCCAACGGCGTCTTTACCGACAATCCCGGCTTCACCGAAACCTTCCGTCTCAAACCCGACGCGCCGCTTTTCAACAGCGTCGGCTTTCGCCCGATTCCCGTGGACGAAATCGGCCTTTACAAAGATCAGTGGCGCACGACCCTGCCGACTCCGTAAAACAGCAACAAAAAAGGGCCGTCGCGTAAATTGCGCGATGGCCCTTTTTTGCTATTTCGTTATCCTGTGGCGGGTGTCGTTGTCTGCGTTGTCGTTTGCTCGGTCGGCGTGCCGTGTCCGCCAATGCGACGGGCGTTGAAATAGGCGGCGACAAAAAGATCGTGCGCCGCGCTTTGGCCGCGCAAGCCCACAATTAGGTCGTCTATATCTTCCAGTAGGCCAGCCACCACGCGAAAACGGGCAGGCAAATCTTCGGTTTGGGCTTTGCGTATGTCAATTTAACGGCAAGAAAAAGTATCACAATTAAAGCGCATTTTGTCGAGGGCGTATAGTCGCTTTTAGGTGCAATTGGTAGAATAAGCCAAACTTAGTCTTTCAGGTGAAAGCCAACAAAAGATTCTCTATGCTTAACACTCTT
Source organism: Abditibacteriaceae bacterium (assembly GCA_031372065.1). Classification (GTDB taxonomy): domain Bacteria; phylum Armatimonadota; class Abditibacteriia; order Abditibacteriales; family Abditibacteriaceae; genus DASWNL01. The sequence goes on along the minus strand of JANMKN010000028.1, from coordinate 1,551 downwards.
CAAAAACGCACTCTCTGGGCGATGGCTGACAAGTTGCGCTCGAATATGGACGCGGCGGAATACAAGCACATCGTTCTCGGCCTGATTTTCCTGAAATACATCTCCGATTCGTTCGAGGCACAGCGCGCCGAACTAAAAAAACGCTTCACAGCTCCCGAAGGTATGGATTATCTCGGCGACTTGTTGAACGAACCGGGACGCTTGGAACAAGAACTCGAAGACCGCGACTACTACGCCGAGAAAAACGTTTTTTGGGTGCCGGAAACGGCGCGATGGTCGAGTATTCAGAATCAGGCGACACAGCCCGAATTGGGTGTCATTATTGACCGTGCGTTGGAGGCTACCGAAGCCGACAACCCGAAATTAAAAGGGCTACTCGACAAGAGATTCGCTCGCACCCCCTTTGAAGTGGGGCGACTGGGCGAACTGGTCAATCTGATTTCGGAAATCGGATTCAACGAACCGGGCGCCGTCGCCCGCGATGTGTTGGGCGAGATTTACGAGTATTTTCTCGGTGAATTTGCCAGCGCCGAAGGCAAAAAAGGCGGCCAGTTTTATACGCCCGCTTCCGTCGTGCGTGTGCTGGTGGAGATTTTGGCGCCACATAAAGGCCGCGTTTACGACCCGTGCTGTGGTTCGGGCGGAATGTTTGTGCAATCGGAAAAGTTCGTCGAAAGTCACGAAGGGCGCTTTGGAGACATTTCGATTTACGGACAGGAAAGCAACCCGACAACGTGGCGACTCGCCGCCATGAACCTTGCCATTCGCGGCATGGATTTCGATTTGGGACGCGAAGCCGCCAACAGCTTTACCAACGATCAACATCCCGATTTGAAAGCCGATTTCGTGTTGGCGAATCCGCCCTTTAACGATTCCGATTGGTGGCATCCAAAACTCGAAAGCAACGTGCGCTGGCTGTATGGCACGCCCTCGCAGGGCAACGCCAACTATGCGTGGTTGCAGCACATTTTGCATCACCTGGCGCCGCAGGGCCGCGCCGGTGTGGTGCTGGCCAATGGTTCGATGTCGTCCACGTAAAACAACGAAGGCGTGATTCGCCGTAAGATGGTCGAATCGGATGTGGTCGAGTGCATGGTTGCTTTGCCGCCACAATTGTTTCTCAACACGCAAATTCCCGCCTGCCTGTGGTTTTTAGCGCGCGATAAATCGGCGCGTGGCGGGCGCGATTGCAAAGGCGAAGTGCTGTTTATTGATGCGCGCAAATTAGGACGCCTCGAAACCCGCGTGCATCGCGTTTTCGATAACGCCGATATTGTGGAGCGCATCGCCGGAACCTTTCACTCATGGCGCGCGGACGGCGAAACCGTAGGGGCGGGGTCTCCCCGCCCAAATCATAATATGCCGTTTGAGGCAGGGAATGGGACGTGGAATGGGGCGGGGAGACCCCGCCCCATAGCCATCAAGCTAAGGAGATTTAGGAAAAGAAAAAGCTCACTTTGTCAGACTTTGGGTTGCAAACAAAAGCAACAAAGGAGCTTTTTCTCTGTTTTCAGTATCGCAACTCTCGGACGTTTTGGCGGTGTTAAGCCA
>JANMKN010000405.1:0-5208 GCA_031372065.1 Abditibacteriaceae bacterium | reverse complement strand
ACGCAAATGACATCGTTGCCCGCTTCGGCAAAGCAAACGCCTGCCACCAAACCGACATAACCCGTTCCGATAACCGCTAATTTCATGAAAATTTCAACCTTTAACCCCGCGTTTTCGCCAGCAAAAACGGTGTTGTGCGGGGGAAAACGCGCGTGACGTTTAAAGCGATGCGCGCCGCGCGAGGCTGCAAAAACAACGGCGCCAAAGCACCAGCCCAGTTTAACCGCGATGCAAAACGGCGGCGCCACGCCGCAGCGAATAAATCGGCGGCATCGCCGCGATTTAAGCGCGCCGCCAAAGTAGAACCGGCCAGTTCGCCGCTGCCAAGCGCCATCGCCATGCCGTCGCCCGTAAAAGGATGAATAAAACGCGCCGCATCGCCGCATTGCAAAACGCAAGACGCCTCTTTTTCGTAGTTGGCGAAATCAAATTGCACATTGCCCGTCGCCAACCAATCGTGGGCGAGTTCGGCGTTTTTCAGGCGCTTGACTAAGAGCGGACACTGCGCCAAAATCTGCTGAAAAAACTGCTCCGGCGTTTTCGCGCCGCTGCTTTGCCATGTTGCGTAGCGCGTTAGTAGACATACATTGGTCAAGTCGCCTTCGATGCGCACCAAACCACAATAACCGCCCTCAAAAACGTGCAATTCCGTCACGCCGCACTCCAAATCGGTGCCGCGAAAATGCGTCTTCAAACCGAGAAAACGCGGCGCGTTTTTGGTTTCGCCGCGCCGCCCAGAGGCTTCGATTAAACCGTGCGACTGAAAAGTGCCGCGCGAAGTTTGAACCGTAAACGCGCCGTTTTTCTGCCAATCGCGCACGCGGGTTTTATCGAAAGCCGCAACGCCATTTTGCTGCGCGGTTTTCCATAAAACTTCATCCAAAACCCAGCGCGAAACGGCTAAAGCGGGCATCTTAAGCGGCACTTCGACAAAATCGCGGCGCAAAACCAAACGCGCCATCGAAACTTCGCGTGCGCCTTTTTGCTTGACCAAATCTTCCACTTGCAAACGCCGCAAAACCGGACGCGAATCGGGAGAAAGAAACTCGCCGCACACTTTATGACGAGGAAACGTTCCGGCTTCCAACAGCGCCACTTTGGCGCCGCGTTTGGCGAGATTTATCGCCGCGCAACTGCCCGCCAAGCCGCCACCAACAACGACCACGTCGCATTCATTCACAAACTCATTCATGGTCACGCACAATCGAAAGCCGATACGGAAAATGTTCGCGCACGCGCGCGGCGGGAAATTCGCTTTGCACAATGGCGCGCATTTCCGCCAATGTATAAGCGCGCCGAATCGAAGCCGCGCCATCGTAACGCGTCAAATAACTGCGCGCAAAAATCGGCCCCGTCGCGCGAAAAAAAACCAAGGCAAAGGGATGACGAATTAAATCGTTCGCCACCCAACCAAGACGCGCCACGCGCTGCCATTCGTTGAGGATTTGAATAATTTGCGGCGCGCGAAAGTGATGCAAAAACAACGACGAAACCACAATATCCACGCTGTTATTTTCCAGTGGCAACGCAAAGGCGTCGCCTTGCACCAGTTCAATTTCGCGGATGCCGCCGACGTATTCTTTGGCAATTTGCAAATGCCGTTCGCTTAAATCGAGCGCCAAGATTTTCAAATCATAGCCGCGCTTTCTGCCCTGCTCTACCAACCGCTGCGGAATATCCGCCGAACCGGTGCCCACATCCAAAATTGTGGCGCCATTGAGGCCGCGTTTTTCCAGCAAATCAAAAACGCCGTTGCAGGCCACGCGCGCACCGCCCAGCCACGCATTAATGCGCCGAATATCGGCCAGCGATTGCCGCACATCGCTTAGCGAGCCACGATTTTGATCAAGCAATTCTTCGCGGTTAGATTGAGGAATTTTGAGCATGAATTGTAAGCAATGGAGTAAAAGACTAATACTGCGTTAAGGCGCCATCACAAAAGCGAAAACCAAACCAGTCGTCCTTGATTACATCGGGATTTTCCTTATAGCGTTTGGCATCGTGGGCGCTACACAAAACTATTTCATTGGCGCAGTAGCCTTTTTGGGGAAGGATGAAATCATATTCAATTCTTTCCCACTCGTCGTCTTCATCTTCTTCCTCTTCGTGGTTTTCATCTGAGAATGGAGGTAGCGCATCAATCCTATCAAAATAGCCCTCTGGATAATCGAATTTGATTTCTATTACCAAGTCGTCAACACAACGCCATTGAAAAGGAATATCCCAGCCGCCGAAACCACTATATTCAGTTAGATTTCCGGTGCCATTTTCGTTGAACATATAAGAACAACCCATCGGAATAATTTCCGTTGTAGACCAACCGCCTGTCAGACCTCGGCGATAACGCTCACGAAACACTTCAACATCCTTTGGAAGATTTGTTTTTGTTGTGAACACTAACTTTGGAGTCAATGGCTTTGTGGGCGCAAGAGGCGAAACCTCAATGGTTCGTTGGCGCGCTTGTTGAGCAAAGTAGGCAGACTGTTTTTCAAACTCTGTTAATTGAGTTTGGTCATTCTGCTCCTGCGACTTTTTGAGCCATTTTTCCATTTCCCGCGCGGCGAAAAAAAGTCCCATTCCGCCACCGATTATAATTGCATGAATCCATTCTGGCATTTTTTTACTCGCTTTGATGCATTCTCATTTTTGCAGAATTAGCGCGCTGTTTTTGGAGCCGAACCCAAGACAATTACACAATGCGATTTCGATTGTCGCCGGACGCGATTCATTCGGCACATAGTCGAGACCGCAAGCGGCATCGGGGTTTTGCAAATTGATGGTGGGCGGCACGAAACCTTCGTGCATGGCAACTAAAGTGGCGGCCACGCCCGCCGCGCCGCTGGCGCCTTGCGGATGGCCGATTTGTGATTTAGTTGAACTCATCGGAATTTGGAAAGCGCGCTGGCCGAGCGCGATTTTTACAGCGGCAGTTTCGAGAGGGTCGTTCAATTGGGTGGCCGTGCCGTGCAGGTTGATGTAATCAATTTGCGAGGCTTCAATTTGCGCGTCTTCGCAAGACAATTGCATGGCGCGGGCCGCGTCGTCGGGCGCGCCGAGCATGACGCGATGATAGGCTTCGCACGTAGCGCCGTAACCTTTGATTTCGGCCCAGATTTTCGCGCCGCGTGATAGGGCGCGCTCTTTTTCTTCGATGATAAACATCCACGAACCTTCGCCCAAAACAAAGCCGTCACGGTCTTTATCGAATGGGCGCGAAGCCATTGCGGGCGTGTCGTTATATTTGGTCGGCACGGCGCGCATCAGGCAGAAACCGGCCATGATGCCGGGCGTAATTGGTGCATCGGCGCCGCCACATAAAATGGTGTGAGCGCGTCCGTTGCGAATTAAATCGAGCGCGTTGCCCAGCGCGTCGCTGGAACTGGTGCAGCCATTGGAAAGCGTGTGCGAACGCCCGCGAAAACCGTGTGCGATGGAAATTTCGGACGACACCATGCCGGCAATTGCCGAGGAAATGACATAGGGCGAAAACGGCTCGTGGCCGTTGCCATACCAGCGCGCGAATTGTTCTTCGGCAAACGAAAACCCGCCGCCACCGGAACCGATAATTACATCCACATCGCGTTTTTGCGCCTCGGAAAGTTCGTCTAAACCGGCGCTTTTCAGGGCTTGCTGGGCAGCACAAAGCGCGAGCGGCACAATGCGCGGCACACGCGGCAAATCTTTGGGGTCAATCCAGTCGCGCGGCTCGAAATCGGGAATTTCAGCCGCGACGTGGCAGGCAATCGGCGATTGGGCGCGGACGGGAACTTCGTGGGCCACGCCATAAACCGAAATCGGACACAACGGATCAAAATGCGTCAAGCGGCGAATGCCAGAACTTCCAGCGCGCAAGCCTTCAACCCAATTTTTCCAACCAATACCAAAAGGCGAGACAACGCCGATGCCAGTAATAACAGCTTGCTTCATAAATTCTTTCAGCGATCAGCGATTGTTTAAACGGGAAGAACCAACTCGCCCAGCACTTGTAGCAACTCGTCAATTTCAGAGGCTGCATTTTGTGGGCCAAGCGAAATGCGCAGCGAAGATTTGGCGGCTTCGCGGCTGCGATTCATGGCCGCCAAAACGTGCGACGGCTCCAACGCACCCGATGCACAAGCCGAGCCAGTGCCAATAGCAATGCCGCGCAAATCGAGATTAAGCGCCAGACTTTCGGCGCGCACGCCCGCAAGCGAAACATTGGTAATATGCGGCGCGCGCGGCGCGTTTTCGCCGTTAATTTGCGCATTTGTCAGCTTGTGCAAGCCGTTTTCTAATTGTTCGCGCAATTTTATCAAATGCGCGGCACTCGTTTCCAAATTTTCGTGAGCGATTTGCGCCGCCGCGCCGAATCCGGCGATAGCAAGCACGTTTTCGGTTCCGGCGCGGCGTCCACGCTCTTGTCCGCCGCCGCGCAAAAGCGCTTTCATGCGCTGGCCGCGTCGAATCCACAAAGCGCCTGCGCCTTTTGGCCCACCGATTTTGTGCGCCGAAAGCGTGATTAAATCAGCGCCGAATTCCAAAACGTTTATTGGAATCTTGCCTGCCATTTGCACGGCGTCGCTGTGCAAAGCGATCTCGTTTTCGTGCGCGATTTGTGCAATTTCTGCAATCGGCTGGCAAACGCCTGTTTCGTTGTTGACAGCCATGACCGAGATTAAACACGTTTCGGGGCGAATGGAAGCGGCGATATTTTCAGGACGGCAAACGCCATCGGCATCAACCGGCGCGAGTTCGATTTCAAAGCCGAGTTCGCGCAAAGTGTCGCCCGCTTCGAGAACGGCGTGGTGTTCAATCGCCGAAAGAATGATGTGGCGTTTTGCAGTTTCCCAATGCGCCAAAGCCACGCCGAGCAACGCCCAGTTGTCGCTTTCGGTGCCGCCGGAAGTGAAGGCGATTTCGTCGGGATAAGCGCCAAGCAGCGCGGCGACCTGTGCCCGCGCGCGGTCAATCGCCATGCGTGCGGTGCGGCCCAAAGCATACGGGCTGCTGGCGTTGCCAAATTCGGCGTCCAAATGCGGCTGCATCGCCGCGCGCGCCGCGTCGCATAAAGGAGTTGTCGCGGCGTTATCGAAGTAAAGGCGCGTGCGTTTTTCCATTGAACCCCTTGCCCAAAGAACCCCATCCCCGGCCCTTCCCCTTGAAACGGCGAAGGGGAAGGGAGAACCACAATCACACGCTCCGAAAGATTAAAAGTTAATTCTGGGCAAA
>JANMKN010000385.1:0-3081 GCA_031372065.1 Abditibacteriaceae bacterium | reverse complement strand
GAAGTGGGCCGAAGGCGTAGGGAATCGGCTTGATGGGTAGAGAATCGGGCTGATTGCATAGAGAATTGATCGGAATTGGTGCAGAAGTGGGCTGATTTCGTAGAGAATCGGCTTGTCGGCGTAGAGAATCGGTCTGATTTGATGCAGAAGTGATGTGATTTCGTAGAGAACCAGGCTGATTTCGTAGAGAATCGAGGCGATTTTGCTTTCATCAGGGCGCGGCGGCAAAATGGATGCCTCTTTCTCTGCTTTTTGAGTAGGAATTCGCTGGTTTTAGCACCAAATTAGGCTGCGGAGCCTCAAAACTAACGTAGTCTAAAGTTGGACATATATTAACGGAGGAAAATCATGTCGTTTACCGTGCCGGAAGTCTGGGAGCGGGCCTTGCCCTCCCACAGTGCGATGGTCGAGTTGCAAGCCAATTCCAATTGGGTATGGCCCGAAATGACGCCTCTTCAATTCAAGGCGCTCATGGATGCCTTCAAAGACCAACGCGAGTTGGAAACGCAGTTACAAACCGCTCAGATCAATGCGCGCGGCCTGTTGGACAACCAAATTGATGCCTTGGAATTACTCACCGTCAAGGGCAGGGCCGCAGGGCAGTTTCACTTCAAAGACCAACCCGAAAAGTTAGCCGTTTTGGACGCTTTGGTGGACTACGGCACGGGACGCTCCGACACCATTGATGAAGCGCGCGACTTTGAAGCCGCATGGCAAAAAATCGAGGCCGCTTGGATTTTCTCGCCCGGTCACGATTTAATTGCCTATAAAGCGATGCGCCCGCAAATCGAAACTTTGCGTATAGCCTACAGCGATGCCAAAACCAATTGGCGTAGCGCCGCCAGCAAACTAACCAAAATGACCGGTGAACTGAGCGCTGTTCTCGTGGCGTGGTATGATGCCGCAACGCGCGATTTTCCTGAAAACACGCCCGAAGGCGCCATGCTGCGTGGCACTATTCCCACCTACTATTCGTCCGCACAACAGCAAGCCCAACCACCGGCAACTCCGTAAGCCAATCTGACGCTGTAAAACGCCGCGTGTCCGATCTGGCACGCGGCGTTTGCTTTTGCAGCCGTTATAATCCCGTCATATATATTCAAAACCGGCAGGCGCCGTGCAGAGAAGCGGGATTTTTTTCATACTGAGAGGCAGAATTTGTCACGGAGTATGTTTTGAAGCCTGAAAAATCCCCCCGTTTGCGTCCCTCGCGACTGCGTTTGCCCAAAGAGCCGTTTTGTGGTTTGTCTCACATGGCGGGCATTGTTTTGTCGGTTATTGGTTTAATCGTTTTGCTGATTGCTGCCAGAGGCCGCGTTTTACATCTCACAGCGTTTTCCATTTATGGCGCCTCGCTGATTTTGCTTTACACTGCCAGCACGCTGTATCACTCACTGCACGTTTCCGAAGAAAAAGAGTTCGCTTTGATGCGCTTCGATCATTGCGCGATTTTCGCGTTGATCGCGGGCACATATACGCCAGTTTGCATGGTGACACTGCGCGGCGCGTGGGGCTATACCATGTTAGCCGTTATCTGGGGTTTGGCGTTGTTTGGCACCTTTGGCGTTTACATTTGGAAACTGAAATTTGAAGTGCCGCGCGTGATTTTGTGTGTCATTATGGGCTGGATGGCCTTGGTAGTCTTGGGGCCATTGCGGGCGGTGTGGCCACCAGCGGCGTTTTGGTGGCTGGTGGGCGGCGGCGTGGTTTATTCCATCGGAACCATCATTTTTGCGGCGGATCGTCCTCATTTAGTGCCCGGCAAATTTTCGGCGCACGACCTGTGGCACATTTTTGTGCTGGGCGGCAGCTTTTGTCATTTTATGCTGATTCTGCTCTTTGTCGCGGCCTAAAACAGAGCCTTTACTGCGCGTCGGGCGAAGTTTCCGGGGCCGGAATGGGCGAAGCCTGCTCAAAATTCAACGGTGCGGCGAGTTGAGGCGGCGCAGAAGTTGGATGCGCTTCGATTGTGTGATCTTCGAGTGGAACGGGCTGCTCCAGCCCCGGCGGATACTCTTCAGCGGGACGGAAGGGAATCGTGTTGTCTTGCAGCGGGTTTACAACCGGCTCCGATTTGGGCTTTGTCACGGGCACTGTGCGCTTGACTTGTGGCGCCGGGGCTTGCAAAACCGTAAACGAAATTGGTGGGGGTAGAGTCGGCGAGGGCGCCATGATTTCGAGATCGTCTTGTCCAATGACGACACGTTCTACAGTCGGCGCGCTGTGTGGCCCATTTATTGGGGAAATGCGTTGTGTAAGATGCGTTTCAGTGGATGTTCCCACGCAATAGGCGATGGCCCCGGCGCACAAAACGATAGCCACCGGCACCAACTTCCGCCAAAAATGCGGTTTGGCTTCTTCGTAAAATGATTCTTGTGAAAACGGACGCGACATAATTCAATTGTTTAAACCGATTCGTCCTGCTTCGCAAACTTGAAGCCAGAAAAACCAAACCCGAAAAACTGCAAACGAGGCCGCGAAATGTCGAACCACGATTATCATTTTCTAACGCACTGGCGCACGCCGGGCACGATTGACGAAGTTTTCGCGATTCTCGCTGATAGTGGCGCGCTGGCCGAATGGTGGCCTTCAGTTTATCTGGCGGTGCAGCAAGTCGCTGCCGGCGATGCCAATGGCATCGGGCGCAAATTGGATTTGCACACTAAAGGTTGGCTGCCTTACACGCTCAAATGGACGTTGCGCGTTTTGGAAATTGAAGCGCCGCACCGCATTGTCATTGGCGCGCAGGGCGATTTTGAAGGGCGCGGTGTTTGGGAATTGGAGCAGGACGGCGATTTCGTCAACATTCTATTCGATTGGCGCATTGCCGCCGAAAAACCCTTGTTAAAATACGGTTCCATCGTGCTAAAACCAGTTTTTGAGCGCAATCACGAATGGGCCATGCAGCGCGGCCTGCAAAGTTTGGAATTGGAGTTGAAACGCCGCCGCGCCCTTGCCGAAAATGAACGCGTGGTGATTGATTCTCCGCCGGGGCCATCGAAATTGGATGTGAAATCCACAGCCTTCATCGCCTTTTGCGGCATTTTGGCGACGGCAGTTTTACTGCGCAAATTCAAGCGC
>JANMKN010000363.1:0-20451 GCA_031372065.1 Abditibacteriaceae bacterium | reverse complement strand
GCGCTTGCCGTTGACCACGCCGCGCGCCACCAAATCCATCAGGCCGTCGGAGAACATTTCGGTGTGAACGCCGAGGTCGTTTTTCTCGCATAAATGCGCCAAAACCGCGTTGGGAATGGCGCCGATGCCCATTTGCAGCGTGGCGCCGTCGCGCACCAAACGCGCGACGTTGGCGCCGATTTTCCCGGAGATAGCCTCGGCTTCTGCATTGGGCGCCTTAAAACGCACTTCGCGGATGCTTTCTTCGGCTTCGATGAAGCAGTCAATTTCGCTGAAATGCACGAACGAATCGCCGAAGGTGCGCGGCATAAAGCGGTTGACCTGCGCGATTACCAAACGTGCGCTTTGCGCCGCCGCTTTCACCACATCCACGCTCACGCCGAGCGAGCAAAAGCCTTGAGCGTCGGGCGGCGTGACTTGAATCAGCGCCGCATCCAGCGGCATCGGGCCGGACGCGAACAGCGCGGGAATTTCCGAGAGAAAAATCGGCGTGTAATCGGCGCGCCCATCCTGCACCGCTTCGCGCACATTGGCGCCGATGAAAAACGCGTTGTGCCGAAAATTTTCGGCATATTCGGGCCGCACATAAGCCGCTTCGCCTTGCGTGAGAATGTGAATAAGTGGATTGTCGGCGAACAAATGCGCGTGTTGAATCAAGCCGCGTGTGAGGGCGCCGGGTTCGGCGCAGCCCGACCCGATAAATATGCGCCCGCCGCGCCGAATGTGCTTCAAAGCGGCTTCCACCGTCGTCAGTTTTTTTTCATATTCGCTTCGCATGGCTCGCTCCAATCTTAAACACAAAGAACACAAAGGATTTCACAAAGGGCACAAAGATTCAAAAAAGGCTACATCAAGAACCACATCACAAAACCTTTGTGTTTCTTTGTGAAATCCTTTGTGTTCTTTGTGTTTTAAAGCCTTCACCGGAAGAAAATCACTAAAACCTGCGCCGCTACGATGCGCGCGATCATCACCAGTGGGTAAACCGTCGCGTAAGTGACGGCGGGCGCGTCGGAGTCGGTGACGCTGTGCGCGAAGGCCAAAGCCGGCGGGTCGGTCATGCTGCCTGCCAAAAGGCCGCACAGGGCCGGAAACGGCATTTTTAAGGCAAAACGCGCCACAAAAGCCGCCAAAACCAGCGGAGTTATGGTAATCAGGGTCGCCAAAGCCATCCAATGCCAGCCATCGCCTTGCAACAGCGTCGGCACAAAATTGCCGCCGGATTTGAGGCCGACGCACGCCAGAAACAAAATAATGCCCGTTTCGCGCAACGCCGCGCCCGCTGCGGGCGGCATATGCCACACCAAAGGCCCGATGCGCCCCACGCGACTGAGCAAAATCGCCGCAAGAAGCGGCCCGCCCGCCAAACCTAATTTCACCGGCGCGGGAAAGCCCGGAAGGGCAATCGGAAAGCTGCCGAGCAGCACGCCGAATGCGATGCCGAGAAATATCGCCGCCATCGAAGGATGCTCCAATTCTTTCGCCGAGTCGCCGATTTCGCGTGCGGCTTCTGTTAACGCCTCCGCCGAGCCGACGGCTAACAATCTGTCGCCAAATTGCAGATACAAATTTGAGCGCGGCGTCAATTCCACTCCGGCGCGATTGATGCGCGTGACGACCACGCCAAAGCGCCCGGCCCAGTTCAACTGATGAATGCTTTTGCCCAAAATGGCGCGCTGTGTCACGATTAAGCTGCGCGTCGTGACTTCACCCAGCGCTTGGCGTAAGTCGAGCGACGATTTTTCGCCGACAATGAGCCGGAACGCTTCCAATTCTTCTTTTGTCCCGACGGCTAACAAAACGTCGCCGCTTTCGATGCGCGTATCGCCGCGCGCGACGAGAATTTCGCCGTCGTGCTGCACGCGCGAAACCACTACACCCGAATCTTTGAGGCGCGGCAATTTGCGAATCGGCAGGCCGTTTAAATTCTCGTTGGTGACTCCAATATTCAGCGTTTCCAGCGGAGCCGTTTCGTTTTGCGGCAACGATTCTTCGACTTCACGCGCCATATCCACGCGAAACGCGCGCCGCGCCATCAGCATGGTGAGAATAATGCCCAACACGCCGAACGGATAGGCCACTGCGTAGCCCAAACCGGGCATTTTTTGCACGTTTTCGGAAGCGCCCGGCAACTCTTGCAATGCCTGCTGCGCGGCGGCCAGCGACGGCGTGTTGGTGGTGCCGCCCGAAAACAAACCGGCGGCCACGGGCATGGGCACGCCGCCAAAACGACTCACCGCCAAAGTGACAAGGACGCCGCAAATCACAATGCTGAGCGCCAGCGCGTTGAGCGCCAAGCCTTGTCGCCGCAAGCTGCTAAAAAAGCCCGGCCCGACTTGCACGCCGATGGCATAAACGAAAAGAATCAGGCCAAATTCACGCGCGAAATCCAAAACTTCGTGCGAAATCGTGAGGCCAAAATGTCCGAAAGCCAAGCCCGCGAACAGCACGCCCGCGATGCCGAGTCCGATGCCTTTGATCTGAACACTACCCAAGCCCAGCCCGCAAACCGCGACTAATCCCAGCACTAAAACCGCGTGCGCGACGGAATCTTCGGTAAATAAATCTTTTAGCCAATCCATAGAGTGTTCCGGCAAGCCGTTGCTCCCTTAATTGTGGCTCATTTGCCGCGAAACGGCATCCGCCATTTGGCGGATTCGTCGGGAGCTACGCACAACCGAAATCAGTTATTCAATGGGAAACGGTATTTGTCAGAAAAATGCCGTAAAAAACTTTATTACGCTGTTTCGTCAGGTGCAGCCAATGCCAGCGCACGCGGAAAGATTACGTCTTCTTCAATGCTAAGATGGCGCGCGATGGTGGTTTCAAGTTCGCCTAAATCATGCGCCAACACGCGATAGGTGTTGCAAACGCCGACCGGCGGCTGAAAATTGCTAATCCAACCGCGCAGTATTTTCAATGAGGCGCGCAGCATAGTATTTTCCGAGTGCTGATGATAAATCGAATGCATCAGGCTAATAGAATTACTCCGGTCATTTTCGGTTTCTACGGGCGCCGCGCCTGAGGTTTCGAGCCATTTCAAAAGCGGAAACAAGGCAGTTTCTTCTCTCAAAATGTGACTCTCGATTTCTTGTTTCACATCTTCGAAAAGCCCCTGCATCTCCCAAAATTCGGAGAACGCCGCGCCGTGATCGTCAGCGACGCGCTCAACCAAATAAGACAAACGCGGCAGTTCATCGCGTAAGTATTGATGAGGCCCGCGCACCATGGCCTCAATCTGCTCGCAAAGCGAAGCCTGCGACCAATCAATATCGTTATCGCCCGACAACTTACCCATCCTCTCATCGCAGACGCGCAAATCCGACAAAACGGCTTCGGTGTCCACATTCTGCTCGCGGCACGCCTGCGCCACCGTGCGCTGGCCGCAGCAATAAGCAATGCCCCATTTTTCAAAAACGCGCGCCCGCGCCGGACGCTCGGCCACCATCTGCGCGACGGTTTCGCCGCAACTCATAGTGCCCTGCCCGCCAAGCACGATAAGTTGTCCGGCGGCATGACTCTTTTTCAATGCAAAAATATTCATCAGATTTCCCCTCAATTGAAATGCAGTCTGCCACCACGCTGCGCCTGTCTCATCGGCCAAATGACGGGTTGTGCTTCATGATTTTTGTTGTGCGTCTTCCAAGGAATCGGGCACCAGCGATTGCTTCATTGGCGCCGCACCCGCTTGCGCTTTGCTCACGCGCACCGCGCAGACTTTATATTCGGGAATGCGTGACATCGGGTCGAGCGCGCGAATCGTCAGCAGGTTGGCCGACTGTTCGTTCGCCCAATGATACGGAATGAAAACCGTGTCTTCTCGAATCGTAGTCACAACTTGCGCTTTGAGCGTCACTTGCCCGCGCCGGCTTTCGACTTTCACCAATTCGCCGTTTTGCACGCCGAGTTTTTGCGCGAGTTTCGGGTGCATCTCGCACAAAGGCTCAGGATATTGATCGAGCAAACCGCCAATGCGCCGCGTTTGCGTGCCGCTCAGATATTGGCTAATGACACGCCCCGTCGTGAGAATAACCGGATATTCCTCATCCGGCACTTCGGCGGGCGGGCGAAATTCCACGGCTTGAAAATGCGCCTTTTTGTCGGGCGTGTAAAATTTATTGTCTTCAAACAAGCGCGGCGTGCCGGGATGATCGAGTTCGGGACAAGGCCAGAAAACGCCTTGCTGTCGGTCAATTTTCTCGTAAGTGATGCCGAAGTAATCCGCTGTGCCGCCTTTGCTGGCAACGCGCAATTCATTAAAAATGTCTTCGACTTTGGTGAACGCGAAGTGCTTTTCGCGGCCCAAACGACGGCCCAAATCGCAAATAATTTCCCAATCGCGGCGCGCTTCACCGGGCGGCTCAACGGCGCGATTAATTTTAATCACGCGGCCTTCGGCGCTGGTAACAGTGCCCTCGTCTTCCTCGTGCAGGCTGCCCGGCACAATGATGTCGGCGTGCTGCGCGGTTTCGCTCATGAAAAATTCAATAATCGAATAATCTTCCAGTTTTCCGACCGCTGCTTTGGTGAAATTGGCGTCCGGCAGCGAGACGACGGGATTAAAGCAAATCGAAAACAAGCCTTTGATTTCTCCGGCGTGCATCATTTGCACGAGGTCTTCGGCGCTCTGGCCTTTGTGCGGCAGCTCAGCATCAACAATCTCCCAGATTTTGCAAATATGCTCACGCGCTTTGGGGTCTTCGATGTCGCGGAAGCCGGGCAGTTGGTCGCATTTCTGGCCGTGTTCGCGCCCGCCCTGCCCGTTGCCCTGCCCGGTAATCGTCGCGTAGCCGCAGCCGGGGCGCCCGATGCGGCCCGTCGCTAAAACCAAATTGATGCACGTCATCACGTTTTCGACGCCTTTGGTGTGATGCTCAATGCCGCGCGCGTGTAAAAGAAAGCTCGTTTTGGCCGGCCCCCACATTTCGGCGGCTTTGATGATGAGTTGCGGGTCAACGCCGCTCAGTTCACCAGCCACTTCGGGCGTGTATTTCTTGACCATCGCGGCCACGTCGTCCCAATTGGCTGTGTGCTGCGCGATGAAATCACGATCAATCCAGCCGCGCTCGATGACGACGTGCAAAATGCCGTTCATCAAGGCCGAATCGCCGCCCGGACGCACCGGAATATGCAAATCGGCGGTGCGCGCAAGCGGCGTAACGCGCGGGTCAATCATGATCAATTTCGCGCCCCGGTCGCGCGCCCGCCAGATATAATCCGTTGTAATCGGCGCGCATTCGGCGACATTCGAGCCGGTGACGAGAATCACGTCGGCGAGCGGAATGTCCTCCCACGAGTTGGCCGCGCGGTCAATGCCGAAGCATTTTTTATTGGCTCCCGCCGCGCTGGCCATGCACAAACGACCGTTGTAATCAATGTTCGCTGTGCCGATGCCCACGCGCGCAAACTTGCCCATCAGATAGCACTTTTCGTTGGTCAGCGACGAGCCGGACAAAACCGCAAACGAATCCTTGCCGTATTTCTGCTGCACCGAGCGAATGCCTTTAACGGTGGCATCGAGGGCTTCTTCCCAACTGATGCGCGCAAAGCCATTGTCGGTGCGTTTGAGCGGATGCAGCAGCCGGTCGGGATGCTCGTTCTGCATATAACGCTTGATGCCCTTCGGACACAGCTTGCCCTTATTGAAGGGAAACTCTTCGCGCGGCTCGAAGCCGATGACTTTGTTGTCCTTGACTTTCAAATTGATGCCGCACTGCTGTCCGCAAAAGCAGCAATGCGTGGCGACGATTTTATCGGGCCGATTATCGCCCTTCCAGCCGCCCGGCGGCGTGTATTGCGGGTGCGGCCCAAACTCTTCGATAAGCTGCTCAATTGGCAGCGGTGGATTCGACATGGATAATCCTCAATCTCTCAAATCTCTCACAAAAACCCCGGCCCGCCGATGGCTTCGAGTTGGTTCAAGGCCAGCAGGCGGCGACGGCACTGCGGGCAGATTTCCTGATAATGCGCTCCGTCTTCGAGGTGTTGATCGAGGCCCAACTGGTCAAGCACGGTTTTCAAATCGTCAATGTGCATTTGCGAGGCGAAGTCGCTTCCGCAGCGTTTGCACAAAGCGCGCTCGCCTTCTGCGCCTTCGCGTTTATAAAACGCCACACCTAAATTCGCCGGGCGCTGAAAGATATGAAAAAACTTGCCGAACGGAATATAAAGCATCGTCACGATGACGCTAAAAGCGTGCAAAATCGCTAAAAAGCTGTATGAATGGCCGTGCATCCAAATCGCGCTGATGGTTAGCATCAGGCCGGTGATGCAAACCGAAATCAGCAGAATCAGCGGCAAAAAGTCCATCGCGAAGGTTTGCACGGTCAGGGCGCCCGGCTCATACATACGGCGCTTGAAGGCGAAGGCAATACCGAGAATAATCGCGACGGCGCAAAAATCGAGAATGTGAAACGTGATCCACCCGACCAGCGAGGCGGCGGGAAACGTTCCGGCGTGAAAGCCGAAAACGTGCGCCTGATAAGCAATGGGATTTGTGGGATCGGCGTCGAAATGAACCCAGCCCCACACCAGAGGAAACGTCACCAGACACGCCACGATGCAGCCCCATGAAATCAGAAAATGGGCCATCCAGCGGACGTGGCTGCGTTTTTCGATGAAAGTTTGAAAAACGAAGGTGTTAAGGAACAAGCGAAGGAGCCACAGCACGTTTTTCGGCAAATCTTTGGGCCGAAAAAACAATTGCCAGCCACGATGCCAATACATATTGGTCGGCGGCTTTTGCAGCCAAATCGCATAACGATAAACAATGCCGAACGCCGCAAAAACACTGGCGCTGGTGTAAGCAATCAGCGCCGGGTCAATGTGTGCAAAACCGCGCGAGCCGACATAAATCGCCGCGATAAGCAGCAATGCGGCGGCAATTCCCGTCAGCGCCGCTTTACGGTCGAGTTGATGGCTCATGGTCGTTTAAGAAGTCGCCGCTGCGACGCTTGATTTACCGCTGGGACGCTTCAGGAACACGACGTAATTCAAAATCAGGCACACAAAACAGAAGCCGGCGAGCAGAACAAAACCTAAATCGTAAGCGCCGGTGCGCGTTTTGATGATGCCTAAAATCAGCGGCGGGAAAAAGCCGCCCAACCCGCCCATCGCGCCGACTAATCCCGTCACGGTGCCGGTGTCTTGCGGAAAGAATTGCGGCACCAGTTTAAACACCGCGCCATTACCCAAACCGATACACGACGCCACGCCAAGCGCGCCCAGCGTGAAAGGCAGCATTTGGTCGAAAGTCATGCCAAGCGCTAAAATTCCGGCGCCCGCGAACACGCCCATGAGCAAACGCGCGCCGCCGATTTTATCGCTGAGAGCGCCGCCTAAAGGTCGCATGATCGTTGCCAGCAACACAAAGCCCGCCACGCGCAATCCGGCGTCTTCTTTGGTGAGGCCGAATATTTCTTGCAGCAGTTTCGGCAGGCCAATGCTCAGCGCCACGAAACCGCCGAAGGTCACGAAGTAAAACAGCGCCAGCAGCCACGAAAGCGGCTTTTCCCACAGCACTTTGAGCATCGCACTGAAACTGCGCGGCTGCGTAACAACCGGCGCGTTGCGGGCGAACATCAGGAAAACGATGCCCCAGAGCAACGCGACGGCGGCGAAGATTTGATAAGTGATTTGCCAGCCGAATCGTCCCGATAAAACCGGCACGAAAAACAGCGCCAAACTTTGCCCGATGTTGCCGGCGCCGAAAACGCCGAGCGCCATACCTTGCTTTTCGGGCGAAAACCACTTCGAGGTAAACGTCACGCCGACGGCGAACGAACTGCCCGCCATGCCCAGTAACAAGCCCCAAAACAAGAACGCTTCAAACGAGTGAGAAACACTGAGCATGAAGGCCGGCAGCGCGATAAAAATCAGCAGCGCACCGAAAACGATGCGTCCTCCGAAGCGATCCGCCAACATTCCCATCGGCAGGCGCATGATCGAGCCGAGCAAAACCGGCACGGCGATTAAAAGCCACGCTTGCTGCTCGCTCAGATGAAACGTGGTTTGAAACGTTTTGGCGAGCGGCGAAATCATGCCCCAAACGGCAAACGCGACGGCAAACGAAATCGTCGAAAGCGCCAGTGCTTTGCTTGAACCAGATTTTGCAGAAATGTCAGTCACGAGGCATCACGATCCTTTCCGGCGCGATCCAAATCGCGCAAATACTTGAGTAGCCACAGGTTGAAGCCAAAGCACGCCAGCGACGCGAGAAACGTCGGCACCGCCAGTTGATGGCGCGCCGCCAAATACTCTTCGAGCGCGATGGTGATGAGCCACAACTGGATGAGCAGCACCAGCAGCACCACGATGAGTAAGGCTTGCACGCCCTGAAGTTTTTGCTCTAAACGAGCAAGTCGCGGATTCTGGTCTTTCATAGCGTTCAACTTATGGATTAACGAGAAGCATTTTGGAAAATTCGTGCGCGCCGGGCATCCGCTAAACGGCGGATTATGATTGGGCGTGTGGTTCTTCACCGTTTTCCACTCCGATGGCGAAGACTTGCCCGTTCTCGACGCGCAAAGCGATGCGCGGCAAAGGGCGCGGCGGCGGGCCTTCGAGAACACTGCCCGTTGCGGCGTCGAAGGCGCCGTTGTGACACGGACATTCGATGCGTCCGCGCGCTTGCGAATACATCACCGGGCACGTCAGATGCGTGCAGCGTTGCAGATAAGCGACGTGTTCGCCGTTGGGCAATCGAATGAGCAGCGCCGGGTCGTTTTCCGTCGGATAGCGAAACAATTTTACGGCGTCATGTTGCAATTCATCAGCGCCTGCGATGGCCTGCGGCGGGTGCAGGGCGACGCGCTCGCTTTGCAGCTTCGCCAAAGCAAAATAGCCGTTACCGAGCGCCGTCGCGCCGGAAATCATGATCAGGAACTTGGTGAACTCACGGCGCGTGACATAATCGTCCACGCTGCGCTCAATAGGGAAATCTTTGCGCCATTTGGGAGCATCGGCATCGTTCATGGCTTCTCCTTTTGCGCGGGTTTAATGCTCGAAAGAAGCACGTCCACGCGTTGCTCGAAGCGTTCGGTATCGTCCGGCATGACCATATAAACGCCGGTTTTGACAAGCTGTTTTCCAAAGCGCCATTCGTTGACCGGCTTGCCGCGCCGCCGTTTTTCCCATTCCTCGCGCGGGCCGTAATACAGCGCCTCGGACGGGCAAACCGTCGCGCACATCGGACGCTTGCCGACGCTGGTGCGGTCGTAGCACATATCGCACTTTTGCATCTGGTCAATTTCGACGAAGTATTTGGGCACGCCGAACGGACACGCTAAAACGCAATTCGAGCAGCCGATACAGCGCGGTTTAAGCGAGCTTTGCACCACGCCATCCGGCGTTTGCTTAATGGCATCGGCGGGGCAAACCTGCGCGCAAGTCGGGTTCTCGCAGTGCATACAAACCTGCGGCGTGGTCTGCACCGATTGTGCGCGATCCACGAACTCCAGATGAATCATCGAAGTGCCGCGATGGGTGTCGCATTCGGCGCAGCCTTGCACGCACGCCTGACAGCCAATGCAGCGCGATGGGTCAATGATGAAGACGTTTTCAGGCATAAGCCACCTTTACCGGGCCGCACGTTTGACCGACGTCGGCATCAAGCCGGCGCGGCGGCGATGCACGCTGAGATAAGAAAATTTGTCGCTCAAGCCGCGAACAGCGCGTTCGCTGCCTTTGGCGATAAGCAGCAGTTTTCCGGGAGAAAGTGTGAAAATTTGGTCGTTGATAGTCACTTCGCCTTCGCCCGTGACGCCAAAGAAAACCACATCCAACTCGCTGTTAACGTGCGGCGCCACCTGTCCGCCTGATTCCCACGCCAGCAGCGTGAGATTGAGGTCATCCAGCGCGCAGCCCCACACAGGCCCGTTACCCGCTGCCGCGTCGCTTAAGGCCGGCAGGTCAATGAGAATATCCGCTGCGCTACTCATTTGTCCGGCGACTCCACTTGAAGATGCACCGTCAAGAGCATCGAACTCGCCTGCGCGGCACGCACGCTATGGCGCACTTTAGGCGCGAGAACGACAATCATGCCCGCCGTGAGTTGGTAGGTTTGTTCGGGGGTTTGCACCGTCAGGGCGCCGTCGAGCGCCTGAATCGTCACAAGACCGGCTGTGGCGTGATCGCGCAGTTCGCCCTCAGGCTCGAAGGCAAACAAAACCATCGTGAGCGGCGCGTGGTGGTAAAGCGTAATTTGCCGATGGCCGCACTGTGCGGAATGTTCTTCCGCGCGTAACTGCGCGACACTTTCTGCAAGGTTAAGAACGTGTTCTGCCGCAGCGAAGCGGGCGTTAGGATGTTCGCGCAGACGTGTTGGGTTTGAATTCATGGCTCCTCCGAATTTCCGGCATCTTCGGAAAAGTATGAATAAGCGCGAGGCCGGGAGCATCCGCTAAATGGCGGATTCTGTGGCTATCAGCCCATGCCGCGCGGCCCAAACGGCCGCCTGCACGCGGTCGGCGACACCGAGTTTGCGAATGATGTGCTCGACATGGGTTTTGATGGTGCTTTCCGAAATGAAAAGCAAGGGCGCGATCTCCTTATTCGACAGACCGGTTGAAAGAAGACGTAACACTTCGATTTCGCGCTCGGACAAAGGCTGAATCAAATCTTTGGCGAGCGCCGCGCTTTCGCTGACGCCGCGCAAAATGCGCGTTAAATCTTTGGCTGCGAGCAGCATTTCGCCACCCGCAACTTTGCGGAGCGCGTCTAACAATTCGTCGCGCCCGACACCTTTGAGAACGTAACCCGACGCGCCGCCTGCAACCGCGCGAGCCATATAAGTTGGGTTGTCGTAAGTTGTCAGCATGACGACTGAAGTCGCGGCATTTTCGGCGCGAATGGCACCCAAAGCATCCAAGCCATCGCCGCCGGCCATGCGGATGTCCAATAACACCAGACGCGGCTGCAATTCGCGCACTTTTTCGACACCTTCCGGCCCGGACGAGGCTTCGCCGACGACGCGGAACTCGGTGTCGTCTAACATACTTTTCACGCCGCCGCGCCAGATGGCGTGATCGTCAACCAGCAGCACGGTGATTTCAGACAGCTTGGTTTCGCTCATTTTTAGTCACTTTCTCCGGGCGACGCCGGAAAGCGGGCGCGTAGCGTGGTGCCGATGCCGGGCATCGAATGCAGTTCCAGCGTTCCGCTTAATAAATGCACGCGCTCGATGATGCCCTGCAAACCAGCATGGCCGGGCGCGCCAACGCGCTCTTTCGTATTGAAGCCCTGACCCCAATCGCGCGCTTCGAGCAGCAATTGCCCATCGCCCAGCAACAGTTTCATTTCTACGCGCGGCGTTTCGGCATGGCGGCGCGCGTTGGTCAGGGCTTCCTGCGCGATGCGATAAACGCCGGTTTCCAGCGTGCGGTCGAAGCGCGCATCGCCAAGATTATGAATTAAGCCGGCGTCTTCCCAGCCGGCGCGGTTTTTTTCATCGTGCAGCAGTTGCTCCAGCGCGCCGGCTAAGCCCAAGTCGTCCAATGCCAGCAGGCGCAGACCGTTGACCAGTCGGCGCGATTCGACCACAGCTTCCTTCAAGAACTGCAAGCCCTGTTCTAATTCGCGTGCGGCTTTTTCGGCTTTTCCGGTCGCGTGGGCGCGCTTGAAGGCTTCCAAATGCGCGTGTGACGCCATCACATATTGCGTTAGGCCGTCGTGCAAATCGTAAGCGACGGCGCGATGCTCGTCTTCCTGCGCGGTGATGAGGCTGGAAACCAGAGAACGCTGCTGCGCCAGCAATTGCGAGTTGTAGATGGCAATGGCCGCGTGCGCGCCCAAAGCCTGAACCGCAGCCTCGTCGGCTTCGGTGAACGAGCCGCCGCCTTGCTTGTTGGTGAGATAAAGACTGCCTAAAATCACTTCGCCGCGCCGAATCGGCACGCCCAAAAACGAATCCATCGGCGGATGATTGGCCGGAAAACCGACCGAAGCGGGATGGGCGCCGATTTTATCTATTCGCAACGGCTCACGGCGTTCGAGCAGCAGTCCTAAAATGCCATGCCCGCGCGGCAACGAGCCGATGGCGGCTTCTTCCTCAGGCGTGAGACCTACGGCGATGAACTGTTTCAAGCCGCCGCCATGCTCACGCGCCACGCCCAATGCCGCATAACGAGCGCCGACTAAAACGCGCGCCGCGTCGGCGATGTGGCGCAGAGCTTCGGCGCCGGTGCGGCTGGTGAGAATATCCAACGCGACACGATTGGCCGTTTCTAAAACGACAGCCCGGTTATGGGCGCCGGCTTCCATTTCTCGCACAGCGCGTTCGGCTTCGCGGCGTGCCGAGATGTCGCGCACGAGAGCTACAGCGCCGGAAACCGCGCCGGATTCGTCGCGCAGTGGCGTGAGCGACATTCGCACGTCCAGCCGGCTGCCATCTTTGGCCACGCGCACGGTTTCAAAGCGCCCAACTGCTTCGCCAGCCGCGATTTGGCGCATGATTTCGCGGCCTTCTCGCACCAAATCACGCGGCGACAACAGCGACAGAGGCTGCCCAATAATTTCAGTCGCGCTGTAGCCAAAGATTTCCCCGGCGCTGCGGCTCCAACCGGAAACGATGCCCTCCGGCGTGATGCCGATAATGGCGTCGTCCGAAGCTTCTAAAATTGCCGCCAGTTGCTCACGAGCCGCTTGGTTTTCGGGCATTTATATTTCCCAGTGTTCCGGCGAACGCCACAAGCTCGAAAGAGTCAGGTCGCGGATTGAGAGCAGTTCCTTCGGCAAACGGTCGTAGAGCTTGATGAACAATTCTTCGTGCGAAAGGATTTCCGCATTCCATTCGACGCGATCAACCGACATCAGCTCGTTGAACTGGCATTTCTTGAAATCTTCCAGTCCGCGCCAGTCTAAGTCCTCGTAACGCGGCATCCAACCAATCGGGCCTTCGATGCTAACCGCGTGGCCGTTGGCGCGCTCGACGATCCATTTCAGCACGCGCATATTCTCGCCGAAGCCGGGCCAGAGGAATTTACCTTCGTCATCGGTGCGAAACCAATTCACGGCAAAAATGCGCGGCGGATTGGGAATGGTTCGGCCAAATTGCAGCCAGTGGTTGAAATAATCGCCCATGTGATAGCCGCAAAACGGCAGCATGGCAAACGGGTCGCGCCGCACATGGCCCACGGCGCCCGCTGCGGCAGCCGTAGTTTCACTGCCTATGGTGGCCGCTAAGTAGACGCCATAAGTCCAGTTGAACGCTTGATAAACCAGTGGCATTAAAGTGCCGCGCCGTCCGCCGAAAATAAAGGCTTTAATCGGCACGCCACGCGGGTTTTCTGCTTCGGCATCAACGCACGGGCATTGGCTGGCCGGCGCCGTGAAACGCGCGTTGGGATGCGCGGCTTTGCGCCCGCAATCAGGCGTCCATTCCCCGCTTGTCCAGTCAATCAGGTGCGCCGGCTTCTCTGCCGTCATACCTTCCCACCACACATCACCGTCGTCCGTGAGCGCGACGTTGGTGAAGATGGTGTTGGCGCGCATGGAATCCATCGCGTTCGGGTTGGTGGCGTAAGAGGTGCCGGGTGCGACGCCAAAGTAACCGGCTTCGGGATTAATGGCATAAATTTTTCCATCGGCGCCGGGTTTAATCCACGCGATGTCATCGCCAACTGTCGTCACTTTCCAGCCTTCCATCGCTTTGGGTGGAATCAGCATCGCGAAGTTGGTTTTGCCGCAGGCTGACGGAAAGGCTGCCGCCACATAAGTCTTTTCGCCTTCAGGCGATTCCACGCCTAAAATCAGCATATGCTCGGCCAGCCAGCCTTCATCGCGCGCCATGCTGGAAGCGATACGAAGGGCGAAGCATTTCTTTCCTAAAAGCGCGTTGCCGCCATAGCCACTTCCATAGCTCCAAATCGCGCGCCCTTCGGGGAAA
The DNA here is from genome assembly GCA_031372065.1 of Abditibacteriaceae bacterium. Lineage (GTDB taxonomy): Bacteria > Armatimonadota > Abditibacteriia > Abditibacteriales > Abditibacteriaceae > DASWNL01. The sequence continues at coordinate 6,569 of JANMKN010000363.1, read as the reverse complement.
TGCACAATGTATTTTTTGTCTTTGTTGCACGGCCACGCCACATCCTGCTGGCCGGTTTCAAGGGGCATTCCAATTGAGTGCATACACGGAATATAATCGCCTTTTTCGCCCAACACATCGAAAACCGCGCGGCCCATGCGCGTCATGATTTTCATGTTGACCACAACATAAGGCGAATCAGTGATTTCAACGCCAATGTGTGCCATCGGCGACCCCAACGGCCCCATCGAAAACGGCACTACATACATCGTGCGCCCTTTCATGCAGCCGTTAAAAAGATGCGTCAGCGTTTCTTTCATTTCTCTGGGCGCCATCCAAATGTTGGTCGGCCCCGCATCGGTTTTGCTGACGCTGCAAATGAAAGTGCGGTCTTCGACGCGCGCCACATCGTCGGGGTCGGAGCGCGCCAAAAAGCTATGTGGGCGCACTTTGTCATTCAAACGAATAAACGTTCCACTTTCGACCAGTTGATTGCACAGGCGCTCGTATTCTTCGGGCGAGCCATCGCACCAATAAACCGCATCGGGCTGGCAAAGCTCGGCCATCTGGCGCACCCACTCAGACAACGCGGCATGGCGGACATAAATCGGCGTGTTCACAGCGACACTTCCCTGTTGATTGATCGGTTCATCATTCATCATGGGAGGAGTGTGTTCTGTCTTGCGAAGAACTCCATCCGCTATCTGGCGGATTCTAATTTTGCCAGCTTTGCGCGTGCTTCTGCCTTGCGATTCGTTAATGAGAATCGCTAAACGACGATTGAAGGTGTTGAACAACAGCGCACTATCAATTTTTCTTGCGGCGCCGCGCGATACCCCAAGCGGGCACGCCGATAATCAACAACACAACGAACCACGGCGCCAGTGCGACAAATAACAACACCAGACCTTTGCCAAATCCACCGAGTTGTCCAAGCGATTCTTGAAAGGTGCGCGCGATTTGCGTCCCGAAGGTAGCTGGCTTGGGCGGGACGTAATCTTTCACTTCGCGGATGGAAACGGTGACTGTCGTCAGCGCCGTCAGGTTCGATAGCAAGCGCACGCGGCCTTGCATTTGTTCAATTTCGCCGCGCACGCGGCTGAGTTCTTTTTCAACTTGGAGAATTTCGCTGAGTTTGCCGGTGGACTTTTTGAGGTGTTCGATAAGGCGTTTTTCTTCGACTTGCTTGTTGGAAATGCGCGCTTGCAAATCGTAGAATTCTTCGGTCACATCTTGCGAATCGGTGTGCGTGGTTTGCAATTCGCCCAGTTTGGCAACGGCAGACATAAACGATTCAAATTGATCGGCGGGGATGCGCACTTTCCATGAACCTTGCCGTGGCGCGCCGGTTGTGCCGCTGACGTTGGTTTCGCTAACGTAACCGCGACTGATTTTCACTAATTTCAGCAAACTTTGTTGCGCAACCGAAAAGTTATCGGAAACGAGTTCAACCGTCGCGTTATAAATAATCTTGCGCGGCACTGCCGCCGCTGCTTTCACGAGTTGCGCTGTAGCCGCAGCCGGAGAAACAGGCACATCCGAAACTGCTTTGGTCGCTTCATTTGTGGCAGGCGCCGCTTCACCACTTGCCGCCACGCTCATCGGCATCGAAGCCGTTGATTCCGCCGCATTTTCACTGGCGCCGCAACCACCCAATGCCAGCAACCCCAACAGAGATAATCCCGGTAGTCCCCGCACGATAAATTGATTCATTCGCATAACCCTTGCCTCCCCAGCCTTTGGAGAGATGATAAAGCCTTTTCGTTTCCGCGCCACATTGTTTACATATTCGCATCGTAATTCAGATGCAGATGGGTTCGCACTGCGCGCTCGAAACTCGCATCGCCTGCCTGCATCATTTCGTAGAATTCCCCAGTGCAATAAGCACGTTGGCCGGCGGGCATTTCGCGCCAGATTTTCTCACACAATTTCGTGTCGCTAAACGCAGCGGCCACCATCATATTGGTCAACGTCCACAAACCTATATTTTTATCGCGCGCTTTCACGCGCGGCCAATAAACCTTAACCCAGTCGCGCGCATAAGCGGGCAGAATCTGCGCGGCGGCCATCGTAGCAGCGGCATCCTGTTGGATGACATAGTCACCGCCGCCCGCCGAAAATGTGCCGACGGCGTTGCTCGCCAAAGCCCGCAAAGTCAGTTCAGAAGCGCCTGGCAAATTCCAGCGTCGCGCTGCCCTTGCTAACAGCAGGCGCAGGCTGTCGAGATTTTCCTGATCTTGTGAGCGGACAACGTAATTTTCTTCAGGAGCGCGCCAACCAGCATCAGTTTCCAACGCGGCGACGCCTTTGGAATTTGATGCTTCTAAAATTGCCGCCTCCAATTGGATGCGCGCTTGCTTTTTGCTTTTTGAGGCTTGCTGTTGTGCCAACAGAAAGTGCGCCAGCGCACGAGGATAACCCGGTGGCAGCGAATTGGTCAGCGCGATGGCGCGCGGCAAGTTGGTTTTGGCGATGGCTGGGCAAAGTAGCGCCATTGCTTCATCGCTTGCTTCGAGATAGGATTGCGAATCGTTTTCGACAACGGCTTCGCGCACCAAGCGAATCGCGCGTTCTGCATCGCGCGGCGCCAAGCGGCGAGCAATTTGGCGCATAACACGAGCGCGCTCTGCGCTCTTAGAGAGCGGTTCGATCATCGTCAGCGCGACATCGACATCAGAAAACGCCAAATTGCCTGCTAAATTCAAGCGCGCACTCAGTTTCGCGCTGTCGTCCGGCAAAAGTATGACGAGATGTTCGATTTCAGCGCGCAAAAGTGGCACGCCGGAATCGTGGAGCCTCGCCAAGGTTCCCAGCAAGGTCGTGAGTTGAGAAAGGCGCGCGGGAATATCGCTCGTGCTACGCGCCGTTCGCAAAGCGAGGGGCAAAAGCAGCCGCGCCGCGTCGGGATGGTGCGCGGCCAATTTCCATGTCTCATTAGTGAGCCGATAAGTTCGCCATTCGGCAGGTTTGAGTGCGTTCCAACAAGCCATAGCGCGCGTCACGTTCGGCGGCTCGCGTTCGAGGGCTTGGCTAAATTGTTCAGCCAGCAAATACTCGCGCGCTTCGGGGTAACTCGCCACCAGTTGGCGGGCGCGATTGGCATCGCAGCGCGCCAATTGAGCCGCCAAATATGCCAGATTATTAATGCGTGCCTCGCCGGGCTTGGCGTTTTGCACCTCGCGCATTGTGGCCTTTAACAAGCGCCTTGCTAAAGCGCGCCGCTCTTGAGATGTGGTTGTTTGCGCGACGCGCTTTCGGTGTCCCAATTGTAAATTCAGCTTCGCGTTCGGCGGCGCATAAGCGTAGTCAATTTCACCTTTAGCGTCTTGCGCAAAGACCAACAAAGTGCGCTTTGGCATTTTGTCGAGTCTGAACGCGCCGCGCACATCACTGATAGTTTTGCGCGCGGCATTGAGATGTTCGGCACTGAGACTCCATATGCGCACGCCTTGAAGCGCCTTGCCGCGCGCGTCTTGCACGGTGCCGCGTAAAACGCCATTCAGTCGTTGCAAAACAACAGTGCCGAACACGATTTGCGCGCCGCGTGCCGGACGCCATGCCGTCAATAACGGAACGACGCCGGGCGGTGCAAGGCTGAGACGATAGCTCATTTGGGGCGGCAAAGGCGGGCTAAAAAGGTGCCCTGTCGCATCGGTTTTTAATTGAATATCTTGACTCGGTTCGTTGTCGCGCTTGGCGCTGATGTCGCGGGCCATCGCTGTCACTGTTGTGTGGGAAAGAGGCTGCCCGGCATCGTCCATAATGCGCACCACAAGGCGCGTAAAAGTAGGGCGAAAAGTCAAAGTCACGTTGTTTGGCAAGGGCAGCGGCACGGCTAATGTTGCGCTGAAGCCTTGCGGCGTGTGCGCCCGCACGAATTGCGCTTTTTTGCCGTCAAGTCGCGTAAAACGCGCGATGCCAACGTCATCGGTGAGCAGCGTATCGTGTCCGTAAATCAGTCCGGCATCCTCGCTGGATTCTACCCACACAGCGGGCAACGGTTCGCCAGTGGGCGACACAACACGCACTTGCATTCGCGCGGCGCGGGGCAACACTAAATCGGGCAACTGAAATGCCTCATCGCCAGCAGGAATCGTAATTTGCCGATCCATTTGCGGGTCAGTGGCAGATCGCAGGTAGCCAGCGGGCGGCGGGTCAGCGAATAATTCCATTTTTCCGGGTGCCGCGAAGAACCGAGTCATGCCATCGTCACCCGTTGGTGGCAGGCGCAAAAATGCAGGGTCACCAACGACAAAGCGCCCGCCGCGCACTGGCGCGCCGCTATCATCCATCACGCGCGCCAGAATAGGTCCCGTTTTCATGGCGTGCGACGAAATGGCGATGTCCTGGATGGCGCCACTTTTAATTTCCACGCTCGTTTCGCCCTCGAATTGTCTTGGCGACAACCAATCGCGCACAATACGAAAATTCGCCTTGCCGGGCAGCATAGCAATTTCAAATGTGCCCTCCGGCGTCACAGGAATAGTCTTTCCCCAAGCATCTAACCAGCCCGTCGGGTCGGTTTTAATGGAAACCGAGGCGTTGATTTTCAAGTTCGGCGGCAACGGACCATCACCAGTAATTTTGCCGCGCACTGTGGCCGCGCGTTGCAGCCTGACGTTAATTTTTGCAGCGCCCGTATCCATCACACTTTGCGGCGCGAAACCGGGTGCTGTAACACGCCAACGCGCAGTGAGGTGCGCCGGAGTGGTCACTAAACGCACTTGGTTATTTGACGCGTGCAAAGCCCAGTTTTCTGCCAGCGATGCAGGCAAATCCAGCACATCCCAAACGTCCCACGGCAAATGAGGGCGATGCAAAAAATAAAGCGCGGCTTGAAAATTGGCAATTGGTTTTCCGGCTTCATCAAGTGCCCGCAAAACGCGCGGGCCGGACGGGGCCAAGCGCAGCGTGAAAATACCGGGTTGCACCGTTTTGCGCCACGTCAAGCCATAACCAGATAAATGCGCTACAAAATCGTGACTGTCTTCCGGCGTATCAAATGAAAGGTCTGTGCTTTTAATGGCAAAGGTGCCATCTGCCTGCGCTATAGCAGTCACCAACGGCTGGTCTTCATCACCAGTGCCATTTATCAGCACAACTTCGGCACCCACTGCCGGTTTGCCATCCGGCAAAAGCACAAGGCCGCGCAAAGTATTGGCGTAGCTGGCGGCAGTAAGAAGAATAAGAGCGACAAAAACGAAAAAGCGGTTTTTCATGGTCGCAGATTGGAGAACGCAGCGCACTCGAAAGTTCGATGTGCAATGGCATTTGCAATCCGCAAGGCCTAATTAGCACCAAATCTGTTGGTGTCTTCAGAAATGAGACGGATAGTTCACGTAGGGCTGTCTCATTGCTTTTGGCGAAAGCCTACGAAATAAGACCGGCATGAAAGCGGCGGTTGCGCTGGCGGCAACGAAACGGGCGCACAAAAAGAAAACCACGCACCCTACTAAGAATTAGTTTGCAAAGTTCTCCCTCTCCCCAGCGCAGCGGTTGGGGGAGAGGGTTGGGGTGAGGGGTTTCTTGCATCAGAAGAGGTCGCAAGCGACCTCTTGCCCCTCACCTAACCTCTCCCCGGAGGGGAGAGGAATTAAGTTCCGACTTTTCAAACTGATTCTAAGACAAGTGCGTTTGTGAGGAGCGAACTTTTTCGCTCCGGCATTGAGCGCAATGGATTTTGCACATCATTTGTAGGCGAAGTGTTCAAGGCTTATGGCCCAAATACTTCACAAAAGTATCGAGAAAACATCGCGCCACGCGCCACAAAACAGTTCACACGGGAGTTGTTTTTTTCAAGGCAGCTGCTAAAGGAGCGGCGTTTTTCATCAGGTCAAAGTTGTCTTCGACGCGTTGCCGCGCGGCGTGTCGGCGTTTTTCGGTTTGATCGCGCTCGGCAAAAACCGAGGCAACTGCCGCCGCTAACGCTTCGGCGCGGCCCGCTTTGCATAAGACGCCAGTGCTTTCATCCACAAATTCTTCGATGGCGCCGGTGCGCGTCGCCACAATTGGCAAGCCGCAGGCCGCCGCTTCCAAAATCACATTCGGCAATCCATCGCGGTCACCATCGGCGGCGATCAAGGCTGGCACAACCAAGCACGATGATTTGCACATTGCGGTTATCGTTTCGCTTTGCGGCAACGCGCCGGTAAGATACACCGAATTATGCAAATTCAAGCGATTACGCCGCTGCATCAATTTTTCGCGCAACGGCCCGTCGCCGATAATGCGCGCCGCGAAGGGGAAGTTTTGTGCTTGCAAAATGGCACACGCGTCGAGCAAAACATCAAAACCTTTTTTCTCAACCAAGCGCCCCACAGCCAGAAGTTGGGCAAAAGGCGGAACATTCCAGTCGCTAAATTCAATTTCTTGCGCTTCAATGCCATGCGGCGCATAAATTATTTTGTCGCGCTGTGTGGGCGCGCTGTTTTCAAGTTGCCGAGCGGCGGCGCGCGTGCAAACGGCGGCGAATTCTGCTGAAGCCAATTTGCCCGCTAAATCGCCGCCATTCACAAAAATATCGCGTGCATGGCCGCTAAAACTCCATGTTAAATTCGCTTTTTCGGCGGCGCCCCACGCGATATAAGCCG
>JANMKN010000351.1:0-1829 GCA_031372065.1 Abditibacteriaceae bacterium | reverse complement strand
CCCGCATAAACAATACAACGACGCCGAAATCTGGGGCGACGCCACAAAATAAAAACGAACCGGAAATTGACCGGATTGTAAAAACTAAAACGGCAGCGAAATTATAATTTCGCTGCCGTTTTAGTTTTTATTCACCTTCTTCCAACGTTGTCAGTCCTAATCTTCTGTATTCCCGAATTAACTTGCGGCGCTCCGTCCGCCGCTTCAACTCAAGAGGCACAAATAAGGCCACGCTTAGGAATGCGCCTGAGATCATTAGAGGTGTTTCTCCAATTCCGCTGAATATCGTTTCTCCAATCACACGAGCGCACAGTGCGCCTATAACAGCAATGATAAATCCAAGAAAAAGGCTATTCATTTTTCTATCCTTGTTTACTCACTCATTATTATGACTCGTTATCATGTAACTTGTCGCGCCGCAAAAATGCTCTGGGTTACACTACGCCGCGAAATTATGAACTCAATTGAAGCCTTGTTATTTGACCTCGACGGCGTGATTGCCGATTCCGAAACGATGTGGAATGCCATTGATGGCGCTATGCTCGCCGAATGCGGCGTGAGTTACAACGGCGAACACAAAGAACACGTTTTGGGCAAAAGTTTTCCCCTTGCGCTGCAATTTTACAAAGAAACGTTTGATTTAAAGCAAAGCGTGGACGAACTCATGCCGATTCGCACACGCATCGCGGCGGATTTTTACGCGACGAAAATTGATATTTACCCTGATGTGCGGCCCGTGATGGACTTTTTGCGCGCCGAAAACCTGCCATTTGCCCTCGCGACAAGTTCGGTTGGTTCTTTGATTCGCCCGTTTTTGCAGCGCCACAAATTAACAGATTATTTCGCGGCCATCGTCACCGGCGAACAAGTGACGCGCGGCAAGCCGTATCCCGATATTTACCTTTTGGCAGCCAGTCAAATCGGCATCGCGCCCGAAAAATGCCTTGTCGTCGAAGATGCTTTGGCCGGTGTGCAAGCCGGAAAAAGCGCCGGGGCGCAGGTTGTGGCGATTCCCGACCCGCGATTTATGGACGTGACGCTTTACCCCGGCAAATGCGATTTTATCTTGAATAATTTGGGCGAATTGCCCGATTTAGTGCACCAACTGCGGCAAAAACAAACGTAAAAACGACGCTACTTTTGTCTAAAGTAGCGTCGTTTTAATGAAACGAAGTTAGCGGAGCGCAGCTTGGCGGCTATCTTCACATCGCTTCTTACGGTGTGGGCGTTGTCGCCGCGTGCGCTTCATCGGGCGCTTGAATGTGGCGCGCTTGACGCCATTCGCGCAGTTTGCGGGCGTTTTTGATTTGCGGCTTGCGCCATCTAACCCCTTGTGGAATAGCGAAAATATGCCGAAATGCGGTGAAATTGTCTATAGTTTGCCGGGCCAAAGCGTCAAAAAATTTCCGGCAGTTGCCCCACTAATTTTTGTGTTTCGAGCGAAACCGTCGCGACTTTGGCGATTAAATCTAAAATGAATTTCGGTTCGTCGGGGCGATTGGGGTCGGACACCAAGCCCGAACGCGCATCTTCTTTGACGCGGTAACATTCCACCACCCAATCTAAAGCGCTGCGGTTGCCGAGTTTGTAATCGAACATTTCCGGCGTGAAACCGCGCAGCGTGATGGAATCGTTGACGATAAGTTCGGTTTTGTCTTTGTTCCACTTCATTTTCTCGATGCGAAAGCTATATTTCTTGCCTTCGGGCGTGGTATCCACAAATTGCAACGGATAGGGTGCCGCGCTTTCGTAGCCGACGTGTAAATCGCCCAAAGCGCGGCCAATTTCGGCGAGTTTTGTAAAGGAGGCAGAACCCCTCACCCCCGGCC
>JANMKN010000350.1:0-53556 GCA_031372065.1 Abditibacteriaceae bacterium | reverse complement strand
GCCTGCGTGAGTCTGCGAGAGTCCTTCCAGCCACGCACAAATCCGCGTATTAGGATTTCCTCTTCGGCGTTGCCAAATTCATCGCGCAGAGTGAAAGGTGCATTGGTAGAAAACACCAGCGAAGGCATTTGGCTGGTGCCGAGATTCCGCAGAATAATCGTCGAGCCGTCCGCGCCGTCGTAGCGCAACCCTATGAACATTTTATTGCCGGTTGGGCCGAAGTCGAGCGTTCCCGCAAACTTTTTCCCTTTCGTCATCGCTTCGCGCGTGCGAAGCGCGAGCGCGCCGGGATGCGGGCCGCTATTTGACCATAAATACGTCGGCACTGGGCCGTAGCCGCCTTCATTGAGGTAGTAATGCGCATTATGCAGCGGCGAAATGCCGAGCGATTCCAACAAATCGCGGTGCAGCGTCACGCGCACAGCTTGCGCCGGGCCGAGAAAATTATCGCCGCGCACGCCTGTAATGGCGCGTTCGGTTTGCCAGATTTCCTTTTTATCGTCGCCATGCTGCGCCATCAATTTGCGCAGCGCGGGAATTTTCCACTGCCAATGAACGGGGTCAATGCTTTCGTGCCCTTCGTAATCATGCATCGAGAGAATATCGCACGTCGTTTTGCCGCCAGCCTTGTAAAAACGCTCGTGCCACCCCAAATCCATGCCGCACACCGCCGGGCCAAGCACCTGCGCCGCCGGGTCAAGCTGATGAATCATGTCGTAAACCGGCTGCGCGGCTTTGACGTAATCTTCGGGACTCAGCGAAAAATTCGGCTCATTCATCAATTCCCAGAATTTCACGCGACCTTTGAATTTTTCAACAATCGGGCGCGTGTATTCGAGGTTCAAATTGTTTTTGTTGTCGGTCAGTTGCGCGAAAACAAAAGCGCCCCATTTTTCGGCGAGTTGCAAATCTTTATCGAATTTCTCGACGCCTTTGCCCGGATGCAGGCGCATCATCGGCAAGCCGACAAACATTTGGCGCGGCGCATCTTCCCAACCGCCAACCGAATCGCCTTCGCCAAGAATGGGCATATTGGCGTATTTTGGCGTCACGCCGCCATGCGCGCCGATGCCGATTAAGCGTTCGCCGTTGCCGGAAATTTCAGCTTCAACCGTGAACCAGCCAAAGCGCGGCGGCGTGAATGTGAAATTCGTTTTCGCTTCTTCCCCATCTTTGAGCGGCACTTTGAAAGCGCCTTTGCCCCACTCGTTTTTGAAGACATCATAAACGTGCCACGCCACGGAAATTTCGTTCAAACGCCGATTGGCCGCCGCTACCACGAAATCGCAGTTTATCGGCTGTTTTGGTTCGTAAGAAATCGAATAGGGCAGCTTGATTTGCAGTTGTGGCTTGAAACCCAAGAGCGCCATCGAACGGCGCGTGGTGCCGTTTTTATCGGTGTCGAGATAATCATTTTCCAAGCGTGAAATCGCCGGGCTGACGTGATAACTTTTGAAGTTCGGCCCATTTGGGTCTTGGCGATTGGTAGCGGCTACCCAAAGGTGATCTTGTGGGTCAATGGCAAGCGGAACGTAGCCTGAATGAACACTCCACGGATCGGCCCAGTGAAATTGGCCTTCGCGCTGCGTCACAGTTTTGAGCGCCGCATCGTAGCGCGTCAGCAAGCCGGGATTGCCCCACGTCATGCTGTAAATATCGCCTTTGGAATTCACCGCGACGCTGTGCAGTGGCTCGCTTCCATCCGCATTGCGCGTATTCGCTCCGGCGCCGATCACGCCCAGTAATTTTCCATCGGGATTGAATTTGTAAATTTGATTTACGGCAGCTAAAACGTAGAAATTGCCGGTTTTATCAACTTCCAAATCTTGAATATTATCGAGACGTTTTTCCAAAGCGAGGCGTTGGTCTAATGTAAAGCGCTGAGTGTCTGGCAGCATAATAATTTCGTCGCCGCCCAGCCATGTCCATTTGCCATTCACCACATCGTTGCGACTGGCAATTACGGCTACGCCATTTTTCATGGTTGCAATCGCTAATGCATACGGAACAGAAATACTGCGTAGCGGCTTCCCTTCCGGCGAAAATTTCTGCACTATATCGGCTTTGGGTTGTGTCACGAAAACAACGCCGGAATTGGCAACTGCCAAGCGCTGCGGAAAATTCTTATCGCCAAGAGCTTCGTCCCAAACAGAAAATTCGCTGACGAATTGGCCCATCGCGTCGAACTTTTGGACGCGAAAATTGCCGATTTTCACGTCTTTTTGAAATTCGCCGCCATCAAGCGCGTAAAGGTTGCCTTGCGCATCGAAAGTGATGTCGCGCAGCAGTTCAAATTGGCCGGGTGCGGCGCCGCGCCCGAAAACTTGCAAATCGGCGCCCTCACCGAGTTTGGTATCTTGCGCGAAAACTGGCGACAGCAAAAGCAAAAAGCAAAGCAATAATCGGGGAAACATGGCCGCAGTTTAGCCTCTGCCAACTTTAATGCCACTATTGGATTTGGCTTTGCGGTAATATGTCACTTACAGTTTTGCGCGCTTCCACAAAAACGACGGCACAGCGCAGAGAATCGCCATGATGAATCGCCATGGCGCGGGTGTATAAACCACGTCGGCCTTGCGACGCACGCCGCGATAAATATCAGCAGCGACTTTTTCGGGTGACGCTAAAAGCGGCAACTTATCGAGGCCAAACGACATCGCGGTGTCCACCGGGCCGGGTTTGATGGTCGTCATCGACACGCCGGAAGCGAACAATCTGGCCCGTAAGCCTTCGGCGTAAGTCGAAACGGCGGCTTTGGTTGAGCCGTAAATGTAGTTGCTGCGCCGTCCGCGATCTCCAGCAACGCTGGATAAAATCGCGATGAAACCACGCCCGCGCGCTTCAAATTCGTTCGCGGCGATGTTTAAAATCGAAACGCTGGCCGAATAATTCACTTCGATCATCGCATACGCTTTTTGCCAATCGTTTTCGGCCTCATTTTGCGTGTGCATGACGCCGAAACAACACAGCACGCCATCCAGCGCGCCGCAACTTTTCCAGAATTCTGGATGCGACTCGAAATCCGTCGCGGAAAACGGCACAATTTCGCTTTTGGTGCCGTAACGCACGCGCGCATCGGCGGCGATAGTTTGCATTTCGTCCATGTCGCGGCCCGCTAAAACTAAGTCGAAACCGTGCCGCGCAAACTCGCGCGCCAACGATTTAGCGATGCCCGACGTGGCGCCCAAAATCAAAACTCGGCAACCTTTGCCGAAGGTTTTTTCGTTCATGCTGCGCCTCCGATTTGCAAGCGTTTCGAAAGCGACGATTGAAAGCGATTCTGCGGGTCAAGCGATTGCTTCACGGCGGCGAATTCTTCGTGACGCGGATACATTTGGCGAAACATTTCGGCGTCTAATGTGGCGTCTTTGGCTAAATAAACGCGCCCTCCGTGATTGAAAACGATGCGATTTAATGTGTGGGTAAACTCAACGATGCCGTCGCTCGCGGGAATATCAAGTGCCAGCGTGTGTCCGGGCAGAGGAAAGCCAAGTGGAGATGGAGTGGAAGCGCCAAAGGTTTTCAATACGGCCAAAAACGAAGCTTGACCGGCCCGCGAAACGGTTTCCAGCAGCTTGGTCAAGCCATCGCGCGAAGTTTCAAACGGCAGCGCGCATTGATATTGAACGAAGCCGCGTGCGCCGTAGATTTTGTTCCACCCTGAAACGCTATCAAGCGGCCAGAAAAACGGCTCGAAGCCGACCAGCTTTTGCGCATCGGGATGCGCCGCATAGTAGAGTGCGTTGAAGGCTTTGACCGACAGCGGATTGAGTGCGCCGTCAGGAAAATCCAGCGGCACTTTCTTGCCGCGCGGCGCTGCAAACGCCAGCGGATTTTCGCCGCGCACTGCCGATTTTGAGGCGTGATTGCCGCGAATCAAAACGGAACGCCCCAAACTGGCGCCACTGGCGAGACAATCAATCCATGCGACGGAGTATTGAAAATCCTCGTCGCTGCCAAACGCGGCCAAAGTCGCTTCGAGATTCTCCGTTCGCGTGTAAGTCGTAGCAATCTGCGCGGTTTCGATGGGCATTAAGCGCAGCTTCGCGCTGAGAATGACACCGGTCAAGCCCATGCCGCTCACTGTCGCCCAAAATTCGGTGGGCGTTTCGCGTGTTAAAATTCGCGTTTCGCCGTTCGCGGTCAAGAGTTCAATTTCTTCGATGAAATTCGACAAACAACCGTCGCGATGGTGATTTTTTCCATGCACATCGCAAGCGATGGCGCCGCCCAGCGTGACGAATTTCGTGCCCGGCGTCACCGGCAAAAACCAGCCGCGCGGCACGAAGGTTTGCAAAATATCGGCGAAAGAAGCGCCCGCTTCGGCGTGCAAAACGCTGCTGCTTTCATCGAAATCGAGGAAGCGATTTAATTTTTCATTGAGCAACACGCCGGAATTGTCATTCAGCGCCGCATCGCCATAAGCACGGCCCAAACCGCGCGCGATAATATCTGGCACCTCATCGCTTTGGGCCGCCATTGCCACATCACGGCGTTTTTCAGGCCGTGCCACGCGGCACGTTTCAACCGGATAGCGCCCCCAGCCTTCAAGGTCGCGAGAAACAAAATTAGTCACGCTCAAAGTATGCGCGAAAGCCCAAAACCGCAACAGATTTAAGCCTTCACGGGCAAGCACAGGTGTAACAGTGCGCCACACCAAGCGCGGGGCTACGTCCAAAGATTATCATGAAGAATTTGAAAAAGATTATGACGGCCTTGATAATAACAGGCGTGGCAGCCAATGGAGTCCACGCACAGAATGCGAATTTAATCAACGCAGCGCAGGCAAAATATGGCGTGCGCGCGGGTGTGGAAGCCGGGCCGAATGTTGTGACAGATAAAAACACCTCGCCGGATGCTTATGTGGATGGCAACGCGCATTCGCGCATGGTGATGACCGGCGCGCCTTATACCATCACCATCACGCTGCCGCTCAAAGTGCCGGTTGAAAAAATTTCTTTTGCCCAATCGGATTACGCAACCGAAGCGGCGCCCAAAGACATCGAAATCAAATTCGACGACCAAGTTATCCGCAAAACTCTGGATAATACGCGGCCCGAAAAAGTGCGCGGCAAAACCAAAATCGCGTGGCAGGATGTGCCGATTAATCGTGAAATTCAAACTCTGCAAATCACAGTTTTATCGAACTACGACGGGCAGGTAAAATGGGGAGGCTTGGGCGATATTGCCTTGTGGACAACGCTCAATCTCGACGAGAAATTTCGCCTCGCCGGATATGATGAAAAAGCGCCGGTTTATGTTCATGCCACATCGCCCAAAAGCGAAATGGTGAAAGTTAATTTGCCGCCGCTTGCCAAAGACGGCGAGCATCCGCGTTTGCTTTTTACGCCCGCCGAAATCAGCGCGCTGCGCGAAAAATTAGCGAACACCGAACGCGGTAAGGCGACGTTTGCTTCGTTCAAAAATATCGCGGACGGTTATTTGAAAATGGCGGTTGCCTTTCCCACGCCCGAAGACACAGCGGCCAACAACGCGGGCAACGAACACAGCAGTTTGTCGTATCGCGCCGGTGGTTTGGGTTTCGCTTATGCCTTGACCGGCGATGAAAAATACGCGAAAGTGGCGCGCGAAATTTTAGTCGGTTACGCGCAGAAATATGCTTCTTATCCGCGCCACGTTGGGCGCAATAAATCGGATAGCTCGAAGATCACGTTTCAGCGCTTATCCGAAGCGATGTGGCTCATTCCGCAAATCGAAGGCTACGATTACATTTACAACAGTGGCGTTTTGAGCGAGGACGATAAAAAGCTGATTGACAACGGTTTAATTCGCCCCGCCATTGAAGAAATTCGCCGCCAAACGCCCGCCGATGAAGTGGCCGCGCGCACGAAAAAAGAGGCTGATTGGCGCACAAAAACGCCCGCCGATGCCATCAAAGGTGATTATCCGAACTGGCTCAATTTTTACAACACGGCCACGCTGATGGCGGGCATCGTTTTGAAAGAGCAAAACATGATTGACCTCGCCGTTGCCGATTTGCGCGCGGCGATTGCGAATGGAATCGGCGCTGATGGAATGTGGGGCGAAGGTGCTATCGGCTATCAATTGTTCGCGATGGCCGTCATGGTGCCCGCTTTTGAAGCGGCGGCGCGGCAGGGCATTGATTTGTGGAGCGCGTCCAACGGACGTTTCAAGCAATTGTTCGATTCACCGTTGCGCTACGCTTATCCCGATGGCACATTGCCCGGCATCAACGATTCGGGGCGCGGCAAACTGGGCAGTTGGCAGACGATGGTTTACGACTTGGGCTATCTGCGCTACGGCGACGCGCGCTATGCATTTTTGCTGAACGAAACACAGCGCCAGTTGCATTTTTCCGAAGGCATTTATCAGCCGACGCACGTTTTTGAAACGCTGCCCGAACCGCCTTCAGTGGTTTATGGCAGCACGCTTTTTGGAAGCCTCGGCTATTCCATTTTGCGCAATAACCATATTTACGCGCTGATGGATTACGGCCCGCACGGAGGCGTTCACGGCCACTATGACAAATTGAATTTGTTGCTTTTTGCCGCGCCGCCAAATGCCAAAGGCGATGAAATCGGCGGCGAACCGCAATTTCATAGTTACGATCAGGCTTTGCACCCGCAATGGACAACTCAAACCATCGCGCACAACACCTTGGCCGTTGATGAAAAATCGCAGATGGCGAATGACGGCAAATTGCTGATTTACGAAGACACGCCCGACATCAAAATCATGCGCGCCGAATCACCCGGCAGTTATCCCGGCGTGCTTTTAGACCGCACCGTTGTGGTTTTGCCGGATGCCGTCATTGATTTATACAACGGCCAAAGTGCGCTAAATCACACATGGGATCGCACTTTTCGTTATCAAGGAAAATTAGCGCAAATGCCGATTGCCAAAGATTCCAAACCACTGGGCCAAAGCGAAGGTTATCAGCACATTCAAGTGACCGGAGCGCAAGATGCCAGCGAAAAATGGCAAGGCGATTGGGACACCAAAGTTGGCAAGTTTGGGGTGGATTTAGCAGGCGCGCCGAACCAGAAAATTTTTGCCGGCACCGGCCCTGATAAAGAAGACATCGCAATCGCGCGGCAAAGCGGCACAAAAGCCGATTTTGGCGCGGTTTACGCGCTCGAAGCGTGGAATAACCCAGTGCAAAGCGCGCAGTGGCTCAAAGGCGAAGATGGCATCAGCGTTTTTGAAATCAAACAAAAAGACGGCACAATTACGCGTGTCTTCGTCGCGCACAAAGCGGGCGAATGGCAAGCCGCCGATTGGAAAAGTGACGCGCGCGTTTTGGTTGTGCGCCAAAAAGGTGAAAGCGGCCAAGTTTTGCTGGGCGGCGGCACTTTTGCGCAAAGCGCCAACAGCGAATTGCGCCGCGAAAAAGCGGGCGATTACTTGGCGAATCTGCAAGGCGGCAAGTTGGTCGCAGTCAGCGAGTGGACGCCTTGAGCAGCAACAAATTTTCGTCTTTTCGGCGCCGCGATTTTTTAAAAACTCTGGCCCTTGCAGGTGCGGGCTTGGCCTTGCCGCACAAAGCACGCGGCGATGAATATACGCCCATTGCAAAAAACAATAACACTTCAGTTTTTACTTATCTCGAATCTCTGGCGCGGCCCGATGGCGGCTATGGTTGGGACGATCAGGAACAATCGCATCTCACGCCCACTTATTCAGTTATCGGCTGCTACAATTTGCTAAAACGCAAGCCGCCGAACGTCGAAAAATTAGCGCAATTCATCAAAACACATCATCCCGAACAATTGAAAAAATTGGAGCAGGAACACCGCGTTTTCGATTTTCAACAAGTGCAAAGTCTGCTGTGGTTGGGCGCTGATGCCAGCGAATTCATTCCTAAAATCAAGGCGCGCACCAAGCCGCTCGCTTACATGAAACAGTATGAGCAGCATGGTTATCCGGTTTTTAAATCCGAAGTGAGCGCTTTCACTTGCCGCGCCTTATTGAAGCTGCCTGTGGACGATTTGCAGGAGTTTTATGTGCCGTATTTGGAGACGCGGCGGCGCGACAACGGCAGTTTCAACAATACGCCCGCCGATGATGGCGGCGACGGCAACATTCTCAATACGTTGTGGGGCTTGGAAGCCTTGCGCGTGCTGGGACATGAGCGGGAAAAACGCAACGAAACGACGCGCTGGCTGCGCGATTGCCAGTTGAATAACGGCGCTTATACGCATCAGCCGCAACCGGAATTTGCCGGTGCGGACGATGTGGCTTACACGCGCGCGGCGCTTCTGGCCTTGCAAATTTTAGGGGCCGAGCCGCGCAACCAAGAGAAAACTCTGGCCCATTTGCAGTCGTTGGCAAACAACGATGGCGGCTTCGCGGATCGCCCGAATTGGCAAAGCAATCCGTTAGCGACCTATTACGCACTGGATGCCTTGAATACATTGGCCTCGCTGGAAGGAATCGAAAAAATCACGCGCGGCGCGGCGCGGCCACGGGCGGTTTTGGGCGATGATTTAAAGGTTTGGAGCATCCAAATCGAAGCGCACGGCACCGGTAGCGCGCAGGAATCCGTGCAGTTGGCGGGCGCTTTAAATATTCATTTGTGGGGCGCGAAAAACGCCAAGCCACAGTGGATAAAACAAGCGCAAAAATTAGCCGACGCGCAAAATGTGCCGGTGCAATTTTTCGTGAGCAACGAAGAATACGGCACTTGGGTGGACGTGGCCGGCCTTGGCACTTACAGCCACACCAGCGACATCATGGCGCCCGCCAACAAAAAGGGCAACACCGAACTTTCCAACAAAGGCGCGGTTTCGTGGACGGCTTTCCGCGAACAACGCCTCACGCCTTTGCGCAAAGCGGGCGGCAATCTTATCTGGCAATTCGGCGAAAACGAGGAACTGACGCGCCTATATTTGGATGATTCCTTAGCGCGCGGCGGTTATGCGGCGATTAGCACTTTTCATTTCGGCAACCCCGATTTTCTCAACAGCGAGCCGTTTTTGCAGCGCTGGCGCGGGCAAATTCCCTTTGTGGCCTTGCAAGACGCGCACGGCGATGAGCCGTGGTGGTTCGCTGATATGACCGAAGGTTTTCGCACCGTCTTTTTAGCCAAAGAACCGACGTGGAACGGCTGGCAAAATGCGCTCAAGCAAAATTGGGTCGTAGCCGTTCGCCACGATGCGGTCAGCGATTTCAAAACATGGATGCACGGCCCGTCGCCCGAAGTTGTGGATTTCGTCAAAGCGCGCGAAGACCAATGGCGCTGGTGGAACCATCTTGAAATTGCGCGCCCGCTTATTTCAATTGTGGCTCTGCGGCCCGAAGATGCCGGTGAAGCCGCGCGGCCCGCGAAAGGCCTAACTTTGCGCGTGCGCTTGGCGCGCGAAAACAGTGCGCAAGGTTTGCCCAAAGCGCCGCTTGTGGAATTACAAAACCTGCTCTTAGATGGCGCCGAAGTGCAACCGGAACTCAAAGAAATCAAAAACGGCAACGGCAGCCTGCGCGATGTGTATTATTATTTAAATTTCCCCGACATCGCTGCGGGAAAACACACCGCCACTGCCACCGCGCGCTATCTGAAAACGCAAGAAGTAATCACTCATAGTATTGATTTTCTGGTGTAAGTCCCTCCAATTTTGGTAGTTTCGGCTTTCGACTTGGTAGTTCCACCTCCCGACTTGGTAGTTTCGGCTGCCGACTTGGTAGTTTCGGCTGCCGAGTTGGTAGTTTTGGCGTCGGAACTGATAGTTTTGTTTATTCGCGCGTTGACTACGAAGGTGCAATTTATAAAGTTGGCTCTTTTGTATAGCTTGTTATTCTCAGGAAATCCCAGAATTTCCCTTTCTGCTCACCGTCGTCGTTGTAGTAGATGATGAGGGTAATATCATCAATTGGAATTTCGACCTCGACATCATCGTAAAACATGGGACCAGGCGCTGGGAAAAAGACAATTCTGTCTTTCCTGATTTCATCAATATAACCTTCGTAAATCGTGCCGTCCTTGAGCCGAAAGCAATGCCGCTGCATGATTGTGTTGTTCCAACGGTTATGCAACTTTATGATGACCCTTTTCTGTTTCAAAGAGAAGTTCATCAAGGGCTGATATAGTCTGATTCTCTGCATTGGCTAACAAGTAAATAATGAATTCTAAATTGGGGTGCTGAATGCAAAGGGTTTAACCCGAATAAAACACCACCGTCGAACGTGGCCCAACTTTTTTCGTGGCGCCTGCTTTAAGATCGGTTTTCGACACCAGTTCTTTGGCACCTTAAGAAATGATACTCTTTCGAGCAAAGTGCGGCCTGTGGGTTGCGAGGGCGCAACTTCGTGGCGGGCGTTTCATCGAATTTGAGGCGCAATGCTGTTAAATTGACATGGTGACAGGAGGCGAAAAAGACGCATGGAACACGAACATTTCGGCACACGCTTGGGGCGGCGCAGTTTTATCGGGCTTGGTGTGGGCAGTCTGGTCACGGCGCTGACCGGCTTGGATGCTATCGCCGCGCCCGCGCCCGAAAAACGCGGTGCGCGGGCCAAAAGGGTATTGGTGATTTTCGAGCAGGGCGGCTTGTCGCACATTGACACTTGGGACCCAAAACCCGATGCGCCGCTTGAACATCGCAGCCCCTTCAAGCCAGTTGGCACCAAAGTGCCGGGAATGCAGTTCACCGAACTGCTTTCTAAAACCGCCAAGTTCGCTGACAAACTGACTGTCGTGCGCTGCATGATTCAGCCGACGCCCGGCATCGGCAATTCGCACCCCAAAGGCGCGCAATATATTTACACCGGCGAAGCGCCCGGCGGCCCGGTGGAAATGCCCGATATCGGCTCGGTTTTGGCCTCCAAACTCGGCACCGAAGCGCTATATTTGCCTTCCAATATCATGGTGCCCGGCACCAGCGAAATGGGCCATCTAACATCAGTGGGTTTTTTGCCGCCAGGTTACACCTGTTTCAAAACCGGCGGCAGCCCGGCCAAACCCGATTGGCGCGTGCCGAACCTCGGCCTCATGGCGGGCATTGACGAAGGCCGCTTCAAAAATCGCAAAGACCTGCTTAGTTCCTTAGATGTCGGTTTCGTCAACGTCGGCGGCTCGAAAGACGCTGCGGCCATGCAATCGCTGATGGGACAGGCCGAAGATATGCTGACCAACCCCCTGACGCGTAAAGCCTTCGATCTGGAAAGCGAAACGCCACAAATGCGCGAAAAATATGGCATGGGCCATCGCGGGCAGTGCTATCTTTTGGGCCGCAAACTCATCGAAGCGGGCGTGCGTTATGTCATGGTGGATAGCCGCGAACCGATGGACACCTTTGTGGACGGCAAAGCCACACGCTTCGACGGCGGCGGTAACATGAACTGGGATCACCACGACGCGATTTATTCCAAAAGCCACACCAATGTGCCCAATGGCGGTGCGGGCGCCGGACGCTACGGCATCGCCACTTGGCCGATGATGGGTTCTACCGATCAAGCCTTAGCTGCGTTAATCGAAGACATGGATCAGCGCGGCTTATTGGATGACACGCTACTTTGTTTCGTGACGGAATTTGGCCGCACGCCGAAAATGAACGAACGACAGGGCCGTGACCATTGGACGAACGCTTTTAGCTTCGCTTTTGCTGGTGCCGGTGTGCCGGGCGGTCAAGTCGTCGGCTCAACTGACAAAGAAGGCGGTTATATCACCAGTTCGATGGCTTACACCTTGGAAGATTACGCCGCAACGATTTACGAAAAACTCGGCATTGACCGCAGCAAGCCGTTGCATATGCCCAGCGGACGCCCGATTTATTTGGCCGCCAAAGGCAAGCCGATTCCCGAATTGTTTTAAACCTATGGAGCGCGGGCGTCTCGCCCGCAATGGAAAACGAAAAATGCGGGCAAGAGGCCCGCGCTCCATGATTCTCATTTCCCTCATGCGAAACTGCCTCACAATTCTCCTCGCCGCGCTGGGCCATGCATCCTTTGGCTATGCGGCAACGCCGCTGCAAAAGCCTGTTGTTAAAACGGTGCCTGCGCTGCTACCTGCGCTGCCAAAAGCCGAGCGCCTCGAAGCCAATGTGAGCGAAATTAAACTCGAAAGCCGCCGCGCTTATCGCCAGTTGGTCGTCACGGCCTACTTCAACGGTGCGGCGCGCGATGTGACGCAAAGCGCGATTTTTCGCGTGGCCGATGAAAAAATTGCGAGCCTGCAAAAAGGCCGAGTCCATCCCCTTAATGATGGCAACACGCGCCTGACGATTTCGTTTGGCGACAAAAACTTAGCATTACCGATCAGCGTTTCGCATTTTGCCGAAGCCGAGCCAATTCGTTTCAAAAGCGAAACCGTCGCGGCGCTGACCAAAAACGGCTGCTCTGCTGGTTCGTGTCACGGTTCGCCGCATGGCAAAGGCGGTTTTTCGCTGTCGCTTTTCGGCTACGATCCACGCATTGATAAAGTGTCGCTGGTGCGCGATGGCTTTAATCGGCGGCTTGATATTATGCAGCCGGAAGGAAGTTTGATGCTCAAAAAACCGCTGCTCGAAGTCTCCCACGGCGGCGGCAAAAAACTGCGCAAAACCGATACGGCCTATCGGGTTTTTCGCGATTGGATTTACGAAGGCGCCAATGTTGATTTGCCCGCTGTCGAATGCGAAAAAGTTGTGATTTTCCCCGGCGCGGCACGCGTTTTAAAAGCGCCGTTTCTTCAACAGCAAATGAGCGTGCTGGCTTATTTTTCCGATGGCAGTGCGCGCGATGTCAGCGCTTTGGCACATTATGAATCGTCGCATCCCGACGTGGCCGAAGTGGACGCCGATGGTTTAATCGTCGGCAAAGCGCGCGGGCAGGCCGCGATTTCGGTGCGCTATCTCAACGCGCTGCAATCGCTTTATGTCACGGTTATCGAAGACGTAAAAGGCTTTCAATGGAACAACCCTGTTGAAATCAACTGGGTTGATAAGTTGGTCAACGAAAAATTAAAACAACTGCAATATCTGCCCTCTGGAACGTGCCGCGATGACGAATTTTTACGGCGCGTTTATCTTGATTTAACCGGCCTTTTGCCAACCGCCGAAAAAACGCGTGAGTTTTTGAAAATCAGCGCGCCGGACAAGCGTGCCAAGTTAATTGATGCCTTGCTTGACAGCGAAGAATTCGCGCGTTTTCAGGCCTTGAAAAAAGCCGATTTAATGCGCGTTTCGCCGCGCAAATTGAAAGACGGACGCGCCGAGCTTTTCTCGAAGTGGCTTATCGAGCGCGTGCGCCAAAACACGCCGTATAACCAATGGACGCACGCGCTTTTGACCGCTTCAGGCGACACCAAAAAAGCAGCGCCCGCCAATTATTATCTGGCGATTGACGACGAAAAAGAACGCGCCGAAATGACCTCGCAGATTTTTATGGGTTCGCGCATCGAGTGCGCGCGCTGCCATAATCATCCCTTTGAAAACTGGACAATGCGCGATTATTACAGCATCACGGCGGTTTTTGCGCGCACCAAAGCCGAAAAAGGCGAAATCAAAGCGGTCAATTCTGGCGAGGTTTTGTTGCCCACTTCGGGCGAGCGCATGAAACCGTGGGGACTGACCGACGAAAAAACGCAAGCCAAAACAGATCGCCGCGCCTTGTTTGCCGATTGGCTCACCAAGCCCGATAATCCGCTGTTTGCGCGCGTGGAAGTCAATCGCATTTGGGCCGATTTAATCGGGCGCGGCATTGTCGAAGCGGTTGATGATTTTCGTTCTTCCAATCCGCCGTCCAACGTGCCGCTTTTAGAGGCGCTGGCTGCCGAATTTATCAAAAGCGGTTATGACCGCAAGCATATCATGCGTCTGATTTGCAACAGCCAAACTTATCAACGCACCACCCAAACTAATGACTTTAACGTCACAGACGAAACCTTATTTTCTCATGCGCGCGTCCGTCTTTTAAGCGCCGAGCAATTGCGCGACGCGCTGCGATTGGCAACGCGTTCGCTGCCGGATGCAGAAACCATCGAACCCAGTTTGCAGGATTATCAAAAGCGCGCCGAAAAGCGCCGCGCCGAATTGGAAAACGATTACAAAACATGGCTGCCCGGCGCGCAGAATGAAGTCGCACAATTGCCGTTGCGCGCCGGTGGTTGGTTTCTCGCCGGGCCGTTTGCGCACAGCGATTTCGAGAAAGCTGTCGAAACCGCTTTGGCACCCGAAAAGTTTCCGATTGATTTATCAGCACGCTTTGAAAATTCCGGTTGGCAACTGCGGCCCGATTTGGAAGATAATCGCAAGAACAATCTTTCCACCGACAACAATCAGGTGCATTATTTAGGTCGCAGAATTTATAGCGCCAAAGCGCAAACTCTTGAAGTGCAAATTGATCCCGACGAACGAGGGCGACTGTGGCTGAACGGCAAAGAAGCTACAAAAAATCCATTCAATAACGGCCAAAAAGTGAAACTCGAATTGCAGCCGGGCGATAACGATTTACTGCTCAAAATCGTCAATGGCGGCGGCGAAGCGAACTTCTCTTTTCGCGCAGACGAGACTTTTAAAAACAATCTCAATTTGCCACCGCACGCCGTTGAAATTTTGGCGCTGCCCAACGATAAACGCAGCGAAGAACAAAAGAATTTATTGCACGAAGCGTATTTTGAGGCTGACAAAAACTTGAACAGTTTGAACGCGCAAATCACACAATTGGAAAACCGCTCGGATTATGCCACGCAGCGTTTGTATCCCGCCGATTCGACTTTTGCCACCGCTTTTGGTCAACCCAAACGCGAAACGGCTTGCACCTGCGAGCGCACCAATTCGCCGACGCTGTTGCAAGCCCTTGAACTTTTAAACGGTGATATGGCACAACAAGCCGCCAGTTCCGGCGCGGATAAATACATGAAATTCGATGACCAAAAACTCATCGAAGAACTCTATTTATCAGCGCTCGCTCGCTTTCCGACGGCGAAAGAAATTGGGGTTGCTAAATCCTTCTTAGCCAAAACGCCTGATCGCAAAACGGCGGTCACGGATTTGATTTGGACTGTCACCAACACGCGCGAATTTTTGTTTCAACATTAGCGGAAAAATAGAACGCAAATGACGCGAATTGGCGCAAATTTACGAAATATTTCAAAGAGAATTAGCGAAAATTCGCGATCATTTGCGTAATTTGCGTTCTATAAAAATCACATGAAGCGCTTTTTACTTTTTGTTTTGTTCCTCGGAATTTTGCGGCCCGCGCTGGCGCAGGTTTCGTTTGTGCGCGATGTCGCGCCGATGCTGGTGAGCCGTTGTGCCGGTTGTCACGGCGATAAGCGCAACGCGGGCGGCTATCGCACCACTACGTTTGAATTTTTGCAAAAAACCGGCGCGTCCGGCAAAGCGATGATTGTCGCCGGGCAGCCGGATAAATCGGAATTGCTGCGCCGCCTTGTCACAACGGATGAAAACGAGCGGATGCCGCAAGCTGACGACCCGCTTTCGCCCAGCGATATTCAAAGCGTGCGCCAATGGATCAAAGAAGGCGCGAAATTCGATGGCGGCGACGCCACCGCGCCGCTCAAAAGTTTGTTGGGGCCGCGAAAGCATCCCGATGCGCCGCAAAAATATCGCGTGCCTGTTGCTGTGACAGCGCTGGCCTTTTCGCCGGATGGACAGGAAATTTTCGCGGCTGGCTACAACGAAATTACGGTTTGGAATCCGCAAAATGGCGCGCTTTTGCGGCGCATCGGGCACTTGCCGCAGCGCATTCAAAGTTTGATTTTTTCGCCCGATGGCAAACAGCTTCTCGTGGCGGGCGGCACGCCGGGTGAATATGGCGAAGTCTCTTTAATTGAGCCGCAAACCGGCAAAATAAAAACGCTCGACACGTTTGGCGACATCGCTTTATGTGCCTCTTTCAACGCTGATGGCACTCTTATCGCGGCGGGCGGCGCCGATGCCGGAGTGCGCGCCTACCAAACGCAAAACGGCCTGCGTTTGTGGACAAATAAAGTCCATGCCGATTGGGTGACAGGGCTGGGTTTCAGCGACGACGGGCGCTTTTTGGCCTCGTCCAGCAAAGACATGACGGTGAAAGTTTACGAAGCCCAAAGTGGCACTTTGTTTACCACTTATGGCGGGCACAACCGACAAATCGGGCAGTATCGCGGACAGGCCCCGGTTTATGGTGTGCAGTTTGAAAAAGGCACGCCGCTGGCTGTTAGCGCCGGTGGCGGCAAATGGCTGCAACTGTGGAATCCGATCAAAACCGCCGAAGAAAACGGCACCGCTGCCGACATGGAAGACCGCTTTTCCAAGCAAGGCAGCGCGCGTTATATTGAACACGGTTTTGGTGCCGAAGTTTTCGCGCTCATCGTGCGCGGTAACATGGCTTTTGCCGCGTCGGGCGATGGCACAATCAAGCAATTCGACTTGGAGAATTTAAAAGAAACGCGCGTTTTCAAAGGTCACACCGACTGGGTTTTTGCCCTCGATTACGACGCGGCCCACAACCGTCTCATCAGCGGCGCGTTTGATGGCGAAGTTCGTGTTTGGGACACGCAAACTGGCGCTAATTTATTGACTTTTAAAGCGCAGCCGAAATAGAAATGAATTTCGCTATTTGCAACGAAGTTTTTGGGCCGCGTCAATCGCTTGAGGATTGGCGCGGCCTTTGTCAGTTCGTCGCGTCGTGCGGCTATGAAGGCATTGAAGTGGCGCCGTTTACCTTTGCCGAAAGTGTCCATGAAATTGAGACGACGCAGCGGGAAAATATCAAGAAAATCGCGGAAGATTGCGGCCTCGAAATCGTGGCGCTGCATTGGCTTTTGGTGTCCCCCCAAGGTTTGCATTTGCATTCGCGCGATGACAAATTGCGTTTGCAAACCCGTGATTATCTATCAGCTTTAATTGATTTCGCGGGCGATTTGGGCGCGCAAATTATGGTTCTTGGTTCGCATCATCAGCGGCATTTGGAAGAAGGCGATTTTGCGGGAGCATGGCAGCGAACAAAGGAAACTTTTCAATTTCTCGCGCCGCATTTGCAAGCGCGAAAGGTCCTTTTGTGCCCCGAAGCCTTGCCGCCTCCCGATTGCGATTTCATTCAGACGGCCCGCGAAGCGGCGCGCTTAGTCGAAGAAATCAATCATCCCAACGTGCGTTTGATGTTGGATGCCAAAAGTCTCAGCGCCGAAGCGCGCCCACCGCAAGAAACGATTCGCCAAGTCGGGCAGGGCATCGCGCATTTTCACGCCAACGATGCCAACCGCCGCGCGCCGGGCTATGGCGAAACCGATTTCTATGCCATCGCCAAGGCTTTGCGCGACGTGAAATATAATTCTTGGGTTTCGGTTGAACCGTTCGATTATTGGCCCGACGCGCAAACACTCACGCGTGAAACGCTGCGTTATTTGCGCGGCGCGTTTGACGACGCGGCTTGACGGTTTCTTGGACAACACAAAGGTTCACTGAGCGGACGCAAATGACCACTGAGGACACATCAATGCGCATCGAGTTAGCTTGATGAGAACTTTGCCGACATGACGACAACTTTGGCGGCTTGACGATGATTTAGGCTATATCATAGGTAGGCTTAGGTTATGCAAATGCCAACTGAGACGACTTGATAACAACTTTGCTGCCTTGATAAGAACTTTGGCGATGTGATTGCGCGTTTTGTCCATTTGAAGAGTGGGAATTAAACGGATTTGCGCGGCGCGTTTGGTGAAAATCACGGATAAATGAGCAGGCGATCAATGCGCCAAGTGTTGTTTTCGGGAATCAGTCGCACGCGCACCATTCCCGCGCCGTTTTTTTTGCCAGTCACTTTATAAACCGATTCCACAAAACGCGGATAGCCCATGCTCACCATGCCCCTCGAATAAGTCCAGTTGCGAATCGGGCCGTGCGCTTTTTCAAAAAGCTGCCAATCTTGCGAAAACGCGGGCAGACTGAAAGTGCTTTTCAAATTCGGTGTGAAAAGTTGATACGCCGCCTTATAATCGCGCTTTTGTGAGCGCACCATTAATTTGTCGAGGACTAATTTGGAATCCCTGTTGATTTTGGGCGTTTGCGAAAGCGAATATTTTATCAGTCCCGCAAAGGCGCCGATAAAGAGCAGCGTCACTAAAAGAATCTTGCGCCAATGGAAATTCACACGCTGAATTTTACGATTTTGCTGTGTGAGGCGCTATCAAACCGATTAACCTAAAGTTGCCGCAAAAACACCCAAACACGATTGGAAACGGATTCATGAACGGAAAAAAGCTGCCCAATATCATTTTGATGGGCATTGATTCGCTGCGTGCCGACCACATGAGTTGCTACGGCTATCAGCGCCTGACCACGCCGCATATTGATCGCTTCGCGCTTGGCGGCACGCTTTTCGAGAACACTTTTAGCGCCCATATTCCCACGACGAGCGCATATTCTTCGATGCTGACCGGGCAGGACGTTTTCAGCACGCAAGTTGTGGCGCTTCGCCACAAAGGGCCGTTGCGCGCCGAAGTGCGAACGCTGCCCGAAATTTTGCGCGAAGCGGGTTATAACACCACTTGCGTTGGCTTTACCGGCAATCCGGCCTCGCGCGGCTTTGATAAATATGTGGATTTTGCCGGATGGGGCAGTTGGAACGAAGGCCGCAGTCCCAAAGCGCAAAACTTAAACGATGTGGCGATTCCTGAATTGGACAGATTAATCGGCGAAGAGAAGCCGTTCTTTTTGTTTTTGCGGCACATGGACCCGCACGCGCCTTATTTGCCGCCCGCACCGTTTGAACGCGCTTTTTATCATGGCGATGAATGCGACCCGGCGGATGAAAGCATGGAGCCGGTGATGAATTTTAAGCCGTTTTGCGACTTCTTCGCCGCGTGGATGCCGCCCGGCATTTCCGATAAAGATTACGTCGTCGCGCAATACGATGGCGCCATTGCTTACATGGATTCGTGCATTCAAACCATTTTTCAAACGCTCGAAACGCATGGCATTACAGACGAAACCATTGTCGTTATTAACGGCGATCACGGCGAAACGCTTTACGAACACGAATGTTGGTTCGATCATCACGGCACTTACGACAACGTTTTGCACGTCCCACTGATTATTCGTTATCCCGGCAAAATGCCCGTGAATCGTCGCGTGGCGGCGTTCAATCAACACAAAGATTTGCTGCCGACGATTTTAGAATTGGCCGAAATTGAAGTGCCCGATTCGTTTAATGGTCACAGCCTTTTGCCCTTAGCGCAGGACGAGCAAACCGCGCACGCCGATGAATTTTATTTCACCGAATGCACCTGGATGCGCAAGCACGGCTGGCGCACGCCCGAATGGAAATTGATTATCGCGCTGGAGCCGGATTTTCACTTCAAACCGGAATTTGAACTGTATGATTTGCAAAACGACCCGCAGGAAAACGAAAACTTGGCCGAAAAGCGCCCCGAAATCGTCGCCGATTTAAAATTGCGCATGGAAAATTGGATTGCCAAGCGCGAAAGTGAAACCGGCTTGCCCAATCCGATTCATCATCAAGGCGATTGGCATGGTCACGAAGGCATCGGCGCTTTCAAAACTTCGCAGCAAGCCTACGATACTCTGCACATCGGCGACCCTAATCAGGCCGCGAAGCTGCAAGCCGAAGCGAGGAAATAAAATAATCAGCAACTGTTGTAAAATGTGAGCAGAGGTAACTGTATGTTAAAAGCATCTTGTCTGGCCCTGAAAAATCGCTGGTGGTTCATAGTGGTTCTTCTGATGGCCATGCCCAGTGCTTTTGCCGCTAATAAACCAAAGGCAACCAATTACTCTACTGTGCCCGTCGAAAAATTGATTGATGGATTGACTGCACTCAAGACACAAACCGTTGGAATTCACGGCACGGCTTGGGCGAGTGGTTTCATGGCAACAGATGAAGAGCCACGATTTGGCGGCGGTATTTTAGGCTCGTATGCCCCACAGACCTTACCTCAAATGCGCGAATTAGTTCGACGTGGTATTACGGTGCTGCCTTATCTTATTCAACATCTCAATGATAAACGGCTTACGAAACTTGCTGCGGGGCACGAATTTATGTTTCGCTACTTTAGTGATGAATATGACCCGCGAAATCGAAACAGGCGCACAATGCCTCCAAAAAAGAAACCTCTCGAACGCAATTTTGATGGTGATTACACAATTAAAGTAGGCGACGTTTGCTATGTTTTAATAGGCCAAATCGTCAACCGGAATTTAGCCGTTCTGCGTTATCAACCCACACTTGGTTTAGTCGTTAATTCGCCAATAGAATCTCCTGTTTTGGCGCAATTCGTAAAAACTGATTGGAGTGGTCTCACTACTGATGTCCATAAAACATCCTTGATAGCAGATATGCGTAGCGGCAATGACCTGTGGGAGTTTGGCCCTGCATCGGAACGGCTTCGCTTTTATTATCCTGCCAGTTATCAATACCTTCGTCAAAACCTCTACAAGAAAAAAATCTTGGAATTTGAAAAGGACGAGAAAGCCAATCAAACGCCGAAAAAGGCTTCTTCTCGTCGTGCAAAAAAGAAAAAACGACAAATTAAAAGAACATAGGGTTAATCCCGTTGCGTTCAAAGGCGCAGCGGCGTTTGTTTGCTTGAGCCGGTCAAAGAGGATAGATACATGACGGAATTGCGATGAATATCTGGTCGAATATATGGGTTGCTTTGCAAAGCCTGACGACGAATAAATTACGTTCGGCCTTGACCGTTTTGGGCATCACGATTGGTGTGCTTTCTGTAATTCTTTGCACGGCTGTTGGCAACGGTGTGCGGCAACAGATACTGGGGCAAGTGCAGGCGCTGGGCAGCAATTCGATTATTGTTTTTCCCGGCCAGCAAAAGCGCGGCGGCATTGCTATTGGCACCAAGCCCACGCTCAAGCCCAAAGATGCGGCGGCGATTCGCAAAGAATGCCCTGCGATTGTGGCCATTTCTGCCACGCTGCAACGCCCGGCGCAGGTGAAATTCGGTAACAAAAACTCCACGACGGATATTATTTGCACCGAGCCGGATTATCTTATCATTCAAAACTTCCGCATCGAAAGCGGGCGCTTTATCACGGCGCGCGATGTTAGTTCGATGAAAAAAGTGTGCGTGATGGGAAGAACAACGGCGACAAATCTTTTTGGCAGCGCGGCGCCGCTGGGCCAAATGGTGCGCATAAAAGGTGTGGCGTTTAAAATCGTCGGCATCATGGCGCTCAAAGGCTCGGCGATGTTTGGCAACCCGGACGATCAGGTTTATATTCCCGTCACGGCGGGCATGAAAGTGGTTTTTGGCGTGGATTACGTCACGCAACTGAACGCGCAAGTGGGCGAAGTCACCAAAAACGAACAGGCCAAGCAGGAACTCGAAAAAACATTGCGCAAAATGCATCGCTTGAAAGAAGGCGCCGAAGCGGATTTTACAATTCTGAGTCAAGCGGAACTGCTGCGCTCTGTGGATACAATCGGCACAGTTTTGACAATGGCTTTAGCTGGTATCGCTTCGATTTCGCTCATTGTCGGCGGCATCGGCATCATGAATATCATGATTGTTTCGGTGACGGAGCGCACGCGCGAAATCGGCATTCGCAAGGCTGTGGGAGCGCGCAACCGCGATATTTTGTTTCAATTTCTGGTTGAATCGGTGACAGTCACGCTTTTAGGCGGCATTATTGGCATTGTGGCCGGTTTGGGCCTCTCAAGTTTGATCGCGTCTTATTTGGGCTGGTCTTCGGTGGTTTCACTGTTTTGGATAGTGGCTTCGTTTCTGTCTTCAACTGTTATCGGCGTTTTCTTCGGCATTTATCCGGCTTATCAAGCCTCACAATTAGACCCGATTGAGGCTTTGCGTTATCAATAAAAAAGCGGACAACCATAAAGGTCGTCCGCTTTTCACTTTGCTGCTGCGCGAATTATTTCAAACCATTCGGACTGTAAATAATTTTCGCTCCCGTGCCTGTCAGCAGAAAATCACTGCGCGCCATCCACTTGACATGGCCGTCGGCAAAAACCACATTGTAGCCTTCAAAGTGCGGGCCTGCCTGCGCATTGACGCCATTGCGCTCGTTGGTGATATTTGTCGTTCCCGCCGCGCTACCGTCGCAATCGTTGGCACCATAATCAACCGGAACAACGCGCAGAAAGCAGCGGTTGTAAGTGGTCGAACTTCCCGGATCACGAAACATACTGGTTTTTGAGACTGCCGCCACATTAGCCAGTGATGTGCCGTTCATGCAGCCATTCATGTGATAACTGATTCGTGGGTTGGGGTCTCCCAGTCTGGGGCATGACGGGCATTTCCAAACCTGTTCGTTTTTGATGTAAGGATGGAGGAAATCCGCAAAGGTCAAACCGGCTACTGCTCCCATGGGAGCGCCTGCGGCGCCCCCCACAGTCAGGCCATCACCATTTTGAAACACATACTTTTCGTCGAAGTCCTGCACATACGCCATCAAGCCTACGCCGATTTGCTTCATGTTGTTCATGCAGGACGATTTGCGGGCGTTTTCGCGGGCGCGAGCGAAAACGGGAAATAAAATGGCGGCGAGGAGCGCTATTATCGCTATGACGACAAGCAGCTCGATCAAGGTGAAGCCGGTTTGTGGCTTGCGTGTTGTGTTGCGGCGTTTCATGTTCATAATCCCATAACCTTTCGAGACCTAAAATTGCAACGACGCTTCATTATACCCCTGAAATAGATTTTGTAAACAAGGCGACGAGTTTCAGCGATGTCATTGTTTCTGCTCATCTTCAATGGGCAAAAGCAATGACATCGGCGCCGAACCAAGCCAAAGCGATGGCATAAAGCGCAGTGCCTCTGGTCGTGAAATAAATGTTGCCTTTAAACGACTAAATTTTCGCGTTTCCCGGCGTCAAATTCGCGCATGGCACGCTCAAAACTGCTGGCACCAACGCCGCCACCGCTTTCGCTTACGGCCTGATCGACGGAAAATGGGCTGCTTTATGGCTTTATCATCGTGGCCAAATCTCTCCACAAAGCGTTACGGGAAAAGTCCCGTTACAGGGCATGCAGCCCGGCTTCTATTGAATTGGCGAAGTAGAGGGAGAGTCTGGTTGTCGTTGCCTTGGCAGATCACGGGAACCCTCGCATGAGGCAGTCGTAGATACCGCCATAGGGTATAATTGCCCTCAAAAATAATGAACGTTCTCCGCAAGAGCAAATTTTGGGTTGTTTTGGCATTGTTGGCCGTTTTCGGGGTCGTCATAACCCCGACGATGGCTTTCGCTTGTTGCTGCGCGCCCAATGGACAGCAAGCTCATGTTGAATCGTGCCACAATGAAAGTGATGCGACTGCACGTTCTGGCGGCGCGGCGCAAGGCGGAATGGCGCAATCGGCTGTGGTGGCGAATGCGAACCAGCACCACGCTTACCCTGCCGCACAGTGCAATATCGACCAACGCTGTGAATGCCACGGCCCAGAAACCTTGCCGTTTGCGTCCGAAGCACAGAACACAAGCGCCTTTTCTTTGCTTGCTCTGGCAACGCCCACGTTTCCCTTTGCACTGGCAGTCTTGCCGCCAGCCAATCACTTCTGCGTTGGCAGCGACATTCAACGCCCTCCGAAACCTTGTTTCATTTCACTCCCCAGCCGTGCCCCGCCTGCAATTTAGCAAAGAGCTGAATTGGTGGCTATAAATGTCGTATCTCGCCTCGCGAAGGTTCGTGTTGCGCCTTAAAATCCCCGTTTAGCTCCTGCCCATATCACCCAAGCGCGCCTGCGCTAAAGGAAGTGACTCGCCTTGCTGTGCACGGCAACATTAAGCGATATTTCTCGTCGCTCTCGACAAAAACCTTCAACCGACTCGATTCAGGAGACATCATGCAATCCATTCCAATGACTCGCCGCCGTGCGGCAATAATTCTGGGCGCTACGCTGGCCCTTGGCGGCATTACTTTTGTCCGTCCGGCACCGGCGCACGAAGCGCCATGCCCTTTCTGCGCACAAACCCTCACACAGGACACCGCCACGCAAGACAACGAAGTGACCCTGAAATTGGGCAAAAAGCGCATCGAATACAAGTGCGTGTATTGTGCACTTTCGGAAGCCAAGACCGAATACAAGGGCGATCTGAGCATCCTTGCGCCCTCAGAAAAGAAGGGCGAACCGGTCACTCTAAAACGCACTGACGGCAAGTGGACGGCTTCGGAGGAAAACGTCGCCTTCGTCGCGCAGAAAGCCAATCACAAAATCTGCAACGTAACTTACCGGGCTTTCACGACCATAGAGGCAGCGCAGGTGTATATTGCCAACAATAAAGAGCAACTACCGGATACCAAGCCGCTGACGTTGGCGCAGATGCTCGAAATTGTGGACAAAACCAACGAGAAAGCCAAATAAACGCGGCAATGGGGCGCTGTTAAGCGCCCCCAGAGGAGCAGAATGCAACGCAAAATTTGGATGACTACGTTGGCGATCTTGGCGGCAGCGAGCGTTACCCACGCGCAAATGCCTGCTTCGATCACGGCTTTACCGTCGTTACCGAAGAATCTGCCATCGTGGCTGGACAACACCAAACAAAACCACATCTTTTACAAGCGCGGGCCTTACAACTTCGCGGTTTACAACCTCAAACCGCTGGCGCTCGATTTGAACGCCGTGGCGGTTGGGCACGCAATGGCTTACGAAGATTTGGTGACCGGTAAGGCGGCCACGCTCGATAGTGCCACGTTTGACCATATCAATCGCGTGCTGAACAATCCGCCCAAGTTCATGCCGGATGAAGCCAATCTTTCGCCGACATTTGGGCGCAAATACGGCGTGTTGGAGCAAGTCTTCGACTGGACACACGTCCTGCACGCACAGACCGTGGACGTATTGGCTTCGCCGAAGATGACACCGGCGCAAAAAGACCGTGAGATCAGGGCGCTGTGGGATTTCTATTTCACGCAGGTGCCCTACGCCATCACGCCATTGCCGATGAACATGGGCTGGCTCGATTCTCAGCCTTATTCCATGGCCTTTCGCCACAAATACCCGAAGGTGAACGGCCTTTTCTGGGGTTACCACTGGCTGCAAGGCGGAATGTATGACATGCTGGACGGCTTGACGTTGGAACAGCAAAAACGCTCTTATGAGGTGGTTGGCCAACGCTATCACAAGACGGAGCTTTACCGCACGAATCGCGTTTTCATGCCGATGTTTGCGGAAACCAGTCCCAAATTCGCCGCGAAGTATCCCGACATCGCTAATGCCTTCGACAACCTGCATATGCTGCACGACATGGTGAACGACATCCTCGCCAGCGATTGGATAAGCGATTCGCAGAAAGCCGAGCAAATCAAGCGCGCCATTTGGATAGTGTCGGCGGACGCGCACCGCAACGAAAAAGCTGGCGACGGCACAGATCAAATGCAGGGCAGTATGCACGATCATCGCTTCTTGGAAGGGATGCCGGGCATGGGCATGATGAAAGGCGCGACAACCGAGCTGATGTATATGCCGGGCATGGGGTGGATGAGCATGAGCGACTGCCATCACTGCTCGATGCCGCTACCCACTGGCAAGGACGAGTGGCGCTCTTCGACGGTAAGCGCCGAAGGTTGGACGATGCGCCAACGTTGCGCGCTGTGTGCCCGCGACATGGCCAGCGAAACCAAAGGTCAGGCCATTCTGCGAATACCGCTGGAAACGCCGGAGAAAACGCTGGTCGTGATTTCCGATGAGGAAGGTAATCTCACTACGGACACGCCGGGCGTTTTGTTTCTCGAAGAACCGGGCAGTCATGCCAAGTGCAATCAGTGGTCGCGCGCCTTTTCAGGTCACGCCGCTTTCGACGACTTCGTGAGAGCGAACCCCAAATACAAAGACGCCAAACCGCTGACCTTTAAGGATTGGGCCAACAAAGAAGGCGCTGGGACACCTGCCACCTATGTGAAGCCGCACGGCCCCGTCGAAAACCCTTATGCGATGGAGCACGAGGCGAAGGAGGCACACCAATGAAAAAATCATTGATTCCCGCATTGGCGGTGTTACTTGCAACGCCTGCCTTTGCGGTTGACCACAATAACCTCGACGCCGGGCGTCCACTCGATTTCGACGATGCCGCTTCGGTGGCTTACCGCGAAAAGGCGTTCGAGGTCGGCGGCGCTATCGTCAAACCAAAAGATGGAAAAACCGGTGTCGAAGGCGCGGCAGAGTTGCTTTATGGCTTAGCCAAGAACTCACACGTCTCACTCGGCTTTGACCCGAAATACGTCGCTGATAGCAGCGGGGCACCCCTTGGGGCCAAACGACGCAGCGACTTTGGCGCCGTGGCCCTTGGCTTTTTTCACAACTTCAACCGCGAATACGGAAATACCCCGGCCTTAGCGGTGCGGGCCGATGCATTCCTGCCCACAGGCCGCGACTCGCAGGGCGTAGATGTCCGCTTGCGTGGCATCGCTTCCAAGCAGGTCGGGCGCTTCGACCGGGTGCATCTGAACCTTGACCTGTTCCTCAATAACAGTGCGGGGGCTGGCGAGCGCAAGACGCAACCCGGCGTAATTCTCGGTTACAGCCATCCGTTGGGCTTGCCCTCTCGTTTCGACCGCACCTTTGTGGCGCAAGTCGGCTATCATGCTAATCCACTCAGCGGGCAAAATGGCCTGACGACAATCGGCATCGGCTTGCGCCAGCAAGTTACGGTGCGTTCGGTCTTTGATGTGGGCGTGACCAGTGATGTTTCAGGCGGTGCGAACCGCGAGAGCTTCAAGCTCATCGCGGGCTATTCCACCCAGTTTTAAGGCATAGTCGGCATTATGCCAGAGAGCAGACATAAAATTATGAAATCCATGATGCGCAAAAGCGCACTTTTAATCGGCGGCGTTTTCGCCACCCTTGTCGGCTTCGCCGCTTTCGGCGTTCTACCGGGTTTTGCCCAAGAGAGCGCATCCCACAACGAACATCATGCTTCTGCGCCACCAGCGGATGTGCTGGCGACCTTCAAGAACAGCATCGCGACTTGGAACGACGTGCGCGAGGGAGCACGCGACCTCGATCATTTGGTCGCCACCCGCAAGTTGGCCGGCGTGCATGAAGCGGCTTTCAACCTGCGCGACAGCGTGCGCGAACTGCGCTCCGACAGCAAGGCTCTTGCGCCCGATGCACAGGCAAAGCTGTCGGGCATCATCAAGCAGATCGACACATTGGCCAACGAACTCGATGAATCCGGCGACCACAACGATCTGCATGGCACGGTGGCGAATCAGCGTAAAATACACGTTCTGCTCGACCAAATCGCCGCGCTTTATCCAGCGGGTGTGCTAACCAAAGTCGGGCCAGTCATCGCCAAAGGAGCGGTAAAAGACCCTGTGTGCCGCATGACCGTTGACCCGGCGACGGCAGCGGCTCAGGTGGCCTACAGCGGCCAGACTTACTACTTTTGTTCCAAGAAGGAAGCCGCTGCGTTTGCCCAAAACCCGGCTCCTTACGCGAAGCTGTATGAGGAATTAGCCTTCGGCAAGCCTAAAACTTACAGTATTGGGTTGCACTGGGACGGCAAAGCCGTCGCTGGCCAGAGCGTGCCACTGACCTTTGCCGTGCGCGAAGCGGGATCGCCGAAAGTCGTGACGAAGTTTCAGCTTGTTCACGAAAAACTGATGCACCTCATCATGGTCAGCGACGACCTCTCTTGGTTTTCGCATGAACATCCCCAGCTTAATCCCGATGGTCGTTTCCGTCTCAACTGGACGGCGCCGCGCGCTGGGCGCTACTGGCTGTTTGCCGATTTTACGCCCGCTGACGGCCTGAATCAGATGTTGCGCAGCGAGATTAAAATTGGTGGTGGCAAACCCCGAAACTCGCCGCGCCTTGTGCCGGACAAGCAACTTTCCAAGATGGTAAATGGTTTTACTATTGCCCTTAACGTCGCACCCGGCCTCCAAGCCGGGCGACCCTCGCTATTGACTTATACCATCACCAAGGACGGGCAAGCAGTGACGGATATGGAACCGTATCTCGGCGCGATGGGCCACTTAATGGCGATTCATCAGGATGGCCGTCAGGTGGTTCACACTCATATGGTCGGCCCCGGTTCAGGTGGAAGCGACGGGCTGGTAATCACACCGGAAATGGCGACGGCCAGCGGCCCGAAATTCACCGGGAAATTGCAACTCCCCAGCGCCGGACTTTACAAAGTCTGGGCGCAGTTCCAACACGGTGGCCAAATTCTCACCGTGCCGTTTGTTTTTGCCGTAAAACCCAATCCTTCAGGAGACACCATGAAAACCAAGACCTCAACCAAAACGATGACCGCGCTCGCCATGAGCGCCACCATGATCGGTGCGGCGCATGCAGCGCCCACCAAAATGGCACCATCTAAAAATGCGCCGAAAACAGCGCCGCAAAAAGTGATGATCATGTTACCCGATGGCTACAAGTCCGGCGCAGCGATAGTGAAAGCGGGCAAACCTGTCGCCCTGACGTTTCATCTGACCAAGGACGCTGGCTGCGGCAACACCGTCGCGATGCCTGCCCTCAAGTGGAGTAAATCGCTCAAGGTTGGCGAGAAGGCAACCTTGACTTTCACGCCTAAGAAATCGGGTGCGCTGTCCTTCGCTTGCGGCATGAATATGTATAAAGGCACTCTCGTCGTGAAGTAGGCGCGAGGTCTTTGGCAACGTGTCGAAAATTGGATAGTCTTACTGCTGAATTCTCATGAACGCAGACCAAACCAAAAAAGTTAAATCGCGCATCAACCGTATCACTGGCCAAGTCAACGGCATCAGTAAAATGATCGATGATGACCGCTATTGCGTGGACGTTCTCAACCAAATCTCCGCCGTGCGCTCAGCTCTGGACGCGTTGGGTGTGGAACTGCTGAGCAACCATCTGGAATGCTGCGTCATGGGACACGGCACCGGCAGTGAGCATGAGTGCGCCAAACCGCTTAGTCAAGAGGAACTCTTGGCCGAAGTGCGAACCGCGTTAAAACGCTTCCTCGCGTAGTCCGGTCTTTTGCCTCGTTCAACACGCCGCTACATCACCGATGTAGCGGCGTGTTGTGTTTTTCTGCAATTACTTGCGAATTTCAAGGCAACCGATAAAAGCAGAGATTGTCTTTCTAATCATACCCAATGGGGGTATATTGCTATGAGAGAAGAAAACACCATGAAAAAGATTATTCCCCTCACTGTTATTCAGAGTGCAGCGTCCATCGAACAGCAACATGATGAGAACGGAGCGCATCATAAAGGAGCGGCAGGCACCGATTCCATTCGTGCCGACTTGCCGCTTTTGGGAATGCATTGTGCGGCGTGTGCCAACCGTATTGAGAAAGCGCTCGGTAAGGCCGAAGGCGTTGAAAACTGCAACGTCAACTTCGCCACCACGCGTGCGACGGTGCATTACGACCCCAAAGTCACCAATCCGCACAAGCTGCGCGAGGCCGTGCAAAAGGCCGGTTACGACGCAATTTTGCCGGCTGAAAACCCTGTTCATAATCACGGTGGTGGCGCAAGCACGCAAGACGCTGAAATGCAGGCGCGCGAAGCTGAATATCGCGGCCAGAAACAGAAATTTCTCTTCGCGGCAGTTTTGACTTTGCCTCTCGCGATCATCTCAATGGGCGGGCATTTCGTCTCAGAACTGAATGGTTTGATGAATGCGGCATGGCGCCCGTGGCTGGAATTGGCCTTGACCACACCAGTGCTTTTTTGGGCCGGGCGAGAGTTTTTCACGGGCGCTTGGGCAGCGGCTCGACACCGCGCCGCTGACATGAACACGCTGATTGCTATCGGCACCTTGGCAGCCTATTTGTATAGCGTGACAGCCACCGTTGTGCCTTCGCTTTTCATGGTGCATGGCGCCCAGCACGCAGCGATGCTGCCCGGCGTCTATTACGAAGTGGCCGCGATTGTCGTCACGTTGATTTTGATGGGCCGCTTACTCGAAGCGCGCGCGCGCCGCCAAACCAGTGGCGCCATTCGTGCCTTAATGGGTTTACAAGCGAAAACGGCGCGCCTTGAACGTGATGGTATTGAACAAGATATTCCCATTGAAGAAGTGCGGCCCGGCGATATTATTTTAGTGCGTCCCGGCGAAAAAGTGCCCGTTGACGGCAAAGTCATCGAAGGCGCATCAAGCGTGGATGAGTCTATGCTGACTGGCGAGTCGTTGCCGGTTGAAAAGAAAGAGGGCGATGCCGTGATCGGCGCCACGCTGAACAAAACTGGCGCTTTCAAAATGCGTGCGACCAAAGTCGGCCAAGATACGGTGCTACAAGGCATTGTGCGCATGGTGCAGGAAGCGCAGGGCAGCAAGGCGCCGCTGCAAAAACTGGCCGATACAATTTCCGGTTACTTTGTGCCGGTGGTGATCTGCATTGCCATTGCGACGTTCATGATTTGGTTCGTCGTGGCGCCCGTCGAATCGCGCCTGCAAATGGCGCTTTTGACCAGCGTTTCCGTTTTAGTCATCGCCTGTCCGTGTGCGCTGGGCTTGGCTACGCCGACAGCGATTATGGTGGGCACGGGGCGTGGAGCGCAAAACGGTATCCTCATCAAAGGCGGCGAGGCATTGGAAACCGCGCACAAATTGACGACAATTGTGCTGGACAAAACCGGCACTATCACGCGCGGTGAACCAGAGGTTACGGACCTTCTGTCGCAAGGCATGGAGGAAAACGAGTTGTTGCGTCTGGTAGCCAGTGCGGAGCGCGGCAGCGAGCATCCTTTGGGCGAAGCCATCGTGAAATCGGCTGCCGCGCGCAATATAGAGTTGGCGAAGTCCAAGCATTTTCGCGCTATAGCCGGGCAGGGCATTGAAGTCGAAGTCGAAGGACATCAGATGTTAATCGGTAACGCGAAATTGCTCCATGATCGCGGATTAGCACCTGACGAAAGCGCGGCATCGCGTTTAGCTGAAGCAGGAAAAACGCCGATGTTTGTAGCGCTTGATGGAAAATTTGTCGGCATCATCGCCGTTGCGGATGCGGTAAAAGAAAATTCCCTCACCGCTGTAGAACGCTTGCATGAGTTGGGACTTGAAGTCGTCATGTTGACTGGCGACAACTGGCGCACGGCGGAAGCTATCGCCAAGCAAGTCGGCATTGAGCGTGTGTTGGCTGAGGTGATGCCGAACGGCAAAGCAAGCGAAATCAAAAAGCTGCAAGTCGAAGGGAAAATTGTGGCGATGGTGGGAGACGGTATCAACGACGCGCCCGCTTTGGCGCAAGCCGATGTCGGCATTGCGATGGGTAGCGGCACTGACGTGGCGATGGAAGCCGCCGACATTACGCTCGTTAAAGGCGATTTGCACGGTGTGGCTTCGAGCATCGCTCTCTCGAAAGCGACGGTTGCCAACATCAAACAAAATCTGTTTTTTGCTTTCATCTACAACGTGCTGGGCATTCCCATCGCGGCAGGAGTGCTTTATTATTTTACTAACGGCTGGCTTCTCAGCCCAATTTTAGCCTCGCTGGCGATGGCGCTATCCAGCGTCAGCGTGCTGACAAATGCGTTGCGATTGCGCGGTTTTCGAGTCGAAAGGAGCTCGTAATGGATAATGCAGAAATCTTTGTGGTCGTGGGCGGATTGGCGCTGATGGCCTTAACGTTGTGGTTTTTCTTTGGCACCCGCGAAGTGGTCAAAGCTTCTGCCCAAGGTGCCGTGCAGGAACTGACTATCGTTGTTAAAGGCGGCTACTCGCCGGATCGTATCGAAGTAGAAGTGGGGCGTCCTGTGCGCCTCAATTTTCGCCGCGAGGAAAGCAACTCTTGCACGGAGCAGGTCATCTTCGGCGACTTTGGCGTTTCCAAAATGCTGCCGCAGGGCGAAACCGTGCCAGTGGAATTCACGCCAAACAAGGTCGGCGAGTTTGCCTTCCATTGTGGCATGAATATGGTGCGCGGCAAATTAGTGGTGCGTCCCCATTCTTTGTAAAACGGCTTGGTCCAAGCCCGACCACGACATAAGTAATGTAAATAATCTAAGTAATGCGCATCAATCCTATGCACCAGTTTGATCTGGTTCTGGCGCCAAACTTCGTATCGAGCGTGTCCTCGCAACCCTTTGCCTCGCTGTAGCGGCTTTGAAAGCTAATGGTTCATATGATGAAACCGACCCTTTGCAATATCCACAAAGGCGCGACTGACCTAATAGCGTTCCATCAACATAGTGCTGAAATTGACAGTCAAACAATCTTCAAACTGGCGATTTATTGAGGAAACCGGTAGTAAATCGCTGACGTGATTGGCGTTATTAACGTCGTGTCGGGGTGAAAAAATCATTCGCAACGGGTTTAGGAACGTCGTTTTTGGCAGTCCCGTTTTTGTCAAAGTAGGTGTTTTTTTGCGTGATTGCTCCCGAAAATGTAGATTTTGGGAGCAATCAAATACCACGAAGAAAGTGCTAAAACCCTTGTAAATCAAGGCGAAACTCGCATTTTTCGCCTCAAGACATGTCACTTTTACGGCCCGGACCGTTGTAGTTTAAAACCAGTGGTTGTGCGGTTTTCTTACTGGTTGGATGAGCTGATTTCGGAGGCTACCACTCTGCGAAGACATCGAATTCGTATATCGACCAGTGATAAGTGGGGTTGGTGCCGGTTTGGGTGATGCGAATGTAGCGAGCGGCTTGGGGTTTGAAGTTGATGGTGGTGATGCCCAATTCGCCGTGGCCGCTGACGATGGGTTTGCTCCAAGTGGTGCCGTCTTGCGAAACCGTGACTGCGTAGGCGGCGGGCGAATCCCACAGCGCCCAGGTGTTATCGAGGACGATCCGCGCAAAACGTTGCGGGCGCTGCATATCCACTTGGAACCACTGGCCGGGATGCTGGGTTTGGGTCATGTCGCGCCAGCCTGTCCAGTGGTCGCCGTTGAGGGCGTTGGCTGCTGCAACGTCGATAGGGATTTTGGCGCCGCTGAAGGCGAATGTGCCATCGGGCACGCTGGCAGTGGCCGTCCAGAGTTTTTTGTCGAGGGGCTGCGTCAGTGCTGGTGCCAACGCCGGAACTTTGGGCGAGGTCAGCGGCAGTTTGCCAAGCCCTTGAAACTGCCATGAGCCGGGCGCCACGGTGAACTTCACGAAATCGGCATCTTCGCTGTGCCATCCAACGCCCACCACGCCGCCACGAAAAGTGCCGTTCCACACTGCCACGCCGTTGACCTTAATGCTTTTTAGCTTGCTAAACGCGCTTTTGGGGATGCCCACGATGGCGGTGGTTTCGGTGGGTGAAGTGAGGTCGAGGTTATAAGCGCTGGTGGTTTTTTGAATTTGCACCATCACGTCGCCTTTGACCGAAGGCACCACGACTTTGAGCGAAGTGAGAAACGCCTCCTGCGGTAGCACATGAAACGTGTTCCAGCCGGGCGTTTCGGGCGAGATGCCCGCGATGCTCTGCGAGAGAATCAGCGCCGGTGGGTTCCAGCCGTGGTTGAGCGACGAAGCGTCGTCGAAAGCGTCGATGCGCGAGGCCCACCAGCGGTCGTAGTGTTCCCAGAGCGTGCTGAACTTGCAGGGAATCATCGTTTTATACCGTTCGTGCATACGCAGCAGCGCTTTGTCGGGTTTGCCCATCAGACATAGCGCTTCGAAAACCCAGCGGTCGAAAAAGCAGCTTGCATAGGTCTTTTTAGACAGCACATTTTCGTAGATGGCAGGCCACTTCGCGCGCTCGGCCAAACCGACGTTCACCGCCATCGCGTTGGCGCGGTCGTCCGGTTCTTTGACTTGTTCCGATTTGTAGAATTGGCCTTTCCAATACTTGGCGTCGAAGCTGCTTTTGATGGCTTCCCGCTTCGCGTCAATGGCCGGGACATCGGCCTCGTGGCCGGTAGCGAGCGCGATTTTTTTTAGCGTGCCGAGGCAGTTGTAATAAAAACAG
The DNA here is from genome assembly GCA_031372065.1 of Abditibacteriaceae bacterium. Taxonomy (GTDB): domain Bacteria; phylum Armatimonadota; class Abditibacteriia; order Abditibacteriales; family Abditibacteriaceae; genus DASWNL01. The sequence goes on along the minus strand of JANMKN010000350.1, from coordinate 19,840 downwards.
GTTTCGGTGACGGCGGTGTCTTTGTTTTCCTTGCCCCAGTCGAACCAGGTGCCCGCGTTGCCGAATTTATAGGTTTCAAAAAGGAAGGTCTTGGTCGGTTCGTAGATGGTGCGCATCGAATCGAGATCGCCGGTTTGCAAGTAATAGAACCACAGCCCGTAGTCGCCCAAAAACTCCAAGTGCTGACCCGGATAGAATTTCGGTTCCAGCTTGCGCCGCACCAGTTGACGGCAGATCTCGTGCGATTTGCTATCGAACACATAAAAACACTGGTTGAGTTCCGGCGTGCCGTCGCCCCAGAAGCCGACGCGTTCGCGGTCGGGACAGTCATAAAAATGGTCGCGCATACAGATGTAAGCGGTGCGTGCCGCTTTTTGCCAGAGCACGTTGTAGTCGTGGTCGTTGCACACGAACGACCCGGCGAATGCGGTATCGTAGCCGGTTTCGCGGTATTGCACGGCTTTGACGTTCACCCCGGCGGGGATGCTGTAAATCGCACCTTCGCCGCTCACCCAGTTTTTCGCTTCGTATTGGCCCGCGCCTGCCTGCGTGACAGCGCTTTCGGTTTTGGTGAGATACAGCACCAAAGGGTTGCTGGAATTGAAGCGCAGCTCCTGGCCTGCTTCGCTTTCCACCTCGATCCACGGCTGAAAATGGCAGTTATACGGCAGGGTGCAGACCAGTTTCCAAGGCTGGTTTTCGCTGTGTGGCAGGTCTTTGGAGACGCGCACGTAGTTTTTGAGGCCATAGTCTTTTATCATGGCGGTTTTGGCGGACATCAGTTGCATCATGCCTTTGCCCAGTGCGTCGCCGACCAGAAAATAGGTTTCGGCGTTGCCAAACTCGTGATGGCCGTGGGTGGGGTTAGGCGATTCTTCGGGTTTGCGCACGAAGTCGTGCGTCGGCACAAAAACCACGCTACCTGCCAGTGCGGGCCGCGCCGCTGCCGCCGCCTGAGCCTTGCGCAGCGTCTCCCAGCCGCCAGAGGCCTGCACCCACGGCCCCGTGAGTTCGCCGATTACCACTGGCAATTTGGGCACTTGAAACTCGCGACGCACATCACCAATGAGATTAACGAGGTTTTGCTCGTATTCCGGCACGGCGGTTGTGGGGTCAACGCCATCGTTCCAGCCTTGATACCACACCAGCCCGGCCAGTTCGGCACTACGCCCTTTGAGAGCAGGAAATTCCTGGTCGAGGTTGGCCAGCGCCGCACGCACTTGCGTCACCATCAGCGTGTAATATTTGCCGGTTTCTCCGCCTGACGAAGGCGGACGAAAATCCTTATAAAGACTCTTGCCGCCCCACGCGGTTTTGACGAGCAGCACGGGGTTTTCCAGCGCATCGCCTACCACGTGGCCAAATTGCAACTCCGGCCCGAAGTGGTGCGGGTCGCCGTAGGCCGCAAAACCCAGCCCCAGCGGCCCGGCAAGCAGAGGCCGATTCTCGCGCTGGTAGCGCACAAATACATCGTTGCGCACCGTCCACGCTCCGTCGGCTGTTTTCAGGTGCTTGAAAAGAGCGGATTTGGCCGGGTCGGCCATGAGCATTGCCAGCGTGCCTTTGCCGTCGTTGTAATCGCGCCCCGCCAAATCGGCCACCGCCTGGCCTTCCATGTTGGACTGCCCGGCCAAGATAAACACCTTGACCGGCAGCGGCGCCGCGAAGGCGCGGGCATTGAAAAACGGCAAGAGCAGCATCAGGATCAATAAGGGGAGATGTTTCATGGGGCTGGGTTTCAAGGGCGTAGCGTATTTTTGTCACTATTGGCAGCGTTGTCACGTGCCTGCGCTTGCGCGCGGATTTCTGCTCTGGCCTGTTGCAACCGCTCTGGCCACACGAACTTAGGTGCGGTTGCCGGGTTGTAGCCTGCCATATGGCCGGTGAGGCGGGTGGCGGGCTTGGTGTATTTGATGACCGTGTCGCCAAAAACCTCGCGGCAGAGCGCCGCCAAACCGGGGTCGTATTCCAACAACAACGCTCGCGTGTTCACATGATTATGGTCGTGATCGTTCACGCGGTTGTTGTCGAACCAAGATTGCACGCCCTCGGCAAAGTATTCGTGGTGATTGACGGAGGCGTATTTGCCTTTCCATAGACCGGCCTTCATGGCCGAGTCGTAAGCCGTCTTCAGCCGCAGGTCGAAGGTCGAATCGACATTTACCATGCCACGCAGATGGATGCTGTGGGCGAACTCATGAATGAAAATGCATTCCTTTTCATATGGGTCGCCCGCATAGCCGAGCACGTTTTCCTCGGCAACGGTGCAAAGCGGGTCGGTTGTGCTGCCGCCCATGCCACGGGCGCGTGCGTCCCAATAATCCTTTGGCGACACATTTTCAAATCCCGGCACCTTTGCGGCGGCCAACCGCGCGAACTCCGGCAGGTCGGTGGTGTATTCGTCGTGCGCCATAATGCACATCCGCGCGCCGCTTTTTATCATCGCAGTCAGCACATCCGGGCGGTTGGCAAGCATCGTCTCGACCAGAAACGCCGCTTCTTTGAGCGCGTAGGGGTTCACTTTGGCCGAGGCGACGATGGGGAAACCATGCGCGCTGACCGCTTGCGTGTAAAACGAAGGCACGCCGTCCCGTCCTTGAGGATCAAAACGAAAACCCTGCACCGGCACCGCGCTGGTAACCGTGGCCGTCGCCTTATCGTCGCGGCCCACCACTTCGAAACGATGGCCGAGCGTGGTGCTGATAATCGCGTCCTCGCCCGGCGCGATGGAGCCGTTCGGCACGCGCTCGGTGGCGGATTTCTGCCAAAAAACGTCAATGGTCTGGCGGCTGCCGTTGATGATTTGCAACTGCGGACGCAGCGTTTCGGGCACCTGCGCCGCGTGCAAGATACTCATCGGCGCTAACAGATACAGGGCTACAAAAAGAGACAAGGCGTGTTTCATGGGGCTATTTATTAAACGACTTTCGATGATAATGGCAAGTAATGCAAGGAGTCATTTCGTAATGATTTGCAGGGTCGTAATTCTTTCGTGGCAGGTTATTTCCAGCTGAGTCCATCGCTCAAGGCATTGAGGTTGTCGCATCCGTGTTTGGTCACCACGACCATGTCTTCGATGCGGACTCCGCCACGGTCTCGGCGGTAGAGGCCCGGCTCCACAGTGAGGACTTCGCCCGCAAGCAGCGCGGGGCCTTTGATGTCCAACAATGGAGGTTCGTGGACATCGAGTCCGATGCCGTGACCTGTTCCATGCGTGAGGGCGCAATAAGAGAGTGGAGCATTCGCGGCGGGCAGGCCGAAAGCGTAGCCTGCGCTCTCCATTGCCTGCACGGTTGCGCGATGCACGGCTTCGCCCGTGACTCCGGCAGCGATGGTTTGCTGGGCGGCCAATTTCGCGGCTCGCACAGCGGCGTGCATGCGATGAACTTCATCCGGAATCTCGCCATGCACCACGGTGCGGGTGCAGTCGCCATTGTAGCGCGTCTTACGATAGCGCGGAAAAATATCCACGATGACAGGTTCGCCGGTGCGGAGTTCGCCCGTGCCCAAATAGTGACAATCCGCCGCTGCTGGCCCGCCCGCGATAATCGCCATGGGATTGATGAAATCGCGATCTAACAGCCAATGATCCACGGCTGCGCGAACTCGCTCGGAAGTTAGCACTTGGCCCTCGTGCAGGAGCAAGCCGTCACGCCGGACATCCGCGCAGGCGATTAACTCACAGGCCATTTGCACCGCTCCTTCGGTGATGCGCTGGGCCTCGCGCAGGTGCTCGATTTCTTCGGCGGACTTCTGGCGGCGTTCGTTGACCCATTGGTCGGGATCGCATTCGATGGCGATGCCGGCCTGGCGGGCGAAGTCAGCAAAAATGAGTGGCAGCGTGCGATCTCCCGTCGCCACCGTAACACCCGCGCGACGGAGGCATTCGGCAGCGGCTTGGGCGTTTGCCGTTTCCCGGTCACCCGATAAGCCACCTTCTGGCGTAAAGTCCGCCGGGCAGGCGACGCGGTCAACGCGTGCGAATTGTCGGGCGCGATCCATTTCGATGTCGCGCAGAATCAGCACCGATTCGCTGCCGGTTTGACCCGGAAGTTCAATCAATACGACCTGGTCGCAGACCGAGAAGCGGATGCGCCAGTAAAGGCTGCTGTTAACTTCGGGGATACCGGCGGCGATTCTGGCCGCCACAGGCAACGCAGTGGAAGGATGATTCATGATAATGACGGCAGAGTGGAAGTTGCCGATAGGTTTGCCTGCAGATAGCGAGTAAGCGTTTCGTAGAGGTGACGTTTGGTGTTTTTGCCTTCGTTGAGGCCGTGGCCGCAGTTCGGATACGAAATTTGGGAAAACTGCTTATTATGGTTAATGAGTTCGTTCACCAAAACCTCGCAGTTTTGGTAGTGGCAGTTATCGTCGCCCGTGCCATAAACCAGCAGCAGATTGCCTTTCAGTTGGTGGGCAAAGGTGATTGGCGACCCGTGGGTGAATCCGTCTTCGTTGTCGGCAGGCAGCCCCATGTAGCGCTCCTGATAAATCGTGTCGTAAAACCTTTGGTTGGCAACGAAAGCAATGGCCATCGCGGTTTGGTAGAGATCGGGATAACGAAAAATGGCATTCAGACTCATCGAACCGCCGCCGCTCCATCCCCAAATACCAACGCGTGCCGCATCGAGATAAGGCCGCTGCCGAAGAATCTCCTGGGTCGCTGCCGCTTGATCGGCAGAGGCGATGCTGCCGATTTGTCGATAGACACTTTTGCGCCAGGCACGCCCTAAGGGAGCCGGAGTGCCGCGATTGTCGATGCTCATGACGACATAGCCCCGCTGCGCCAACATCGCGTGCCAAAGGTAGTTGTCTCCGCCCCAGGCATCAACAACGGTCGAGGCGGCAGGTTCGCCATAAACATGAATGAAAAGCGGATACGAACGCGCGGGGTCGAAGTCAGGCGGCTTAATGCACCAGGCATCAACCACCACATCTTGGCCGATGTCCACCTTAAAAAACTCGTTGGGGCACGGCGTGAGTTCGGCCAGTTTTTGTTGCAACGCGGCGTTGCTCGTTAACACGCGAACGACTTTGTGCTCCGGCAGGCTGACCAGTTCGATGACGGGCGGTTGGCCGAAACACGAGAAGGTGTGAAAGGCCCAAAGACCGTCTTTTGAGAAACGATAGGAATGCGTGCCTTGTTGCTCAATCGGCGAAACGCGTTCCACCTCGCCTGTTCCATCCAAGCGGGCACGGTAGAGGTAGCGTTGAGTAGGATTGTCCGGGGAAGCGATGAAATAAACCAAGCCTCGTTGTTCATCCACACCCGCCACGCTGACCACGTCAAAATTGCCCGGAGTCAGCAACCGAATCGCCTGATCTTCGGTCGTGACCGCGTAAAGGTGCTGCCACCCATCGCGCTCACTGAGCCAGAGGAAACTGGCGCCTTTGTCAATCCACCGCCACTCCGACATCACTTCCACCCAAGCGTCATCGCGGTCTGTGAAGATGACTTGCGTCTCGCCCGTTTGGGGATCGCCGCTGATGACTTGATTAGTATTTTGTAGCCGGTTCAACTGTTGAAAAAGGATGCGCTGCGAGTCGCTCGACCATTCCATGCGCGGAATGTAGTGACTCCTTGGGTCTGGGTTCGGGTTGAACCATTGGGTGGCTCCGCCGGTGGCCGGGACGACGCCCCCCCGGCACGCGGAGTTGGTTTCGCCGACTTTGGGATAAGCGTAGGAAGTGATCTGCGGATAAAGCGAGTCGGTGCTGTTGACAAGTGAAAACTCACGAACGCCAGCGGTATCGAACTGCCAGTAAGCGATTGACTGGGAATCGGGACTCCAGCGCAGGCCGTTGCGCAAGTGGAACTCCTCTTCGTTGACCCAGTCGGCGGTGCCATTGATGATGGTGGCGCAGCCATCGAAAGTTAGTTGGGTGATCTGCAAATCTTGCAGGGATTGCACGAACAGATTGTTCTCGCAGACATAAGCGACGCTGCCTCCATGTGGGGAAAGGGTGGCAAACATCATCGTCGAGGGCGCGGCTTGCCCGCCCAATTGCTTCAAAGTTCCCGTTTTGCGATTTAAAAGCCAGTAATCTCCACGCGTTTTTTCCCGCCAAACCCGCTGAGCATTGGTGAAGATCAGGAATTTTTCCGCATCGTCGCTCCACGCATAATTTTCAATTTTGAGCGGCAGAGTCTGCCCCGCAGGAATGAGGCTCGCAGCCGGCACGATGATTTCACGCTGCCCGGATTCAGGATCATACTTGACGATGTCCCTGATCTCTTTGGCCGGCTCGTCCCCAGCAAGCTCTACGCAGGCAAAGGTTTCCGAAGTTTCCAGCGTGGTATAACCCGAACCATCTTTGAACCAGTGCGCGGGGCCCCAACTTTCACTCTTGAATTCTGGTTCGGGGCCAAAAATGCGCTCCACAGTCAAGAGACCGCGTTTTATGGGAACGGCAGGAGCTTGAACTTCGGCAATTGTCGGCTGGAAATCGTGCGGTGAGTTGGTCATAGTTTCTGTGTTGAGCTTAAGAGTTCCTAAACAAAAGCCGGGTGCGATTCTATAAAAGGAGAGTTTGTCATTTGTGGTTTCAACTCCAGAAACTCATGTCATAAATTTAGGAACTTTAAGCAGAAGTGCTTGGAATATTCGAAAACCTGTTGCGGATGATGGTTGACTTCCGGGTGTGGCCGGTTTCATGGCTGTGTCTTGTTGGCGTGTCATTACTTGGCGAACCGCAGGCCAAAAATGCTTGCTGTCTGGTTTAATGCTTGCTGTCTGGTTTTCTGTCCTGCGCGAACTCAGACACCAGCCGCACATCGCTGCCTCTTTCAATGAACGCGTTCCGTTGCTCATCCCTCGCGCCATAGTTCCTCACCGTATTCCCAGCCTTTTCTTACGGGTTCCTTGATAAAAACGTTTAGCTCTGGGTGGTTGGTAATGCGACCGACTTTGGCGTCCCACTCGATGCGGGTGTTGAAGCGCTGGGCCAGCACGCCAAGAAGAATGATTTCGGTCAGCTTGGCCGAGTAAGTGAAATTCGATCCCGGCTCCGGGCCGGTTTCTTTGATGGCGCTGAGCCACTCGCGGAAAGAGCCACCGGCGACGCGGGGAATGGTGGCGGCGGGCGGATTCTCTTGCCACTCTTTGCGCAGTTCCACCGGTAAAATGACCGGCGGCCCGGCGTGCGTGCCGCAACCGATGAGGCCTTTGGTGCCCACCATCCAGCAGGCTTGGCCGAGGTGCGCGGCGTGATCGGCGCCGAATTTGTCGATGCGCCCGACTTTTGTCCAATCCTGCGGACCGTCGAACCAGTAAAGCGTCACAGGGCCGCGCTTGGCGTTTGCCAGAAAAGAATACTTGATGCGACTGCCCGCCGGAATCAGGCCATTGAGCGAGTCCTTGCGCTCTAAACATTCCACCACGTTAGGCGGATCGAGGTCGAGCGTCCACACCGGCGTATCGAAGGTGTGGCAGCCCCAGTCGCCGAGCATTCCCGAACCGAAGTCGTAGAACGCCCGCCACTTATAAGGCAGATAATCACGGTAGAAATCGCGCTTGGCGGCAGGGCCGAGCCACAAATCCCACGCCAGACCTTCGGGAAGCGGCGACGAGGGCGGCGGCATGGTGGCGGGATTGGCGAAATGCTCACCGCCCATCTCCGGCCCGTCGTTGCGCGCGAAAACCTCGCTGACTTCGCCAATCAACCCGGCCCGATAGGCTTCCACCGATTTGCGAATGCCGTCGCCCGCGTGCCCTTGGTTGCCCATCTGCGTGACGACTTTGTAGCGGTCTTTGGCTTTCACAAGCGTTCTGGCTTGCCAAATGTTATGCGTCAGCGGCTTTTGCGTGTAAACGTGGATGCCGCGCTCCATCGCCGCCAGTGTGGCGGGAAAGTGCGAGTGATCGGGCGTGGAAACGACCACCGCGTCGATTTCCTTATGCATCTTGTCGAGCATCACGCGGTAGTCCTCGAAAAACGGCTGATTCGTGCGCCAGTTTTTCATATTTTCCGCGCAGTGTTCGCGGTCAACATCGCAAAAAGCCACGAGGTTTTCTTCGCTGCATCCTTGCTCGTAGGGCTGCCGCGCAATCCAACCACCGGAGCCGATGAAGGCGATGTTCAATTTGCCGTTGGCCGAGCGGCCCGGCTTGCCGATGGCAAAACGCGGAAATACGCTGCTGGCGGCCAAAGTGCTGGCCGTGGTGGCGAGAAAAGTTCTTCTGTTCATGATGTGTCGCGTTGAATTCGGCGCTCTAATTCAGTGAAAACTGTCGGCGGCTCAGGCCAAAAATTGTCTAATTGGCCCGGTTTGGTCGGGGACGAACTTGCTCAAACTCAAATCGAAGTCGCCGAAGTCTTGCGCAAGTTTTATTTGGAGTCGGGAGTCGTTGTGTTTCGGTAGGCGATGACGGACCGGGAGCGATCAATTCCTACCTCCGTTCCGGATTGCCGATACCATTCCGTGATTCCCTGTCGTTGAATCGAGCCGGGTAAATCGCGCAGCCAATGCGGAGAGTGTTCCTGCTTCTTTGCAACGCCGCTGGGAATCCAACTGTTCACCTCGGCCTTTGGAACCACAGCGAGCAGGCGAATATCCCAGTCGGACGGAGCTGGAACCATACCGCCGCCGTTGTTTTGATAGGTGACAGCATAATCCAGCTTCACGTATTGGCGCCTGAATTTGACGTATCGTTCGATGAATTGAACACGGTCGGCGAGGTCGGCACGCGCGGCACTGCTTTCCGCGATGGAAGCTGGCCCGGATTGGGAGCAACCTGTCGCTGCAAAGGTGACTGCCAGCATCAGGAGTGGAAAGAAGGCTTTTGCTGCGGAGCGGATCATGGCGCGATAGTTCCTGTTTTCGTTCACGCCAAAAGTTGTCTAATTGGCCCGGTTTGGTCGGGCACGAACTTGGTTAGGCCCAAATCGAGGTCACCGAAGTGTTTAATCGGGTTGCCGTAGGCGTTAAGAACGGTGGTGAACCAGTTGCCGATGGTTTTGTGCCCCTCGGTGCCCCAAAATGGCAGGCGAATATAGCGACCAGCGATGTTAAGCTTGGCGTTTTCGCCCGCCAAAACCAGATACGGCCACTCGATGCCGATGCTGTGGTGCGTTTCGCCGTTGTCGGGAAAATAAAAGAGCATTGTGTTATCGAACATCGTGCCGTTGCCCTCCGGGACGCTTTTCAGGCGCCGCACGATGAGGTCGATGAGATGCACGTGACAATTGCGGATGTTGCGGCGCACTTCCAAGGCGTCTAACTTGCCGACCGCTTTGCCGTGTCCCACGTCGTGCAGATTGATTTTTTCGGTTTCCAGTTCGGGAACGCCCGTGTAAAGCGTGCCCAGTTCGTCCACCGTGAACGTGACGACGTTGGTCATGCCGGAAATCAGCGCCGAAAGCAAAATTTCAACGTGACCAAGCTGGCGGTCGATGGTGGAAACTTCGTCGGTCAGATATTTTTTGTCGAGCTTGGGCACGTTGCGGCTGATAACATCGCCCATCGCTTCCAATTTGCCGTTGCGCTTGCGAATGTCTTCGATGGCTTCGGCATAGTTTTGGATTTTCGCCCGCTCCAAACCGGCCATTTCGGGGCTTAGCCCGGCTTGGTTGGCGGCCACGAATTCCAGCATTTTGCGCTCTAATTCGTAGCGCGTGCGCGCGGCTTGGTCGCTGGCCACCGATTTGAACAGTTCATCGAGGGCGACTTTGGGCGAGCCGAAAGCGTAGTTGGGCTGCTGCGGCCCGCGCGCCGAAAAGCCTTTTTCGATGCCGTTGATGTTGCCGCGCGCGTTGCCGCCGTCAATCGGAAAACAGGCCAGTTCGATGTGCTCTAACGGCGAGGGAAACAGCCGGGCCAGCTCAAAATCGACCGTGGCCCATTTGATGGAACTCAGGCGTTCGTTGGCCGCGTAAACGCCCAAACACGACTGCCACGAGTGATGTCCGTTGGTGCACATCCGGCCCGATAAGCCTTGCAAAATCGTCAGGTGCTTTTTGTGGTCGCTGAGCGCGCTCATCCATTGCGGCAAATCATGCTTGTCGAGGTCAACCTCGAAGGCTTCTTTTTTGTCTTCTTTGGCCTTTTCTTGGGCGTTCAGCGTGGGCGGCACCATTACGCTGGGAAAAAGGCCGTTGCCTTTGTGCATAAAAATGAAGCGCATCGGCGGCTTGCCGGTGGCCGAAGCAGCGGACTCGACAGCGGCAGGCGCGGCCAAGGCGCTCCGCACCGAGGGCGGCAGCATAAGCGCGCTCGCGCTCAGAGCCGATGTTTTCAAAAAATCTCTTCTTGTTGCCATGTGGTGGTTACCTTTCATTTGCGGAACATAAACGAATCGGAACTCAGCAGCGAGACGATGACAGCGTTGAAGCTGCCGTCGCTCTCGCGATAGGCTTTGTCAGCGGCGATGAGCGTTGGCGAATCGGCCAAAGTCTCGTTGCGGCCCATATAAAAACGAAACGCGTGGCGGATGATGGACTGGCGCACGCGGTCGGATTTGCCGAGCCGCTCAATCAAGTCGAAGGCATCGCGCACCGGGCCATCTAATTTCGCGTCACCCGTGCCGGTCAAAAAGCCGGAGGTGTCGACCGGCTTGGTTTTATAAGTGTCCGCGTCGTATTTGCCCTTGGCCTTGGCGATGAGGTTTTCCGGGCTTTCCAATGGCTCGTCGCTGCGAAAGCGTCCGAAGTCGTCGAACTTTTCCAGGGAATAACCCAGCGGGTTCATCTGCGAGTGGCAGTTCACGCAGGACGGTTTGGTAGTCACGCTTTCCACGCGTTCGCGGAGCGTCATGTGCGGGTCTTCGGGCACTTTGGCGTCCACCGTAATCGGCACATCGGGCACGCGCCCGGCCAGCAGTTTTTCGCGAATCCAACGCCCGCGCCGAATCGGATCGGTATGAAAATTGGACGAGTGCGCGATCAGCCACGCCGGATGCGTGAGCAGCCCCATGTGATTGGCCAATTTGAAGGGCTGCACCACCGGATAATTCAAATTGTGGCTTTCGTCATAGTTCTCACTGCCGCGAAAAGGCGAACCCGGTGTTCCCCCAATGCTATAGCTGTCCGAATGCCAGTAGTTAAAACCGTGTGACCACGGAAACGTGGTGAAGGGCGTGTTGCCTTTGCCAAACGTGAAGGAGAAATAGGTCATCACGCGTTGTAGATCGTTGGCATGAGTGTTTTTCACAAGGTCGATATTGTTTTTCTTGCACAGTTCTTGATGCTCAGCGAAGACCTTTTCGGGATTGGTGCGCCATTCCGTGTCCTTTAAAGTCTCGTAGACCTCTTTCCAACCGGCGATAATCTTCTGGCCTTTTTCGTTGTCGATGTTGTGATACACGAAAAAGCGGTCGGATGTCAGCAGCTCTGCGAACACCTGCTTATCCTGCTTGACGAAATGCTCCACCATTTTGTCGGCTTCGCGAATCAGCCTGCCGGGCGTGGCGCTGCTGCCGCGCCCCGGATTATCGTAGTAGCCGCCGCTGCGGTTTTTGTCCTTGAACACCTTCAGCGCGTTAGGATAGCCGAAAAACTCGCGGAAAAAGCGAATGATCTTCGGGTGCGAAGTCACGGTGGAATCGTTGATCGCCGGGTCGATTTGGCCCCGGTAATAGTTATGATCGGCAAGCAGTCGCAGCACTTCGCGCCGGTAATCTTCGTTGGAATTGAGGTGCCCTTCAGCGGCGGCTTTGGCCAGAGTCGGGTCGGGGTTGCGGTCGCCCAGGGCATAACTCAGGGCATAGCTGGCCTCGCGCGGCGAAAGTTTGCGGCGGCCCCGTTCGTCGGGCGCGCCTTCGCCCATTTCGAGGCGATACAAGAACTCCGATTCCAGCAACACCGCCACCAGCATCTGGCGCAAGCCTTCGGTGTTGCCCGCCAAATCAATCGCCGCGCGCGTTAGCCCCAGATACTTGGCCATTTCGGCTTCGCTGGCCGGGCGTTGCAGCACCAGGGCGAACTGCGTTTGGATGGCGGCGCCGAGCGCTTTGTCGCCGGGTTTGGTCTTGCCCAGAATCACCGCTTCAAACGCGGGCGGCGTGGTGGCCGGATACCATTTGTCTTTGGGATTCTCCAAGGAATCGGCTTTGAGATCGCCATTTTTGACGCGGGCGGCGCGAATTTGCTTGTGCGAAATCCACTGCGCATTGGTCAGCATCACCAGCAAATGCCCACCGTCGAGCGCGTTGATGGCGTAATCGCGAATCCCCGCGCGGTCGGGCAAAACAAACGGATTGGTCACGCCGTAGAAACCGTTTTTCCACTGCTCGCGGACTCTATCATCCGCTACAAGCGCGTCCAAAACGCGTTCGTTGAAAATCTGCGGACTGACCAGCCAACGCCGCGCCGGGCCGTAGGGTTTTTCTTTGATTTCGCCGCTAAACAGCCGGTCGTGGTCAACCGCATTGCCGTAGTCGGGATAGCGCAGCTTGTCCTCAATCAACGGCGCGTTCGACTTTGTGAGTTCGCCGCGCACCCAATCGGTGAGCAGCTTTTTTTCGGCGACGGACGGCTGCTTCGCATCCTCTGGCGGCATCGCGTTGAAGTGCAATTGCTCTTGCAGCCGGTTCAGCAAGTCGAGCCGCGATTTGCCATCCAAACCGGCAAAGTTATCGAGGCGCACCTCGCCCTTGCTTTTCTTTTCGCTGTGGCAGCCAATGCAATAGCTGCGCAGCGCGCCCTGCACCGGCTGGGGCACGGCAACTTCCGCCGCGTGGCCGTAATTCGTCGCGGCAAGGGCGATTATGAAAATGAGAATGCGCTTCATGGCTTGTCCTTGGGTTTTGGCGGTGCGAAACCAGGGAGCGGCCCCCAAATTTCGGACAGCAGCGCGAAAATCTCCGGCTCGGCCTGCTTCAACTCGCCGGAAACGAAGGGGAAGAAATCGTTCGAGCCGAAATAGCTCTCGGTCATTTCGGCGAAAAACTCTTTTTGGTCGGTCAGCCCGTAGTGTTCGCGCATACGGCCAAGGCTGGTGAGGACGGATTTGTATTTTCCGCTGTCGCAAAACTTTTTCCAGGCGGCGGTCACGCAGGCGTCATCGAACCCGACGGCCTGGTCATGGAACCCGTGCGCCAGTTCATGCAGCACAACCCACGGCATTCGCAGATTCTCCGACGGGTTGAGGAAATCGCCCACCTCCGGAATGTGGACACACTTAGCCAGCGCCTCGCTGTAGCCGTTGTTCTTCAGCCAGCCGGCAGAGGGATGATATTGCATCGCGCGCAGACCGCCATGGTTCAAGTCGAGCTGGATGGTGATGGCGCGCAGCTTGGCCAGCGACTTTTCCGGCACCACGATGGTGATGGCAACGAGCCGCGATGCGAGCAGCTTCAAAGCGCGTTCGCCCAGCGCCGCGCCGTCGCCTTGCAGCAGACGATTATCCACGCGAACGCTCCAGCCTTCGACATTGCGTGTAGTGTGAGCCGTGGGCAGCGGTGCTTTTGCTGCGAAAGCGGGGAAGCAGAACAAAACAACGAGAAAGGCTGGAAATTTCATGGGAAAAGTCTAATCCTTGGACAGCAACGCCATCGGGCGATGCCGCTAACGCCGCCGCCGCGCCGTGCGCCCGCACCGGCGAGAAAAATATGCGGGTCATCGGTTTCCGCGCCCCAGAGATGATTCGCGCCCGCCTCTTCGTTTTCAAGAAACGGAAACTCCAAATCGCGATGAAAAATATTGCCGCGCGGCAGCGCGATGTCTTTTTCCAAATCGAGCGGCGTTTTAACTTCAATCGCCAACGAGCCATCGCGGCAAGGCGCCAGCACCGATTCGATGGGTTCGAGCAAATACTGATTCAGGCTGGCAAGGGCGCGCTCTGTGGCCAGTGCCTTGGCCCGTTCGGGATTCGCATCGAAGAGCCGCGCGGGCGTGTGCAGTCCAAACAGCGTGAGCGTTTGAAAGCCTTTCTCGTTCAGTTCCGCCGACAAAATGCTGGAATCGGTCAAGGTGTGGCAATACAGTTCCAGCGGCAGCGGCTGCGGCATCTCGCCGCCGCGCGCGTCGCCGTAGGCGGCTTCCAATTGGGAATAACTTTCGTTGACGTGGAACGTGCCCGCAAAAGCGATTCGCGGGTCTACACCCGACTTGAGGCGCGGCAGGCGCGTGAGTAGCATGTTGATTTTGAGTTGTGAACCCTCTAACGACTGCGCTACCGCCTGCCCGCGCAATCGCGCCAGATGTTGCGGCGCGGCGGCAAAAAGCAGATTTCTGGCGGTGTAGATTTCGCCGACTTCCGTTTCCATGCGAACGCCCATCGGGCCGTTTTCCAACGTGGCGACCTTGGATTGGAGCTTGATTTCCACACCCCGCAACGCGGCCACGCGATGCAGTTCCTTGACGAGCGCGCCCATGCCGCCCTGCGGCACGCGCCACTGCCCGCTGCCGTTGCCAATCAGGTGATACAGAAAGCAGCGGTTCGCCTGCATATCATCGGCTGAGACAAAAGTTCCAATCAGCGCGTCGGTTAAAACCACGCCCCGCACGACATCATCGCTGAAGTGATTGCGAATGACTTCGCCAATCGGCACTTCCATCAAATCGCGCCAAATCTGCGGCAAGCCCATTTCGGATTTCAGTTCCGCCGCGCTTTTGAGCGGCTGGAGCAAAGTCGGCGCAAGGCGCTGGGCCAGTTCGGCAATCTCCGCGTAAAACTCGCGCCAAGCGATGCCTTCGCGCTCCGAGCCGGTCAGCCGCCGGAAGCTGCTCGCGCTCGCTTCGTCCCACTCCGTGGCAACCAAAAGTCCATCGTCTTTTCCATCCCTCTGACAAGGCGTGTAGGAAGCGACGCCGCGTTCGAGCGTTTGGAAATTGATGCCCAAATCCGCGACGATTTCATCGGGCAGCAGCGACACCAAATAAGCATAGCGCGAAAGCCGCGCCTCGTATTCGGGCCAAGGTTTCGCGCTACTCGTGGCCCCGCCCAATTCGCCCTCTGCTTCGAGCAAAAGCACCGTTTTCCCCGCCTTGGCCAAATAATTCGCCGCCACCAAGCCGTTGTGACCACCGCCGACCACGATGGCGTCGTAAGTTGTGTGGTGCGCTTTCATGGTTTCGTTGGCGGATGGAAAATCGCTCGCAAGCCTCACGCGAGGACTTTTTCCACCACCTTTCCGTGGACATCGGTCAGTCGGTAGTCGCGGCCTTGGTGCCGAACGGTGAGCCGCGTGTGGTCGAACCCCAGCAGATGCAGCGCGGTGGCGTTGAGGTCATGAATATGCACCGGGTCGCTTACGACGTTGTAGGAAAAGTCATCCGTTTCGCCGACGATGGTGCCGCGCTTTATCCCGCCGCCGGCAAGCCAAAGCGAGAAGCAGCGCGGGTGATGATCGCGCCCGTAAGTGGTCTCAGTGAGTTGGCCTTGCGAGTAAACGCTACGCCCGAATTCGCCGCCCCAAATGACCAGCGTGTCGTCCAGCAGGCCGCGTTCTTTTAGCTCCTCGACGAGCGCGGCGCTGGGCTGATCGGTGTCGTAGCACTGCGTGCGGATGTCCCGTGGCAAATCGCTGTGCTGATCCCAGCCGCGATGATAAAGCTGAATAAAACGCACGCCGCGCTCGGCGAGACGGCGCGCGAGAATGCAGTTCGCCGCATAGCTGCCGGGCTTGCGCGATTCCGGGCCATAGCGCTCGAACACCGAGGCGGGTTCTTTGGAAAAGTCGGCCAACTCCGGCACGGAGGACTGCATCCGAAAGGCCATCTCGTATTGGTCAATGCGCGCCTGAATTTCCGGGTCTTGATAGTCGTCGAGCTTGATTTTGT
Source organism: Abditibacteriaceae bacterium (assembly GCA_031372065.1). Classification (GTDB taxonomy): domain Bacteria; phylum Armatimonadota; class Abditibacteriia; order Abditibacteriales; family Abditibacteriaceae; genus DASWNL01. The sequence goes on along the minus strand of JANMKN010000350.1, from coordinate 4,117 downwards.
TCAGGCCCGCAAGGTCGTCTAACATCGCGCGACGGCGTTCGGGACTGATGCCGGGCGGGTTCGACAAAAACAGCACCGGGTCTTTGCCGGGGCTGAAGCGCACGCCCTGATAGCGCGCCGAAAGAAAGCCCGAACTCCACATGCGTTCGTGCAAAGGCTGCGCGTTGCCCTTGCCGCTGGGCCGCGAAATCATCACCACAAACGCGGGCAGATCGGCGTTCTCCGAACCGAGGCCGTAGGACATCCACGAGCCAAAAGAAGGCCGCCCGGCGACTTGACTGCCAGTTTGCAGCATCGTCATCGCCGGATCGTGATTGATGGCCTCGGTATTCAGCGAACGGATGATGCAAAGCTCATCGGCGATGCGCGCCGTATGCGGCAGCAAGTCGCTGAGCCAGTGCCCTGCCTGTCCGTATTGTTTGAAAGTAAAAATCGTGGGCGCAACGGGAAAGCGCGCTTGGCCCGATGTCATCCCGGTGACACGCTGACCATTGCGAACCGAGTTGGGCAGGTCTTTGTTGAACAGTTCGCGCAGCCCCGGTTTGTAATCAAAAAGATCGAGCTGCGACGGCGCACCGGCTTGCGTAAGCCAGATCACGCGTTTGGCCTTCGGCGCGAAATGCGTCAGGCCGGCGGCGCCTTGCGCCGTTGCACCTTGCGCGGCTCGCCCCCACTGAGGGTTCAACAACGAAGCCAGCGCCGCCGCGCCAATGCCGCTGCTGGCGCGGCCCAGGAACTGGCGGCGGGTGATGTCGAGAAAGGGATTCGAACTCATGGCGGGCTATTCCTTGGTCACGGCTTCATCGAGATTCAGCATCAAGCTGGCGAGCGTGGTGAATGAGGCCAGCTCTTCGGCGTCCAATTTTGCATCAGTGGCGGCTTCTCCGACTTTCAGCAACGCCGCCGCGCCCGCCGGGTCGGCCTGAAACTCCCGCAGCGTGCGCTCTAACGACGCTTTGAGAATCTTCATTTCCGCAGGGCCCGGAACGCGAGCTGTGACTATACGAAAACCATAGCGCAGTCGCGATTCAGGGGAGTTTCCACCTTCGCGCAACATCCGCTGCGCCAATAGCCGGGCGGCTTCGACGTAGGTCGGGTCGTTGAGCAGATTCAGCGCTTGCAGCGGCGTGTTGGTGCGGGGGCGGCGTAGCGTGCAGGTTTCGCGAAAAGGCGCGTCAAAGAGCAGCATGGCGGGGTTTGGCACCGAGCGTTTCCAATAGGTGTAGAGACTGCGGCGGTGGAGCGCCTCGCCCGTGTCCTGTGTATAAGTCGCCGCAGGATTGTCTTTTTGGTTGACCACCTGCTCATAGAGGCCCGCCGGATGATACGGCTTCACCGAAGGGCCGCCAATTTTTTCGACCAACAAGCCGCTGGCGGCGAGTGCCTGATCGCGCACGAATTCACCCTGCAAGCGAAAGCGCGGGCCACGGGCCAACAGGCGGTTATCCGGGTCTCGCTCGTGTGCCTTGGGCGTGAGTTTCGAGCTTTGCCGATAAGTCGCGCTGGTGACCAGCAAGCGCAGCATGGCTTTGACATCCCACCCGCTGGAAATAAATTCCGCCGCCAGCCAATTAATCAGTTCTGGATGGCTCGGCGGCTCACCTTGCGAACCGAAATCCTCCGCTGTGCGCACCAGTCCGGTGCCGAACAGCATTTGCCAAAACCGATTGACCGTGACGCGCGCAGGCAGCGGATTTTGCGGATCGACCAGCCAGCGCGCCAGCCCCAGCCGGTTGCGAGGCAGTTCTTCGCGCATCTGTGGCAAAGCGGCGGGCGTGGCGGCGGTGACTTTTTCGCCAAGCTGGTCAAACACGCCGCGCCGCAAAATAAAGGTGTCGCGTGGCGTGCCCTCGTCCATCACGAGCGTGACCGGAACGCTTTTCTCGGTGTCGGCAAGGTTTTTTGTAAGCTGTGCGAGGCGCTTTTTGGCCTCCTCGCTCTGATCCTGCTTCACTTGTTCGATTTCCGTCTTGAGCGCTGCAATCTTTGCTTCGAGATCGGGCGCGGGCAGCGTCACAAACGGCGGGCTGCTCATGTTGAACTGCTGCCCATAATCGCCGACGCCTTTTTCCGATACGTTGTGAAAAAACGCTTTCAGACTATAAAAATCCCGTTGCGTGAACGGGTCGAACTTATGATCGTGGCAGCGCGCGCAATTAAAGGTCTGCCCCAGCCAAACCGTCGCCGTGGTTTCCACGCGATCTGCGGTGTATTCGGCCAAAAACTCTTCGGGAGTGATGCCACCTTCTTCGTTAATCATGTGGTTGCGATTGAAGCCGGTGGCGATTCGCTGTTCAATCGTGGCATTCGGCAGCAGGTCGCCCGCGATTTGCTCGATGGTGAACTGATCGAAACGCTTGTTTTCGTTAAACGCCCGAATCACCCAATCGCGCCAACCATACAGCGTGCGGTCGCGGTCTACCTGATAGCCGTTGGTGTCCGCATAGCGCGCCCCGTCCAGCCAATCCACCGCCATGCGCTCGCCGAAATGCGGCGAAGCTAACAAACGCTCCACCACCCGCTCATAGGCCCTTGGCGCCTTATCGTTGACAAAGGCATCCACCTCCGCCGGAGTAGGCGGCAGCCCGATGAGGTCAAGCGTCACGCGTCGAATCAGCGTGACTTTATCCGCCTCGGCAGCAGGTCGCAGATTCTCCGTGGCCAGGCGCTGGCGAACGAACGCGTCCACCGGATGTAAACCCTTCGCCGGAACAGGTGGCCTTTGAATCGGCAAATACGCCCAATGAAGCTGATACTCCGCGCCTTGGGCGACCCATCTTCGGAGAATTTCTTGCTGCGCCGGGTTCAGCACTTTGTGCGAATCGGGCGGCGGCATCCGTTCATCTGCGTCAGCCGCGACGATTCTCCGCACCAGCTCACTTTTGTCGGGCCGCCCCGGCATGATGGGAAATTCACCGGACTTCGCCAGCTTTACCGCTTCCTCGCGAATATCCAGCCGCAGGTCGGCTTTGCGCGTGTTCTTGTCCGGCCCGTGACAATGAAAGCAGGCGTCCGAAAGGAGCGGGCGAACATCCCGATTGAACTCGACCTTTGGCGCTTGCGGTGGTTTGGCCGCCTTCGCCTCAAGACCTGCGACAGTCAGTCCGCAAAAAAAGACGCCCAGCAGAGAAACTTTCATCAGGTGTGTTTGACTTTTTGTGTCGCAAGCTCGCCCTGCGCTTCGTGATTTCGTTGTTGGAGCCATGTGTTGAGGTCGCCCACTTACTTTTTCAGCAGTTCCACCATCGCGTTGCCCATCGCTTCGCCCACGTTCATGTAGGTTTCGGCGTTGCCGTTGTAATGGCTGTTGCCGCTGCCGCCTAACGACAGCGGGTTGGCATAAACCGTGGCGACGTTGCCTTTGAATTCGGGATATTTGCCGCTCGTGCCGTCCACCGCGAGTTGCGCGTCGAGAACTTTGCCGCCGTTGCCGGTGCTGCCTTTGGTCGCTTCGCCGAGCGTGGCTAACACGAACTTCGCGTTAGGCGCATCGAACTCCTTGCGGAGCTGCTTGATGAACGCGACGAGATTTTGCTCGTAGCGAGCGGCGTGGGCGGCGTTTCCGCCGTCTTTTTCGCCCTGCCAGAAGAAGAATCCGGCGACTTCGTATTTGGTGGCGCCGGGATAGTATTTATCGAGTTCGGACAGCACTTTTTTGGCGTTGGCGATGTCGTCGTCGTATTGCTTGCCGGCATACCATTCGATAGGCTTGCCGTCTTTGTCCAGCCTCGGGGGCGGCTCCGTGGCCTTGCCTTTGGCCACGTCTTCCGTCCACGAATCGGGACGATCTTTGTAGCCCGCGTAAACTTTGCCTTCAAATTCAAAGCGCTCGCTGCCCGGCGGCAAGAGATCCCAGCCCAGACTGCGGTTGCCGATGCAGCTTTTGAGGAGCATCACCGGCGCGTCAATGGCGTTGCCCAGCGGGTGCCCAATGCCGTATTCCGCCCCCATCGTTTTGCCGGTGATCGTCATCCACTCGTTGTTGAAAAGCTGCATTCCGCCGCCGCGTCCGACCATGACGCGCACGTTGCGAACGTCCTTGCGCTCGGCCCAATTGCCCGCGTCATCTACCAGATACGGGTATTTGTTCTTGACCTTCACCGCATTTTCCAGCGAC
>JANMKN010000261.1:0-32170 GCA_031372065.1 Abditibacteriaceae bacterium | reverse complement strand
TGCCTTGAGGAGTTGTGCCATTCTTTTTGATGTGGCCACTGCCACACCTCGGACAGGTGTTCTTTTCGGTTTTCACATCCCAAAAAGAGCCTGTCCGAGGCTTTATGCTCCCTCAGCATCATTTCTGTAACATGACCCTTTTGTTTTGCTGCTGCGTTACCGTTTTCAAGGCCCAGGCGGCGCAGGGCGCGGATGGACGCGGGCGGATTAGGTTATTTAATTAAACTGTCTCAAAAAGGCATTTTGCTGTGGACTTTTGCCTGTCTTGGAGAAAAAACACTATGCATCACATTTCGCGTATTTTTTTCGCATCCTTTCTCGCGGCTTTTTTTAGTGCATCGCTACTTGCTCAAATTGCTCAAGCGCAGCCCCGCAAACTGCGACCTGAATTGGTGATACAATCGGGACATACCAACAGCGTCGTGTCCCTGTCTTTCTCGCCAGATGAGCGTATTTTAGCCAGTGGTGGTTGGGATAACACCATCAAGCTGTGGGATATTCGCACGGGCGTGATGCTTAAAACTTTGAGCAACAGCCAAACAGACCAAAGTAGCGTGGCTGCCCTCCTTTTCTCGCCCGATGGAAAGCTGCTTGCCAGTGGCGGCATGGATAAAACGACCAGCATCTGGGATGTGCAAACCGGCGCTCTTTTGAAGATTCTCAGAGGACATAGCGATTGGGTGAATTCCCTGTCGTTTTCGCCTGATAGTAAGACGTTAGCCAGCGCCAGTAAGGATGATACTGTCCGTTTATGGAATCCATACACCGGAACCCTACTCAAAACTCTGGTTCATAAAAGCAGTCAGTTCGGCGTAAGCGTTGTGGCCTTTTCGCCCGCTGGAAAAACGCTGGTCAGCGGCAGCGCGGATGGCACTATGAAGCTGTGGAATGCCAACACGGGCGCCCTGCTAAAAACCTTGAAATGCAAAGCCTATGCGCTGGCTTTCGCGCCCGATGGAAAAACATTGGTCACCAGCAACGGCTATAACATCGTTACTTTGTGGGACTTGAGCAAAGCCGCTGCAATCAAAACGCTAAAAACCAAGGATAAAATGCTCGAATGCATGGCGTTTTCTTTGGACGGCAAGGTGGTAGCTTATGGCGATACGGAAGATAACATCGAATTATGGAATACGCAAAGCGGCTTATTGAAAAAGAAAATGGTGGCTGCCACCGGCATTGATACGCAAACCGCGAAAGTGAAGTGGTTAGCGGTAATGGCCTTTTCGCGCAGTGGTCGAATATTGGCTACTGGTAGCAGCGCTGATGGCACTATCAAGTTGTGGGACACCAAAACCGGCGCTTTATTTAAAACATTCAATGGTTATCAGGATTGGGTGACTTCTGTTGCTTTTGCCTCCGATGGAAACACTTTGGTCAGCGGCAACTACCGAAACATCAAATTGTGGAATGCACGCAGCGGCGCTCTTCTCAAAATCATAGGTTCCAAGCACAATGAGGCTGCTGATCGTATAGATACAGCCCTTTTATCTCCCGATAATCAATTGCTCGTTAGCGGCAGCGAGCAGAGTGTAACATTGTGGGACAAGCAAGTGGGTGTTACTACGAGAACTTTGAGCGGAGCCGGGCCGCTTGCCTTTTCGCCCGATGGTCAAAGGCTGGTTAGTGGTGGCTTCGGCAAAGATAATGAAACCCCTCTCAAAATTTGGGATGCCAAAACCGGTGCGCTACTCCAAACCTTGAATAATAAGCAACGTTTCGTGTGGACAATCGCTTGGGCGCCCGATGGGAAAATGTTAGCCAGTGGTGGCATGGATGGCACGATTAAGTTGTGGAATCTGCCAGCGAACACCTTGTTTAAGAGTTTGGTGGGCCATGAAGATGTAAGAACGCTGGCCTTTTCTCCTGACAGTGCGACTTTAGCCAGTGGCGGCAAGGATAGCACTATCAAGTTGTGGGACACGCGCACCGCTTCGCTGCGGCAAACATTAACCGGGCACAAGGCGTTGGTTCAATCAGTCGCTTTTTCATCGGATGGAAAGTTGTTGGCCAGCGCAAGCTGTGACGGCACCGTTAAGCTATGGGATGCGCAGACTGGCGCGTTGCAGCAAACGCTCGTCGGTCATAAAAACTGGGTGTGGTCGGTTGCCTTTTCGCCCGACAGCAAAATCGTGGTGAGTGGCAGCATGGACGACACCATTAAATTGTGGAATGCGCAGCAGGGCAACTTGCTGGCGACAATCACTAAACTGCCCAACGTCGCTCAAGAAATCATCGGCAACGCGAAAGCACTCAGCCTTGGCGCCAAGGCTTTGAGTCTCGGTGCTAAATCTGCTGAAACAGCAGAAGGCGAATGGTTCATTATGACGCCGCAAGGCTGGTTTGATTGCTCCGCGAATGCCAGTCGCTTCATCCGTTGGCGCACGGGGCCAAAAATTTTCAATCTTTATCCGGCAGAACGCTATTACCGCCGTTTGCGCCGTCCCGATATGGTGCAGAAGGCATTGCGCGGCGAAGCAGTGCCCGAAGCCGATTTGAGCAATCTTGATGTGCCGCCGCAAGCGCAATTTACCCGTGTGCAATATGAAGGGGACGCCGCCGCCGAAACCGTGACCGCCACGCTCGAAGTGCGCGGGCGAGGTGGCCTTAAAGAGGTAACCGTCTTAGTTAATGGCCGTCCTTTGCCACCGGAAAATGAAGCGCCAATAGAAATCAGCGATGCGCCCGCCAATTTAGAAGCGCGGCCCCTTTCCCTTGGCGCCAGACCACTTTCTTTGGGTGCAAAGCCGCTGTCTTTAGGCGCCAAGCCGTTGGATAGCCTTGTTGAAAGCGACTTGGCCGCAACGGAGGCGCACTATAACTTGGCAAAACGCTACACCTTCAAAGTGCCATTACCCGTGGGCGCCAACGAAATCACGTTGCGTGCTTTCGCTTATGATAACGCTGATTTAGGCAGCAATCCGACGGAAGTCGTCTTGCGCCGTCCCGGTGTGAAGCAGGTGCCCGGCAACCTTTACATCTTGTGCGCGGGCATCAGCACTTATAAAAACGGCAGCGCTCCCGATAGCAATGGCAAAGCCGCCGTGGAAACAGCAAATAGCTTTAGCAACCTCAAATTTTCGGCTCAAGACGCTCAAGCATTAGCGGAGCGATTGAAAAAAGAAGGCGCTCCTTTGTATGACAAAGTGGAGATTTTCAACGGCGGGCCGTTGACTAACGAACAAGCGACATTGACAAATTTGCGCGCTGGTTTGAAATGGCTGCAAAGCAAAGCGCGACCCGGCCAAATTGATACTGTGATGATTTTTCTAAGCGGCCACGGTTTGAGCAATGCTGAAGGGCGCTATTACTTTCCGACCTACGAATTCGATAAAGCCAATTGGCAAAATACCAGCTTGTCTGGTCAGGAATTGCAGCAGGAATTGGGCGGCAAGCTGCGAGCACGCAGCGTCTTTTTGTTCGTGGACACTTGCCATTCGGGTGCATTAGCCGGAGCGCGCAGCGACGATTTGAATTTTGAAGTGAACAATAGCGGCGTTTATATGCTGGCTTCGAGCGGCTCGACGCAGTTTTCCTATGAAAGTGACAAATGGGGCCACGGCGCTTTTACTTTGGCCTTGCTGCGCTCTTTGGCACGCCGCGACTTGGCACCTGATGGCACGATTCGCTTTAATGTGCTGACTTATGCGGTGCCCGATGAAATCTCCAAGTTGATGCAAGAAGCCGGACAAAGTGAAAGCGCCATGGCGCCCGTCGTGCCTCTTGACGGCAGGCGGCTTGATGAGCCGGTTGTGCAAGTGACGCGCTAAATCTTCGATCACCGTGCTTAAACTCAGCGGCAGCTTTGTGAAAGGGATTGTTCATGCCTGATTTTCCCACCGGCGTCATCACTTTAGTTTTTACCGATATTGAAGGTTCCTCCGATTTGTGGGAGCGGCATCGCGCTGAGTTTCAGGCGGTCTTGCAAGAACACAATCGCTTGTTGCGGGCAGCGGCGGCCAATTGGTATGGTGTCGAAGTCAAGACCGAAGGCGACGCTTTTTTCTTGGTGTTCGCCAAGGCTTCCGATGCCGTGTGTTTTACCTTAGAAGCGCAAAAGGCCATTGCCGCTTGCCCTTGGGAAAATATCTTGCCCGGTTTGAAGGCTTTGTGGGTGCGCATAGGAATGCACACCGGCGAAACGATTTTAAGCGCGCATCCCAACGGCACCGTTGACTATTTTGGCCCGACGGTCAATCGCGCGGCGCGTGTGGGCGCCGCCGGACATGGCGGACAGGTCATCGTTTCTGAGGCCACGCGCACTTTGGCTTTGGCCGACTTGCCGCCCGGCATTAGCTGGCTGGATTTCGGCGATCATCGTTTAAAAGGCGTGGGCGAAGAGCATCTTTGGCAGATGCTGCATCCCGATTTGCGGCGCGATTTCCCGCCGCTGAAAACGCTTGATGCGCAACGGCACAACCTTCCGCTGTCGCCGAATCCCTTCATTGGCCGCGAAACCGAAACAGAGCGTTTACGCGCCGCTTTGCTGCAACCCGCCACGCGTTTGCTCACGCTCACCGGCTTTGGCGGCTTTGGCAAAACACGCCTCGCGTTGCAACTCGCCGAGCTTTGCATTGATGAATTCTCCGACGGCGTGTGGTGGGTCGAACTCGAAGAAGCGCACGATGCCAACAGCATGATGCAGCGCATCGCCAGCGAACTGCGCCTGCATTTGCATCCGCAACCCACGGTGCGCGAGCAGCTTTTGGAATTTCATCGTGACCGCTGCTTGCTCTTAGTGCTGGACAACTTGGAGCAAATTTCCGACGCGGCCAAACCGATTGATGAACTCTTGAAAATTGCGCCGCGCGTGAAATGTTTGGTCACGACACGCCGCGCTCTCGAACTGCGCATCGAACGCGTCGAAGAAATTCGTCCTTTGCCTCTTTCGGATGCGGAATCGTTATTTGTCGAACGGGCGCGTGAGCGTGTGGCGAGCTTTGAGTTGACCGATGGCAACAAAGCTGATGTGGCAGAATTGTGCCGCCGTCTGGAAGGTGTGCCATTGGCTATTGAATTGGCGGCTTCGCGCATTGCAGGTATGTCGCCGCGTGAAATCGTCAGCCGCTTGGATGAACAGTTACGCATCTTGCAAACTCGCGCACCCGAATTGCCGCCGCGCCAACGTGCCTTGCGCAGCGCCATTGACTGGTCGCACGACTTACTAACGCCCGAAGATCAAGCATTATTGGCCCAGTTATCGGTGTTTTCCGGCGGTTTTACCACAAGCGCAGCCGAAGAGGTTTGCGATGCTTTTGATGTGTTCGAGAGCATCACCGAATTGCGCCGCCATTCACTGCTTTGGACCGAAACGCACAGCGATACTCAACAAACGCGCTTTATGATGTTGGCGTCGGTTCACAACTATGCGCAGGAGAAATTGGCCGAGCAGCCCAATGCTTCCGCGTTTTTTCGGCGGCACACAGATTATTTTTTGCGTTTTGCCGAAGAACAGATTCAACGTCTGCATACACGAAGTGAGCCGGAGGCTTTGCGCGAATTAGGCCGCGAGTTGGATAACCTGCGCGCTGCCATCAAATGGACGCATTCGGCTGGCGAAAAAGAACTTTGCGCGCGTCTTGCTTTGGCCTTACATTATGCTCTTTATCGCCAAGGATTTTGGACGGAAGCGTTGGAATATCTGCAACGTGGCCTTGAGGAAGCGCGCGAAGAAGACCTGTTATTGCAAGCCGTGCGCGCAAAACTGCTACTTCATTATGCCGGTCTTGAATATGATATGGGCGACACGGCATCTGCCGATGCCAAGGTCAAAGCGTCGCTTGCCATTTATCGGGGCCTCAATGATACGAACGGACAAGCGGACGGTTTGAATCTGCTGGGCTTGTTGGCAACTGAGGCAGAGCGTTTCGATGTCGCGCAGAATTTGTTTCAAAAATCACTTGCTTTGCGCGCCCCAGAGGATCATCATAGCCGTGCCGTAGCCCTGCATAATCTGGGCCGCGTCGCCACACAGCGAGGCGATATGAGCGAAGCCCAACGCTTGTTTGAAGAGGCTCTCACGCAACGCCGGGCCAGTGGATATGCGCTTGGTGAAGCGGAAACATTGGCCGAGTTAGGCGTCATCGCTTTTAATCTTAAAGATTACCTCACAGCCCGTCGTTTTTATGGGAATAGTCTTGCCCTGCGCCGCCAATTGAATGACCGTTTGGGCATTGCGTTGATGCTTTATAATCTGGCCGAAATTGCGGAAATTGAAGGCAATTTTCAAAGCGCCGTTACGTTGTTTGTGCATACACAACGCATTTTTCGCGACTTGCGCTCCGCCTTTGCGGGTGCCGCTCAAGACGCGTTGGAAAGTCTGCAAACAAAGTTGGGAACAGAGGCGTTTTCGTCCCTGCATTGTGCTGCTGAAAGTTCGCGGTGGGAAGAATTTGTAACGCTGCCCGTAGGCTGAATTCCGTGTCTCCTCGTTCCGGTCACTCCGGTTTCGGTTTGAAAAAGCGCTTTAAAATCACGTCTTAAAGCCGCCTCGCTTCTGCGGCCCGCGCCTTGTCTGGCTTGCCGTCTGCTGGTGCCGCGATGCTGGAAAGTTTGCGCCGGGACGCTGAGAAGTTAAACGATGGGGGCTAAATCAGCGCGTTTTGAAAACGTCGCGAATGGCTTCGAGATATTTGTAGCCGTTCACCGTGTCCGGCTCCAAATAGCTGCCTTCGGTCCATTCGTTCCAACAGTTGATATTGAGAATGCGCGGGCCGGCTTCGCGTTTTTGCAGGCGCTCCTTGGTGATTTGCAGGGCCTCGCGGAAGCGCTCCGGCGTGTTGCCGATGATGGTGTTCATAAACGGATAGCCGAAGTTGCCAAACTCCTGATCTTGCGCGGCGCGCGGGCTGGAATCCCAACCCATCGTCACGTTGGGAAAATAGGGCACCGCGAAGGTTTTTTCGGCGCCGTCCCAGTATTTCAGGTAGCCATCGCGCACTTCGTTGTAGTCGGTTTGCTGTTTCGGCAACGCGATGTGGTGAATCCACACATAACTCGTCACCGAATCGAAGCCGAGGTCGGCCACCAATTTCGCGGGGTCGGCGATGGTCTTTTCGCCGGGCAAAATCGTCTGGCCCCACACCACGGCGTTCAAGTGCAAACCGGGCAAACCCGCCGCTTTGGCCTTGGCGCGGAATTTATCCAGCGCGGCGCGTGTGGCCGGCACCGAACCGAAGCTTTCGAGCAGTTTGGTCAGGTCGTAAAACGAAAAATACGGCTTGCCTTCGATTTTCCAGTAGGATGGATGCACGAAGTAGTCTTTGATGACGTGGTCGGCGATTTTATCGAAGGTTTCGGGCGTCACTTTGCCGGGATAAAGCAGTTTGGCCTCAGCGCCGCGCCGATACGGATGAATATCCGTCCAGTCGTGGTTGGCCCACATGAACGCGAATTTCAGACGCGAATTATTCTTCGCTTTGAGAAAGCCTTCGTCAATCGGGCGTTCGAGGAACGGGCCGTCGTCGTAGTAATACCAGTCGAAAATGAAGGCGTTGATGCCGTGATCGGCAGCCGCGTCAATTTTCTGGGCCATCGCTTTGGGGTCGCTTTCGTCGGTTTCGCCCCACAGCGGCACGTTCGGCTGATGATGACCGGGAAATCGCGGTTTGGCCGCGCGCACCAACTCCCACTCGGCCCAACTCTGGCCCTTTTGCTTCTGATTGCGCGCGTCGCCGGGGTGATAATTCCCGAAATAGTAACTGGCGACCTGTATCGGCTGCGCCGTGTCGGCGGCGGCGTGCGCGGCGGAAGCCAAAGCGGCCACCGCACCGGCGGCCAAAAGATTCGCATTTTTAAGGGTCATAATTTGCTTTCCATTCCGGCGTGCAGTATTACCGCAAAATTCCGCGCAGGGCCTGTATGCGGCTGTCGTCGGGCTCTCCGTCGGCGCCGCGCGTTGGTGAGCGGCGCCTTGTAATCGGCATATTACCCACCGCCGTGGATTTGAGGAAAAGAGCTTTCATATCGAATGTTTTACGGTAAGGATGGGAAGGCGGAGAGACTGGAAGGTAAAAGGAGTGCTGCCCCAAAGAGTCACGGAATTCTCCGATAATCACCGTCTTGCCGCCTTCCCGGTCTTCCCGTTATTTATCGAAAGGTTCCACCGGCGTGAGATGCAGCGCGTGCAAATGGATGCCGCTGCCTTTGACGGCTTCGGCGGGTTTAAGCGTGAGCGTTTGTGAACCGGCAGCATTGAAAGTAATGATGCCTTGGCGCACCACAACGTAGCGAGGCCGCAGTTTTTCGCCGGTGGTTTCGGTGATGTAACAACGCAAAGTGCTGCCTTTTTCGGCGACCAAATCCCACGGCGAATCGGCGTCGGGCTTGGGCGCGTGGTATTCGTAGTCCACGAAGTAGCGGCCCGGCTTGTGCAAATTGATCGTCCACTGCGCGCTGCTGTTTAAATCTTTCCAGTCGCCAATATTGGTGACGTGTTTCCACTCGCCGAACTTTTCCATCCACGAATCTTTGCCCGCTTTCGCGCCGGTTGGCGTGGCGAAATCGCTCAGCAAAACGGTGGTGCGTTGCGGATCGATGCCATAAGCGGCGGTTTCGACTTGCGGCGCACCGTCTAACGTCACGGCGATGAGCGGCACGATTTCGCCCGCGCGTTGCAGTGGCAGTTGCAGGCGTGTCCAGCCGTCTTTGTCTTGTGTGAACTCGATTTTCTGCGGCTTGGCACCGCCTAAGGTGGCGCTGAGAATTTTGTTTTTGAGGCCCGGCAGATAAAGCTCGCCGCCCGCTTGCCAGTCGAAAACGTGCAAATACAGCGTGCTGCTTTGCACGGTGCAATCGCCCCACGGAAGTTGGCGCTCCCACGGCGAAGGTTTGGCGCCGTAAATCGCTTTCCCGTAACGCTTGAGCCACGGCCCGACGCCTTCGAGGAACTTGGCGCAGGTTTCGGGAATGGCGCCGTCGCCGCGCGGGCCGATGTTCAGCATATAATTGCCGCCGCGCGCCGTGACGCGAATCAGGCGGCGCAGCACTTCGCCAGTGTCTTTCCAATTTTCGTCATACCACGCGAAGCCCCACGAATCGTTGGTGGTGTCCACCGCTTCCCACAGGCCGCTGACGTTGCGCGGCGGGATTTCGTGGTCGCCGTAAGTCGAATAATCGCCGACGCCGTTGCCGATGCGACTGTTGATGAGCGCCTGCGGCTGGCGCTTGCGAATCAGGTCGACCAGTGCCTGCGACTGCTCGCGCGTCATGCTGCCCGGCGTGTCGAACCAGATCATCGCCAGCGGCCCGTAGTTGGTGCAAAGCTCATCCACCTGCGGCAGGATTTTCTTCTGGAACATTTCTTCAAACGAGACTTTGGGCAGGTCTTTGTCCCAATCGTTGATTTCGTGCCAGTCCTGAAACTGCGAATAATAAAAGCCCAGTTGCAAACCTTCGGCGCGGCAGGCTTCGGCGAGTTCCTTCATCGGGTCGCGCTTGAACGGCGTGGCGTCCACGATGTTAAACGGATGCGCCGACTTGAACATGGCAAAGCCTTCGTGATGCTTGGCCGTGATGACGATGTAGCGAAAGCCCGCCGCTTTGGCGAAGCGCACCCACGCTTTGGCGTCGAACTTGGCCGGATTGAAGTCTTTGGCGGTCGCTTCGTAATCTTTCACCGGCACTTTCATCTGCCGCGTCAGCCATTCGCCGATTCCATAGAGCGTCTTGCCGTCCCAGCGGTTGGCGTGGTTGGAAAACAGGCTCCAATGGATGAAAAGCGCGTATTTCGAGCCTTTGAACCATTCGGCTTTGGCGCCTTCGGTCAGCGGCTGCGCGGCGGTATCGCCCCACATTTCGTTCATTTCGAGTTTAGCTTCGGCTTTGGCTTCGGGTTTGGTCATGGGTTTAGTGGGCGCGGCTTGCGCCAAAACAGTGAATACCGCCAGCGCGGCAGCACTGAGTTGCAGCGTGGCTGCGGGGCGTGAAGTGAGCATCTTTTTCCTTGAAAACAGGTTGTTTTAACTCGCCATCAGTCGATTTTCTCGATCCAGTGCAGGTTACGAAATTCGGGCGCAGTGCCTTGCCACGCGGCGACCAGTGGTTTGGTTACTTCGCGCAGGCGCAGCGTTTCTTGGGGGCCAAGGCGCAGTTCGCGAATGCCTTTCCAGTCGGTGCGCGCGGCGATGACCGCGCCGGACGAATCGTGGTAAACCACAACATCGTGCGTCGCTGGCGGCTGGCTGTGGGCCTCGCTGGCAAGCAGGGCGAGGCTGCAAAAGGCCAGAGTGATGGTGGCTCCGGCGGCTCGTTGTGTGAAGTGTTTCATTTCAAATATAGTGGTATTCCTGTTTTTGCCGACGATTTCAATCGGCCTATTGCACACGATTCAGCGCACCACTTCCGGGTCATTCAACGATCTCTTTCACCCGGAAGGTGGCTTTGCCGATGCTTTGAAATTCGCCTTGTTTGTCATACGCGGAGAAAAAGCAGGTATATAAACCATTCCCCTCGTCGGCGAGTTGATGCGGAACTCGGATGCAGCGCCACCACGGGGTGGTTCCGGCTGGCAGCCCTTTATCCATGTCTATGAGATGTGCGTTTCCGACAGGCCACGTCAAACCGTCCGGTGAAAAGCTAAAGCCAAGCTGGGAGTTTTTGCCGGTTGTCACTTCAGGTTGCAGGAAATCGAAGATTATCGTCCAATATTCTTTGCCGGTAACTGGCCCTTTGATTTTGGTAATCAGTGGATTTTCCACGAAACCCGTCGGCTCCATGAACGGCTCAGGAGCGTGCTCCGGCATATAGATGAACGGCCCTTCCGGGCCTTTTGCCTTGACGATTAATACCCACCAACGTCCCGATTTGTCATTGAAGGGCTTAGGCCCGCCGCCTAAAAACGCATACCATTTCCCGTCGGCGGCCTGGAACGGCGGGCTGATGCTGGATGCTGCGGCATCGGTGGGATGGGCCAGCCCACTGGGCGCGACGATTTCGCCGGGGTAGTCGAACTCGCCGTTGATTCCCGCCAGTCCTTTGGTTTTGGCGCCTGCCCGGCGCAGCAGCGTCGGGGTGTCCCAAGAGCGGCGGCGCTCATAGGCCATGAAATTGAAATAGACGAACCAGCGATCCGCCTTTTCATCGAAAAAGAAGAACGGACTGCCGGTCAACTCCCACATTCCCGTCTCTGGATTCTTGCCCGGACGGAACAGAACCTTGTGCCTTTTCCATGTGGTTCCGTCTTCGGATATCCAGTGTTCTGCTCGCATATCCGCCCAGCGCGTGCCGCCGAAGGTTTCCATGGTCGTGGAGACCATGTGGTAGGCAGTCTTGCCTTCAATCGTGGCTTTTACGGTGGTGCCCGCCTCAAACCCGGCTGGTATGTCCTTGACGTCGGGATGATTAGCCCCGATGACCGGGACAGGTTCGGTCTTCACCAACTCCAGTTGCAATTTGGTCGTTTTGGCTGCCTTTGCTCCTGCCGCAACCGTGCCAATGACCTGTGAATTTGCGCCGGTGGTGCCGTTGGAATTCGCCAATGGCTGGCTTTGACTCTCGCTGGCAAGCAAAGCGATGCTGCAAAGGCCCAGAGCGAGGGTGGCTCTGGCGGCGGAGAGGGTGAGGTGTTTCATGTCGTTAAATTGCGGCGGGTTTTCTTGTCTCTGCCGATTGAAAGCCGCCACAAGCGGCGCTCCTGAATCTGGGGCCATGAACCAGCGTGACCCCGATTTCAATCGGGGTCACGCTGGTTCATGGATACCCGGATCACTCGGCCTGCTCCGTGCCTCGTCGCGCACCCTTCTTCCGGTCGGGCGCTTCCGAGTTGGCTGCGGGGAAATTTTTCGCCAGCTCAGCCTTCAATTCCGCGTGTTCCGGCTTCGCGGCGAGATTTGTCCATTCATACGGGTCGGCGTTGTGGTCGTAGAGTTCCTCGCCGCCGTCGGCGTAGCGGATGTAGCGCCAGCGGTCGGTGCGCACGGCGTGGTTACCGCGCCCGAAGGTGGTGAGCGCCGCGTGGGGCCACGCGGCGGCGGGGTCGGCAAGCAGCGGGCGAATGTTCGGGCCGGTGACGTGCGCGGGTTTGGCGATGCCGGCAAGGTCGCACAGCGTCGGGTAGACGCTCATAAAATCCACCGGCGCTTTGCACACGCCGCCCGCTTTCGTGACGCCCGGCACGACCCAGATAAACGGCGCGCGCGTCGTTTCCTCCCACAGCGCGAATTTTCGCCAGTGCTCTTTTTCGCCAAGGTGCCAGCCGTGGTCGCCCCACAGGCAGATGATGGTGTTGTCGCGCTGCGGCGATTTTTCCAGCGCATCCAGCACGCGGCCCACTTGACCATCGAGATAGGAAATCGCCGCGAGATACGCCTGCACCGCTTCTTTCCAGCGACCCGACTCGATGACCGCCGCGTGGTCGCCGAAAGCCTTCGCCATCTTTTTACCCGCCGCCGGAATGTCGGCCAAATCGTCCGCCTTCACTGGCGGCAGCTCAATCTCCGCCAGCGGGTGCATATCGAAATACTTCTGCGGCACGTTCCACGGCATATGTGGCTTGTGAAAACCGAGCGCGAGGAAAAAGGGCCGTTCGTGTTTCGCTCGAAGCTGCGCGATGCCGTAGTCGGCGATTTGCGTGTCGGGCACAGCCTCATCGCCGCCTTCGATGACGCCAAAACGAATGCCGCCTATGCTGCGGTCGTTCACTTTCGCCGCGCCGTGGTCGCCACCGCGCTCCCTGCCGCCGGTGGCCGTCCATTGCTCGGCAAAGCCCAGCCCTCCGTGCCACAGCTTGCCCATGCCAAGCGTTTCGTAGCCCGCATTTTTGAACTGCATCACCAGCGAATCGCCCGCCTTGATGGCCGCCTCATACGGCCGCCCGTTGTCGTAAATTCCCGTGGCCGACGGACGCCTGCCGCTCAGCAGCGCGGCGCGCGAAGGATTGCAAACCGGCGCGGCGCAGTGGGCATTGGCAAAGCTCACGCCCAGCTTTGCGAGCCGGTCGAGGTTCGGTGTTTTCGTCTGCTTGTTGCGCCCCAAGTGCCCGACCCAGTGATTGAGGTCGTCCACGGCGATGAACAGCACGTTGGGCTGTTTGGCTCGCGCATCGGCGGCGTGCAACGCGGTCAGCGGCACCAGCAGCACGGCGGTGAGGAGTGTGAGGGTGTGTTTCATGGATTTTTGAGGAAAGCAGCGCTTTGTTTTGCTGTCCGCTTGTGATTACAGTTGCGCTTTGGCTTCGGCAATTAGCGAAGGCACCGTTGGCGCATCAGTGGCCCGGTTGCGCTTTGCTTGAACTTCGGTGCTGCTCTTCTGGCGCACCACGGCGTCGAGTTGTGATCGTTCGGCGCGATTGTCTTGCACGTTGGCTTGGCGCACGTTGCCAAGTTCGACCAGGACGGTGGGTTTGCCTTCGGCTCCCAGATTGTTGGCGCTGTTGCCCTGGCATTGTAGGCCGCTGACCCACTCGGCCCTGATGGCGGGGGCCGGACAATTTTCGATGGTGTTTCCAGAAATGTGAAGATTGGCCGACCCCGCAACGTCAATCGCGGCTTGAGGCTTTTTCATTTGAAACAGACTCCGGCAATAGTTGCCAGTAATCTGCACGCGCTCGCTGTTTTGCACAATAATCGCCCCGGCACTGGAACCGTCTATGTGGTTGTTGCGGATGACGATGTCGCTGTTGGGATACGAGGCAGGAAAGGCTGCGATGGGCGGCGTGCCGTTGTGCACGCTGAGGGCAGCGCGGCCCGAACCCCAGAGCGCGCCGTAGCTGCAATTAATGAAAACATTGTCGGCGATCAGCACATTGTGGATGGTGGCTCCTTGCCACCACCACGAGTCGGTGACGACGTCCAGCCCTCCGGCGAGTCGCACGAAGTGATTATTGGTCAGTTCCAGCCGCTTGCCGCTCTGAATCATCACGCGCACGCCCGCATCGGACCAAAGGCAGTTGCGCATCACGAGTTCCATTTGGCGGTCGGCCACGTCTTCGACCAGCGTGCCGCGTTCCAAATCAAGGTCCTGGTCGAAAGTCAATCGCCAGAACGCTCGATAACCAGTTTGGTCTTTGAACTTCATGGTGGTGCGGATGAACTCCGCCGCCGGTTCAATCCAAGGCTTGGCCTCGGCGTCTGGAACACGCTGAGCCGACACCAGTTTGGCGCTGGTAAGCGGCGTGAAATCTCTTTGGTAAAACGCGAAGCGGCTGCCGGGTTCGTCGTCTTGGTAGCGGTGCCAGATGTTGCTCCACACCACCAATTCGCGCGGCCCGGTTTTTTGCCACACCATGTCCATGTTGCTTGAGGACATATCGAGCAGGTCGTCTTGTGAAGTGCGAAATTCGCAACTGTCCAGCGTCACGCGGCATTTGCGCGTTGAGGACTGCCATCCGCCGCCGCCACAGAGGCGGTTGGTGCCGGGACGTCTGCGCCCTCGCACGCGGGTTAACGTGCAGGTCTCCGTGGCGTTGCGATAGCAAAAGCCGCCTCCGTAGAAATCGAGGTCGCGCACCGTCAGATTGCCGACTTCTTCCAGCACAAAAAGCCAGTCCGGCCCCGACGGCCCAATGGTCGTGAGATTGCCGGGGCTGTAAAGCCGATCCCAGTAGTCGCGTTGCAGGTCTTGGCCTGCCGAAAACGTCACGCTGCGCCCGTTTGCGCTGAGCGTGGCGTTGTTCCAGGCGAACTGAGACCAAGAAATGTTGGGCAGCCAGATGCCGGTGGGGCTGTAGGCGTAGAACAATTCTTCTTTGTCCGCTTTGGCCACCAACGCGCGAAAGCCCGGCGCAACTTCCACCGTCACGCGGCGCTTCTCGTAGTCGCTGGCAACGATGCGCCCTTGCGAATACGGCAACGGATCGAAATCCACCACCACCGGCCCCACGACCTCGAAGGATTTAACCCGCCAGAGCGAAAACAAAGGCCGCTCGATGGATTCCATGATGAGTTTGCAATGCGGCAGGTGCAATGTGAAAGCGTCGAACGTGCCAACTCCAAAATCGCTGCCCTTGGGCAGGCGATAGACGCCGGGCGCAGCATGAAACTCGGTTTTCCTGGCAGCGAGGGCCTCGCGGAATTCCTTGACTAACCTTATTCCGGCCCGCCGCTGCTCCTCCACTTGTTCCGCCGAATACACCTGCGGATACACCGGGGCGTTGGCATCGTAAGGCTCAGCGGGATCGTAGAGCGTGGAGCCTTGCCGTGGCGTGGCCGGAAGTTTCGCGGCAACCGAGCCTGCCTTCGCGCCGCCCAGCCGCGCATCGGCGCCAGTCACGTGCGACGAAGCCAGCAGAAGGGCGGCGAGAAGGTTAAGAATGAGTTTCATAGTTTTTTCGACAGTTCCGGGTTTGGCGGCTCCGTTTTGTTGGGCCGAATCGTCGGTTGTTCTGGAGCATGTGAATCGGGGCTTGGAGAGTGTTAATCGAATCTTGGTGGATGGAAATCGGAAGTTGGAGGGGCAAAATGGCGTATTTCGGGCCTCAATCAGTCTCCCGTGCCACCACCGTGTCGTAAAGGCCGTAATGGGTCAGCCCCGCGTGGCTCTCGACACCGGTATAACGGAGCGAAGCATCCTCGTAACGCCGGAATGCGAAGACCGCTTGATTCATTTGCTCGGTGTTAAAAACCTTGAGTCGCACAAGTAGGTGGAAATCTTTCACCGTGAGGCCAGTCACAGTCTCGAATAAGTCCGGCTCAATCTTGGTGATGACGTCTTGTAGTTTGTTCTCCCGAAAATCGGTCAAATACATAAACGCAGGAATGCGTGTTGCGAACTTGATGAGCTTATCCTGAACACGCTTTCGATTCGATTTGAACTCCTTCTCTTCGTCGGTGAGTTGTTTTTTTTCTTTGGGTGACAACTCTTTGTTCTTTGCCTTGTTTTTGAGTTCTTTTATCTTCTCGCTCTTATTGATGATGGTTTCAATGATGTTGTCGCCCAACGAACGCCAGCCCTCAATGCGCTCCACGGCGGCCAATGCTTCGGGATTATTGAGGATGCGGCGCAGAGTATCGTTATCCACGTTCACCAAGAGCGGGCTTTCCCACTTACGCGCCAGTAGCGTGGCCGAGGTGCCAGCCATTGCGATGTTGAGGATGTCGCCCGCATCAATCTGCATCATGTTCGCGTCGTCGTAGGCCAGCACCGGCAGAAATGAAACAAGGTCTTTGACGGCGTTCTCAGGGTTCGATTCGTTAGGCGAAAGGCCAATGCCATATTCGGAAAGTTGCCGCAGGGCGCGGGTGGGCGCGAAGTCGAACACGAAGCAGACTGGCTTGAGGATTTCTTCTTCGTTCGGGTTGTTGCCGTTAGGGTTCTTGATAGACCACGGCGATTGCACGCGAAACGCCGCCTGAAAATAGGTCTCCGGCGATTTTAGATTGCGTAACATCAGGATGGACGACCACTGCGGCACGGTGACGCCGGTGGTGAGCTTGCCGCAGGAGAGTGTGATGGACTTGGTGGCGAAGCCGCTGCCGATGGCTGCGCGCACCGGCGGCAGCGCCTCCAAACCGATGCCCGCCGTGGCACCGGCGGCGACAATCACTTTGTAGTCGTGCCAGAAAACGTTATGTTTATCGGCCAACAAGTTCGCCATCGCGTGACACGCCGCCACATTGGGAAGAAACCAAAATGCGTGCTGGAGATACGGCAGCAGAGTGGCGTCGTAATACGGGAACGGAGCGCGCGAACCGGTCTTGAGTTGTTCCACCGTTTTGGGTGTATATCCGCCACGGATGATGTCGAGCCACTTTTGCACGTCGCTCTTGTGTTTGAACTGCGCCAGAACATCCGTGCCGGTGGCCTCGAAGAAGGCGTTCAAATCAAATTCATCAAATTCTCCAGCGCTGGCGACGGCTATCAACTCCGGCGGCATCTGATATGTCAGCAGGTGTAACCTCGGCAACGCGCCGTAAGGATTTCGCTTGCCGGGGTTTTGGGCAGCGAACTCTTCTTTGGCGCGCTGCTCGTCGGTGTAAGTCCAGTTGAAAATTTGCTCTTCGATGAACTCGCCGGTGGCGAGCGCCTTGAACGGCGTGCCAGAAAGATAAAGGTAAGCCTTTGTCGTAATCGGCAGGAAGTCGGTTTCCTTCTCCGAGAGAATCGCAAGGTCTTCGTTTATGTTTTCCAAACCGGCGGCATATTCCAGTTTGGTTTCTTTCTTGGCGACTGCTTCTTCTTCGCCCTCAAACAGTTCCTTGGCTGTCTCGCGCCATGCGCCAAAATGGTATTCGTCAAAGACCACCAAGTCCCAATTCATCCCGTGGAGCCATTCGTTTTTGGCCTTGATGTTCCCTGCGCTGTCGCGGCCTAAGAGGTCTTGAAACGAGCCGAAATAGACCAGCGGCTTCGCGGATGAAACTTTCGACGGGTCGCTATTGGAATGGCGCGAGAGATATTGCCAGCCATCGAAATCCGCGTGCGATTCAAGGTCGGTTTGCCACGCATCTTCCACGGCGGGCTTGAACGTTACCACAAGCACGCGCTTTGCTTCCAGTTTGCGGGCCAGTTGATAGGCCGTGAAGGTTTTGCCGAAGCGCATTTTCGCGTTCCACAGGAAACGCGGCACGGCGTGCATATCCTCCTGCCAGATGGAATGGAAATAGGCGTGCGTCTTTTCGACAGCATCGGCCTGTTCGGCGCGCATGGGGAAAGTTTCGTGATGCGTGCCGGTGAACTTCTGGCCGGAGCGTAGCTCGGCGAGAACGGTTTTTACGTCCGCCTGCTTGCAGCGCATCCATTCCAGTGCGGTGTTCTCGAAGCCCTTTTTGACGAGCGCGGCGCGCACTTCGTGATCGGTGAACGTCGAGCCGTCGTCGCGCTCGGCCAACTCATCCAGCACAATGGTGTAGTTCTTGATGTTGGCGGTCTTGAGTTGCTCGGCGACGCGCTGCTTCACGTTGCGCGTGGTCTGCCCCACCTTGAGCAATCCCGCGTGCGCTTTGTCGTCAATCGTGTAGGCGTAAATGCGTGGGCGTGCCTCTGGCTTCGGCGCGAGGATTTCTTCGATGGACTTACTCATCGTCGTTGGGAATCGCCTCGCTTGAGCCGTCAACGTGTTCGGCGACTTGGGATTCGATGAAAGCAATCTCGTCTTTGGTCAACCCGTAACGCTTGTAGAGTTTGTCGTCTGTCCACTCTTGGTCTAACGGCAGGTCGGGCACAAATGAATACACATCTTTTGTCGCGTGCTGCGTCGCTTTACGAAGCGAAACCAAGAAGCGGACGAATCTTGAGCGCAGGTATTTTGCGTAGTTAGTCGCCGTTCCTTTGTCCGCAAAATGTCCTGCAACGAGATAGGTTTCGGTGCAAGCAGTGCCGGGTTCGGCAATGATAGGCTTGCTGAGAAATTTGGTTTCAATCGCCGCGCTCGTGCCCTGAACGGCAGTCATCAGCACCTTCCACTCGTCAATCCATCCCGGATTGACCGTGACATCCTTGCGCTCAATCCAGCCAGTTCGCTGGTTTTCATAAAGCTGTATCGGTTTCTTCAAACCGGACTTTGAAGGTTTGCCCTTGAAGTTGGTCGCAAGGCCGAAGGGTTTACGACTGGAAACTCGCTGGTCGAGCGTCGGCTCTTCCTTGGCCCGAACTTTGTCCAAAATCGGCACGGCTTCATTTCGCCGGACGAGAACGTCATAAGTATCAAGGTAACGTTCCACGGCTGGCCCGGTTGGTTGCCCATCCCAGATGGTCTGCACAGAGCACGGCCCTTTTGAATCACTTTCCCACAGGAAATACGAAATGCCGCCACGAATCTTCACTCCCGGAAAACCCTCGTAGAGTTTTGGGTAGTCCACAATTTTTCGAAGGCCTTTGTCGGAAAGCATTCGCTCGCGATATTTGTCGAGTCCTTTGCCGCCAGCCATCCAGCGCGAAGGCGTTACGAACACGGCATAACGTGGTTCAAGTGCCAGTGCTTGCTCCACAAAGAGTTGGTAGATTGGTGCGGCGCTGGTTCCAAAGCCGCCATCGTCTAATTGATATGGTGGATTTCCGATGATGACGTCAAATTGCATATTGTCTCCAAAAATCTCGGCGAGCCGAGTCTTGATATTGTCGGTGTGAATGAACGCGTAGGCGTGAGTTTCCAGTCCTTCACCACGGTCGAAAACGGATTTTGCCGCGCCGCAATACTTGCACTTGTCGCCCACCCAAGTGTGTTTGAGGCGTTTGAACCAGATGTTGCCATCGTCGCTGGCGAAACCCTTGGCAATCGAGTGTTCGCCTTGCGCGTGCTTGGAGCAATACAAGCTGCGCCGCGCGAGCAGCGCCGTGATTTGCGTGATGGCGATACCAAACACCTGCTGCGTGAGGATGTGATTCACACGCTTTTCCAAATCAGGAATCTCGTTTTCCAACCCATTGGTGAGGCGAGTGGTAATCTCGCGCAGGAAAACGCCGGATTTGGTGCAGGGGTCGAGGAACTTCACCGTTTTATCTGCCCAGATATTCGCGTCCTTGTTGTTCGCCGCCCACGCCTCGGCCAGCGTGTCGAGCATCCGATTAGCGAACTCCGGCGGTGTAAACACCTCGTCGTTGGAAAGGTTCGCGATGCACGTCAGCACGTCCGGGTTGCGCCCGCGCAAGGTGAAATTAGCCTGTTCAATCATTCGGTGATCTCCGGTGCAAGGGCCGCCAGTTCACGCACCGTCATTGGCGGATAGGTTTTGGTGGGCGTGAATATCTCATGTTTGCCGAGTTGGGCAAAGAGCGAGTCTTCGGCGCTGAACGTCGAAGACATTGTGAGGCTTTTTAAACTGAAGTCGCGGCGTTGAAAGCGGCCTTTCCCAAGATAACCCCACTCGGCAAAGGTAATCGGCAAATTGTCCCAAGCGAGCATTTTCATGGCATCGCCGTGAATGAGGTTCACCGAAAGCACAAAGACGGCGGCGCGATAAAAATCGTCGGACTCATCAAGGTTTAAATATTCGGCGAAGATGTCCAGCAGGTTCGCGCGGCAATCGGCGATGTTGTCCGGCAACAGTTCGATGCCATAAATGCACATCAGCGCCAGCAACGCATAGTGCCGTCGCTCGAAATCGGACTGACCATATTTGAGTTCCACAGCGGCCAGCTTGCGCCGCAGAATTTGCACGAGAAAATTGCCGTTGCCGCAGGCCGGTTCAAGAAAGCGCGAGTCAATGCGTTCGGTCTCGCCTTTCACAAGGTCGAGCATCGCCTCGACCATCCACGGCGGCGTGAAAACCTCTCCGTGGTCGGCGACTCTTTGTTTGGATTTTACGAGGGTCATGTATCCCGATGCACCGGATTAGAATCAGTTTAAAAAGTCCAAAATAACTTGAGCAACAGGTCACAATAGAAGAATTGTCATCCTTCGCTGCGCTCAGGATGGCAAGGCTCTTTAGCCCAGAATCAAATACTGAGAGTTGAGTGTTTGGCGGAACCGCTCGCAGTATATCAACTGCCGCCGGGCGTTCCGCGCGGCTTTTGGCTTCTGTCTGCGTGACGCCGATGGGCGCTCAATGAAAAATCGCATACAGCGTGACCATTACGCAAAACAGGCCCGCCGCCAGCGCGCGCGGGTCGTTCCAGCCGCTGAGTTTGCCGTGAAAAATCACTTGCAAGGGGTTTTTCCACGTCAGGCCGTTCACTTGTTCGGGCGCGGGCGGCGGGGTCAGCAGGCTGACGACCACGTAGAGCAGGCTGCACAGGCAAAAGCCCCACCACGCCTGCATCATAAACGAAATGCCGAGTCCTTTTTGGGGGTCGGTTATCCACTGCGTGTCGCCAAAGGCAGGCAAATCCAGCAAAAACGCCCCAAAGCCCAACGTGAAACCCAACAACAGCGTGGTGATGGCGGCTTGTTTAGTGCCGCGCCGCCAAAACACGCCCCACACGAACACCGTGGTGATGGGCGGGGCCAAAAACTGCGCCGGCATTTTGTTGATGGCCTCGAAAATCGAGCCAAAACGCCCGCCCTGCGTGCTCCATGCCATGGCGATGAGCATCACCACCACCGAACTAACCGCGCCGATGCGAACCTGCGCCTCATCCGAAGTGTTCGGGCGAAAATGCTTGACGATGTCCACCGCCACCAACGTGCCGACGCTGTTGAGCGCGGCGGCGATGGTGCTCATCAGCGCGGCCAGCATCCCGGCGGCCACCAAGCCTTTCAGTCCGACCGGCACCAGCTTGTTGATCATCACCGGAAAAGTTTGGCTGGCGTTTTCGCCGATGATGTCACGAAACAGCACGTAGCCGATGACGCCGGGCAGCACCATCAGAAAAACCGGCAAAATTTTCAGCACGCCCGCGAATAACGCGCCTTTTTGCCCGTCGTCCTGCGATTGCGCGCCCAGCACGCGCTGCACGATGGTCTGGTCGCTGCACCAATACCACACGCCCAGCACCGGGAAGCCCAGCAGAATGGCATACCAGGCGAAGCCGTCTTCGTTGGAACTCTTGAGCATGCTCATCTGGTCGGGTTTGAGCGCCGCCTTAAACTCCGCCAGCGAATGCACCCCCGCGCCGGGCAGCGCGGCGATGGCCAAAACCGTCACCGCCACCGCGCCGATCAGCAAAACCACCGTCTGAATCGTTTCGGTCACCACCACCGCGCGCAGGCCGCCCACCACCGTATAAATCGCGGTGATGACCGAAATCAGCACAATCGAAGTCAAGACGTTGACCCCGAAAAACTCGCGAAACACCACCGCCCCGGCGTAGAGGCTGATGCCGATGTGAATCAAAAGCGCCGCCAAAATCGCCATAAACGCCATGATGGTGCGCGCCGTGGGCGAATAGCGTTTTTCGAGGAACTCAGGCAGCGTGGAGATGTGCGACTTGAAATAAAACGGCGTGAACACCAGCGCCAGCAAAATCAAAGTCAGCGACGCCATCCACTCGAAGTTGCCGATGACCAGGCCGTGTTTGTAGCCGCCTTCGGCCAGCCCCACCAGGTGAATCGTCGAGATATTGGAGGCAAACAGCGCCGCGCCCACCACCGGCCAGCGCAAGCTGCGCCCGGCCAAAAAATACAACTCGCCGGTGAGCTTTTGCTTGCGAACCGAAAAAAGGCCTGCGGCAGTAATGCCAACCAGATAGAGGACGATTACAGCCAGATCAATGGGGGAAATGTTCATGGTGGTTCCTAACAAGACTATTCAACCGCAATCGCCGTCAATTGCGGCTGCGCCCGGCTGCTTTGCTGCTGTCTAACAAAGCCTTCAACTCGCGCACGACTTCTGGGTGCTTGAAATAAAGGTTTGTCGTTTCGCCGGGATCGGTTTCGAGGTTGTAAAGCTGGCCCGGCGCGTCCGGCGCGGTGTCGGGAAGGGCGAAGGGCTTCATCTCGCCTTTGTCGTAGTTGTTTCCGCCGGAGCCGCGATGATCGAGGTATTTCCACGGCCCTTTGCGGATGGCGAGCGCAAGGCTGATGGTTTGGTGCAAGGTGTAGGGGCGGGCGGGCGCGCCGCCCGGTTTTCCAAGCAGCGCGGGCAGGAAATCGAAGCTGTCCTCGGCGGCGTTTTCCGGAAGTTTGGTGCCGGTCATCGCCGCGCAGGTCGCCATCACATCGGTCAGGCAGACCGTTTGGCTGCTGATGCTGCTGGCGGCGATTTTCCCCGGCCAGCGCACGATGAAAGGCACGCGATGGCCGCCTTCCCAGTCGTCGCGCTTCACGCCGCGCCACGGACGCGCGCCGTCGTGTTTGTAATCGGCGCGCATATGAACGACGCTGGTGGTTTCCGGGCCGTTGTCGCTGGAAAACATTATCACCGTGTTCTCCGCCAGACCAAGCCGCTCCAAGGTTTTCATCAAGTCGCCGACGATGAAATCCAGTTCCTGAATGAAATCGCCGTGCGGCCCGGCTTTGGTGCCGCCTTGAAACTGCTTCGACGCAAACGACGGCAGATGCACCGCGTTCATCGAGTGATAGAGAAAAAACGGTTTCTTCGGCTGGGTTTTGGCGTGCTGCTCCAAAAACGTGCGGCTTTTTTGGAGGAAGACCATGTCCAGATCCGCGAGGTCGTAGCCCGGCGCGATCATCCCGCTGCGGTTGTCGTTGGCGTAGGGATGTTTGGGCAACTTCGACTTGTCGAGCAGCGCTGTCGGCGGCACCGGAATGCGGTCGCCTTCGATGAAGGCGTAGAGGTAATCGGTGGCCGGGCAGCAGGCCGTTCCAAAAAACTGGTCGAAGCCGCGATGAATCGGCGCATCGGGAATGGCGCGCGTGTAATCAATCATTTTCACGCCTTCGACGCCGCCTTTGGTGATGTGCTGGCCGTCTTTGTCGAAGAAAGTCAGGCCGACGTGCCACTTGCCGGTCATCGCCGTGGTGTAGCCCTGATTGCGGAGCATTTGCGGCAGCGACAGTTGGTCTTCTTTGATGAGGCACGGCCCGCCCACGCCCTCGAAGACGCTGCGAAAAGGAATGCGAAACGCCATGCGCCCGGTCAGCAAACTATAGCGACTGGGCGTGCAGACCGTGGAGGGCGAATGCGCGTCGGTGAAGCGCATCCCCTCGCGCGCCAGCTTGTCGAGGTTCGGCGTGGCGACTTTGGCCTCTGGGTTGTAGCACCCGACATCGCCGTAGCCGAGGTCGTCGGCGAGGATGAAAAGGATGTTTGGTTTGGTGGCCGCCTGCGCCGCCTGAAGCGTGGCGAACGGCGCCAGCAGCAGGGCGGCGAGGAGAAGGGTGTTTTTCATGGATGGCAATCCTGCAACTGGGTTTTTGTGCCGGGCACGGCGAAACCAGCCGCGCCCGGCACCCAATAGGCGGCACCGGCTTCGTAGGCGCCGAGGTCGGGGGCCGCGCCCGCGAAGTGGTCGTTGTAGCCGGGAATTGGCGTGGCCCTAAAAACCTCAGCAGTCCCCGCCGCAATCACGGTTTGGCGCGGTTTCGCCCGAAATATCCAGCAGCGGCAGGGCGGGTTCATGGGCAACGCGGGCAGGGCGAAGGCGGCGAGAATAAGCAGTTTTACGGACATGAATTCACTTCCCCGGCGGCGACCACACGGCGGGTTTGGGGTGGGCGACGTGCAGCGGGGCTTCATCGCCGAAAACGCGCTGTTGCTTTTCGAGCAGCGCCATCATTTCGGTGACTTTCGCGGCGTGCGACTGTTTTTTCGCCAGATCGTTGGTTTCTTCGGGATCGGTTTGCAAGTCGAAAAGCTGGGTGACGTTGACTTGCGGGTAGCGAATCAGTTTCCACCGGTCAGCGCGGATGGCGCGTTGCACGTTTTTGTAGCCGAGCAAAATTTCACCACGCGCCGACTTCGCCGGGTCGGCCAGCGCCGGGCCGAGGTCAATGCCTTCGCTCTCTTTAGGCGCGGCCACACCGCAGAGTTTGCCGAGCGTGGGTAGCACATCGAAGAGGTAACACATCGCGTCACTGCGTTTGCCTGTCGCGATGCCGGGGCCAGCGACGATGAGCGGCACACGCATCGAATGTTCGTAGCAATTCTGCTTGCCAATCAGCCCGTGGCTGCCGCGTGCCACGCCCGAATCAGCGGCGTAGACCACGATGGTGTTGTTGGCGTGCGGCGACGCTTCGAGCGCGGCCAAAATGCGCCCGACTTGCGCGTCGAGATACGAAACGTAGCGATAGTATTCGGCGTTCATGGCGCGCACTTGCTTCGCGGGGCGCGGCCACGGCAGCAATTCTTCGTCGCGGATTGTCATCTCGCCGTTGTCGAACGGGTGCTGCGGCATAAAGTTGGCGGGCAGCGGCAGCTTTTCGGGGTCGTAATGCACCGGGAACTCATCAGGCACGACGTGCGGGTCGTGCGGCGCGTCGAACGGGACGTAGCAGAAAAACGGCTTGTCTTTTTGCGCCTTGATGAAGCCGATCGCCTCGTCGGCGAAAACTTCGCAGGCGTGTTTGGGCGCGATTTTGGCGGTTTCTATCACGCCGTTCTTCACATCGCCCAGCAGCGCCTTCGTCGGGTTGGTCATGCCACCGACGAAGACCTGCTTCGCCTCCGGAAAATTCGCTTGCAACGACGGCTTGCCGTTGTGCCATTTGCCGCTCATAAACGTGGCGTAGCCGCTATGCGCGAAGGCTTTGGGCCACGAATCGCCGCGCAGATTTTCGTCAATGCGCCACAGCGATTGTCCGGAAAGCAGCATGGCGCGCGACGGCACGCAGGTCGCGCCATTGTTGCCGCCTTGCATGTAAGCGCGGTTGAATGACAGGCCGCGCGCTACCAAACGATCCATGCTCGGCGTCTTGATGTGCGGATTGCCGAGTGCCGCGATGGTGTCGGCGCGCTGGTCGTCGGCGAAGAGAAACAACACGTTGGGTTTGGTCATGGCGGTTTCAGCGGCGCGCAGCGGCGCGAGCGGCATCAGAAGCATGGCGAGAGCGACGAAGTTGCGCATCATGGTTTGTTTTTCGGCGAATTTATGGTCGGCTCCGACGAGCGGTTCGCCGGGCCTCATCGGAAAAAATTGCGCGCTCATCTTCAGCACGCCACTTTGCTGCGTGTAGCAGGCGAAGCACGCCACTTCATCACGCGGCACGTCCATCGAAGGCGGCCCGCCAGTGCGCTTGCCCTTGCCTTTGTTCCACCACTCGCCGGTGGCGAGCGAGTCGAGTTCGGGGCGTTTTTGTGTTTGCCCACGCTATATGAGTTGTGCCAACGACTATTGAGCGGCGGTCGCGCGCGGCGCGTTGGCGTTGGCGGGCGCGGTGTAGCTCATGGTTTTCATCAGTTGCTCCAATTCGGCGCCCAGTTTGGCCGTCAGCGCGGCGTCGCCTGCGAGGTTTTTGATTTCGTAGGGGTCGGCTACAAGGTCGAAGACTTCGGTGAGTTCGGGCAAATTGGGATATTTGATCAGCTTGTGGGTGGTGGTGCGGATGGCAAAGCAGGTCGGCACGTCGCCGAGTTCTTTGTAATATTCGGCGAAGAACGACTGCCGCCAGCCTGCGGGTTTGCGGCCTGCGGCGAGTTCTTTCCAGCTTGCGCCTTGCATTTCCGGTGGCACCGGCACGCCCGCGAGATCGAGGAAAGTCGGGGCGAGGTCAACGTTCAGCACCATGTCGTCCACGACGGTGCCTTTGCCAAAAAGCCGGGGATAGCGGACGAGCATCGGGACGCGCAGCGATTCTTCGTAGAGCGAACGCTTGTCGCCGGAGTTGTGCTCGCCCAGATAAAAGCCGTTGTCGCTCGAATAGACGACGACCGTGTCCTGCGCGAGGCCCAGCGCATCAAGGGCGTCTAAGATTTTGCTGACGTTTTCATCCACGCCGTAAATGTGCCGCATATAGTCGCGGTGAATGGCGTTGTCGGCCAGACCGGTCGACTGTTTGCGGTTCGCGGCAGGCTTGTGAAAAATGGCGGGCACGCCGCAGTTGGGCGTGGGGCGGCTGGTTTCGCCCGCATAAAGATTGTGCAGACGTTCGGGGAGGTTGCGTCCGCCGCGCGGGTTGTGCGGGCTTTTGAAACCCACGACCATCGAAAACGGGCGCTCTTTGTTTTGCTTCATCCATTCGATGGCGAAGTCGGCGCTCACATCATCCACCCAGCCTGTGGTCGGCGCGGCCACGCCGTTGAATTCAAACGGGCAGTTTTGAAATTGGCCCTGTCCGACGAAACTCGCCGAATAATCGAAGCCGGGCCGCTGTCCGCGCTGATTGCCCATGTGCCATTTGCCAAAATAGGCCGTTTTGTAGCCCGCCGCGCGCAGCAGCGAGGCGTGCGTGACGCTGTCAGCGGGAAACGGCGTGCCGTTGTTGGTGACGCCGTTGAGATGGTTGTAGCGGCCCGTGAGAAACGCCGCCCGGCTCGGCGAACAAAGCGAAAGCGTAACGAAGGCGTTGCGAAAGCGCACGCCCTCGGCGGCGAGGCGATCCATGCCGGGCGACTTGAACCACGGAAACCGTGCCCGCTCGGCTTGTTCGCGCTGCACCGCGCCCATCGCGTCCCAGCGTTGGTCGTCGGTGTAGAGGAAAAGAAAATTCGGCTTGCGCTCGGCGGCATGGGCACGACAGCCGAAGCACACGAAAAGCGCCGCCAACAACAGGAAGTGGAAGCGAGAAATAGTTTTCATCATTGGGCCTTTGTGAATTGCTTCAATTCCGCCATCGCTTCGGCGAGGCCCTTGCCGAAGCCGCCGAGGATTTTCGCGGAGCCGAGGTAGTGGAACTCTGCGTTGGAGATACCTTTTTCCAGCACCAGTCGTTCGCGTTCGGTGAGGCCTTCGGTGCGCAGCTTTTCCAGCGCGGCCTTTTCGTCGGCGGGCGACAACTTGCCTTCGGTGGCGAGCTTTTTGGCTTTCTGGCGGATTTCGTTGTCTTTGAATTTGGCGACGGTCAGTTCGGCGTCCCAATATTTTTCGGATAGCATCGCCGCGACGTTGCCTTTGAACTCCGGCAACTGCGCCGGAGCCGCCATCGCATCACGGAAATTTTGGTGCGTTGCTTTGTAGCGCTGCTGGTCGGGGCCATAAGCCGCCGTCGGCCCGCCCACGCCCAGCACGCCGATGACAAAAGGCAGCTTGGGCACGCCCAAATCGCGGCGCACATCGCGGATGAAATGCGCCATCGCCGTCGCGTAGTCATCGTAGCCGCCGGGTTTGTCGCGGTTCGGATAAGTGCCGCCGTCCACGAGGTCGTTCCAGCCCTGAAACCAGGCAAAACCGGCCAGTTCGTAGCCTTGCGCGGCATCGTAGTCGGGAACCACGCGCTTGATGTCGGCGAGCACCGATTTAACGTGCGCAACCATCAGGCGATAGTAAACGCCGGTTTGCTTGGCTTTTTCGGCTTTGAGGGCTTCCAAGTCTTTGCCCTGCTTCTGAAAACCGGCGATCTGCGTTTCGTTGAACACATACGGCCCGGCGCCCGGCGGGCGAAAGTCGGTGTTCAGGCTTTTGCCGCCCCACGAGGTTTTGATCAGCAAAATCGGCGCGTCGGTGAACTTTTGCATATACAGGCCGAAAGTGAACTCCGGCCCGATTTTTTCAGTCGTCGCGCCAAAACCAGCGGTCAGCTTTCCGGTTTGTTCAGTCGTGTCGTCTTTGGAGCAGCCGATGGACGAAATCCACACGCGTTCGCAGATTTTGGGTTTGCCGTCCGCGCCCAGCATTTCATCGAGCATCGGCTTGGTGGCCGGGTCCATGCCGATGTGTTCAAAGGTGCTGAGTTTGGCGTGGCCCTGCATATTCGACTGCCCGGCGAGCACGAACACCTGGAGCGGCTTCGCAGTGGCGATAGCTTGGCTGCACAAGAGGGCAGCGAGTGGAATGAGAAGTTTCATGGGGTTTTCTCGGTTGGAAATTTTCAAGCGGAACGCTTCATGCTATTTCAGCCGGGTGAGTTGCGGCGATTGCTTCGAGGCTTCAATCGCGCGAATGGTTTGGCGGACGCACTTGGCCTTCATGAGCATTAACTCTTTGGGAAAGTCCTTTTCGTCTTTCTCGAAGTAGTTGGCGATCTTTCTCAGTTCCGGGATGACCGGCTTCGCGTGGGTGCCGTAGCTGAGCAGGACTTTCATCAGTTCCGGTGTGCGCTCCTCGCTGGCCCACGGGTTTTGGTCGCGCGTGTATTTCACGCAGGCGCTGATGCCTTCTTCGATGCGGTGTTTGGCCAGCAGGCGAAGTCCCTCCACGCGGATTTCGTCGGCGAACATCTCGCCGCTCGGAGCGGGTTCGACAATCGCCTGATAGATGGCGGGCAACAACGGCTTGATCTCTGTGGCGGAGAGGTTGCTATAGACCGAGCCGATGGCACCCCGCGCGCGGCCATCCTGGTTTTTGAGGCCGGCGCGCACTGCTTTGTAAAGCAAGGTGCGGTCAACGCCTGCAAGGGAATGGTTGAGCATTCCGACACCATGCTCGTCGCCGGAATCGAAAAGCGCGAAGGACAGATACCGTTGCTGCATCCCGCGCGGATCGTTATTCGGGTCTACCTGCGCCAGCAGTTCCAGCAGTTGCGGCACCGTTTTCATGGCCGGGGCGCCGATGCTGGCCAATGCCTCGGCGGCCTTGATGCGCAGCCAGAGGTCATTTGCCGCCAATGTTTTTCGCAGCGGTTCCACGGCGGGCGCGGCGCGTTCGCCCAGCGCCCGAAGCGTCTGGCACGCGCCGTAGCGCGATTCGAGACGCGGAGCATTGAGCAGCGTGAGCAAGGGCGCAAGCGGAGCATCTTTGCGGCGTCCCAGCGCCTTCGCGGCGCGTTCGCGCACCACCGGCGACCAACTGTTGAGGCGTTCCAAAAGCTGGTCAGTGCTGAGTTTGTCGTAGGCGCCAAAATTGTCCTTGGGTGTCCAGCCGCGTCCGTCGTTGATGAGCGATTGCGCGGCGGTGGCATTGAGCTGCGGCACGACGCCTCGGCGTTTGCCGGTGAGATAAATCTTTCTCAGCGGCATCGCATAGGCCAGCAGGTAGCCTCCTGTGCAGTCCCAACCCTCATAGCTGTCGTTTTCCGGCTCCGGTGGGCCTTGGTGGAGAAAAGTCCCGTCCCAGCGGCGCGCGAGGTCGAAATACCAGGTGCCAAACTCGTTCATCCACGCCCCGGTGGCATTCGGGCCGGACTGTGCCACGCCCGGCATCGCCCACAGGATGTTGAAAAAATTGCCGGTGTGCCCGGTGTCGCGTTCGGAGCCATGCGTGGCCACGCTCATGCGCGAGAAAAACTCCGCGTTCTTCGTCTCGCCGAGCAGGTTGAAAAGCACTGCGGCCATGCCGCATTTGCCGTTGTCGTCGTGGATTTCAATACACGGATGATGGTCGCCATAAGGAATCGCGCCCTTGCCGACGTAGAAGCGCAGCAGACGCGCGCTGCGTTCGACGGCGCGGGCCACTTCCGGCTCTTTCACGCCGGCCTCGCGCGCCAACGTCAGTCCGATGGTCATCGGCACGCCCGGCGAATTCATCATGCCGTAGCCGCCGAGGCGTCCATCGGGAATCGCAAACCCGTGACCCCACGAGCCGACTGCGCTCTGCCCTTTGGCCGATTCCAGCGCAAGACGCCGCAGCCCCGGCAAAACCGACTTGTCGCCGGTCGCCATCACGTATTCGGAGAGCAGAATCATGACGTAGCTGTAGTGCCACGTCGGCATCGAGGTGTCGGAGTAACCCGCCGCCCACCGGGCATCCTTCTTGACCAGCGGCAGGTAGGCCGGATCGCCGCTGGCCAGCAAAGCCAGCGCGTTGACGGAACGCACGATGGGGTCATCGTCGTTGTTGGGCTTCGCCACTTTCAGGGCCAGCGCCTTGCACCCCAGTTCGAGAATGCGCTGCGATTTTGCGCAGCCATAAGGCGCGGTGGCGCCGTAGCTGCCGAGCGCGGGAAGTTGCAGGGCAACCTCTTCCGACTTGCCCGCGCGCCAGCGTGTCAGGGTTAGCTTCCCGCCGCCCGCTTCGGATTCGGCGGCGGTGATGGCCTTGCCCAGTTCGGTGCGCGGGTCGTAGGAAAACGGCTTGCCGCCGACGCCCAGCAGCACGTCGCCAACCGCGAAGTTGCCAGCGGCGGGCGAGCCTTTTTCCACTTTGGTGACGGCAATCTGGCGCGCGTCGCTGGTCACCATTTGGTCGCAATAAATCCAGCCGCGCAGCCCGGTGGGGCCAAGGTTCCAGTCGTGCGGCGCGTTTTTGGGAATGACGCCGCCCTTGGTGAAATCGGGAATCGCCAACGGTTTGGCATCGCCAGCGGCGAAAGCCGGAATCGGCGAGGCAAGGAATCCGGCGAGGGTGAGTGTGAGGAGTGTGTTTTTCATCGTGTGATCTTTCGATTATTTCTGTGCGAGATAGCCGCGCGCGAGGACTTCACCCAGTTCCACAATGCCCGCCGTGGTGATGACCAGCTTTTCGGGTTGCGGCGGAAGATTGAAAGCCTTGATGTGGATGAAAGCGGGGTCGGCGGCGGCCAGAGCGTCTAACTTGGCGGTGATGTCGATGCGGTTCAGTCCCTTTTCATCAATGGGCGGTTGCTGACTGACAAACCACTTGAGCGCGGGCATCCCCAAATCCTCGCGGCTTTTGGCGATGGTGGATTGCAGCCATCGGGCGGCGTCGTTGCGATACGGCCCGAAGGCCGTTTCGTTTTCGCCGACGTGATAAAAAATGCCCGCCACTTCCACCGCGTGGCCCTTGGCTTGAAGTTCCTTGACGGACTCCCGAATGAACGCGACGAATTGCGGATAAAGGTTCAGGTCTTTCGCACTCGTGCCCTGCGGCGTCCAGTCGTTGATTTGCGAACCGCTGTGCGTGAACTTGGCGATGGCGATGTTGCCGGGGACTTTTGCTTGCAGAGTTTTGCCGAAGCTGAGTTCGGGGCCGAAGGTGTCGTAGAACCCGGCGGGGCCGAGCGGCTCCCAGCCTTGCGATTTTTTAAAGCCGCCGCCGATGCTGTATTTATAAGCGATGCGGTTTTCGTCGTTGGCCAGCGATTCTTGGCCTGCGAGGGTTTTTAGCTCCGCCGTGAAAGCGCGCTCGCCTTCCACGTTGCGGTGCCCGGCCAGAACAAACAGCTTGACGGCGCTGCCTTTTTTGTAGGGCCATTTTTTCAGCGGTCGCGCGGTGGCGGTGTTTTTGCCGATGGTGCGCAGATAAGCATCGGCGTAGTTCACGCCGTGTTGCAGTTGCCCCAGCGTGCCGTAGTGATAATGCAAACCTTCGTCGCCGCCGATTTCCACCGCGTCGTGCGAAGTGGGAACGTATTCCGCCAGCGGGTCGGCCTGCGCGACGGCTTTTTGCGCGGTGCGAATCGCATACATATTGTCGCGGTTATCCATGCCCCAAATCGTTTTGGTGCAAAGCTCGCCAATATAGAATTTCAGGCCCGGCAGCTTCAGGTCGCGCCGCCAACTGGCGAGGAAGTTTTTGAGGTTCGCGCCGTAGGCGGGCTTGAATTTGGCATCGAACATATCATTCTCGCCCTGATGCCACATGAATCCCTCGATGCGATACGGCCTTTTTTGGCGCTCTAACTCGGCCAACGATGCGCGCACCAGTTCCAACGCCAGCGGGTAGAGCTTAAAGCCGCTGGGGTTGTCGGGATTCCAATCGGTGGCTAACGTGGTGCCGCCCGAAGCGCATTTGATGATGGCGATGGGCGCTTTGGTTTCCTGCGCCACGCGGCGCGCGAAGCTCAGTTCCGGCCCAAAATAATCGCCCGTCGGCTGCATGGAAGTCC
Source organism: Abditibacteriaceae bacterium (assembly GCA_031372065.1). Lineage (GTDB taxonomy): Bacteria > Armatimonadota > Abditibacteriia > Abditibacteriales > Abditibacteriaceae > DASWNL01. Next base: position 138 of record JANMKN010000261.1, on the reverse strand, counting down.
AGCCGTTCGAGGACTGCATTTCCTCACGCCCAAGCTTGTAGGAAAACAGCACGTCCTTCTGCGGCTTGTCCAAACCGGCAAACGGCGGAAAGCGTTTGATGTCCTTCACCTTTGAATCCGAGCCAACCATGTTGGACT
>JANMKN010000256.1:0-10592 GCA_031372065.1 Abditibacteriaceae bacterium | reverse complement strand
AGCGTAATTCCTCTCCCCACGGGGGAGAGGTTAGGTGAGGGGCACGAGGTCGCTTGCGACCTCTTTCGATGCAAGAAGCCCCCTCACCCCGGCCCTCTCCCCAGCGAAGCGGTCGGGGGAGAGGGGGACTTGACCATTACGCTCTTGGCCTATTCAGATGAGCAGAGGCGTATGAGCACAGCGCTCCTCTCCCCAGCGCAGCGAGTGGGGGAGAGGTTGGGTGAGGGGACGAGCGACAAAGTCGCTCTTTAGGGATTCTACACAAACTTCAACGGTTCATAGCGTCCGCCCAGCACTTTGGTGCTGTCGGCGGCGAGCCAGCGGTCGAGAATGGTGGAATAGACAGAGCGGAAGTCGGTGGTGAACTTCAAGTCGCCGTCGTCGAGGTCGGTCAGGCTGGGATAGGCGCCGAAATTGCCGCCGCGCACGCCGCCGCCGACAACGAAAAGGCAACTGGCGGCGCCGTGATCGGTGCCCGCCGAGCCGTTTTCTTTGACGCGGCGCCCAAATTCACTGAAAGTCATCAGCATGACGTCTTTGTCGCGGCCTTGCGCGGCCAAATCGCGGTAAAACGCGGCCACCGCTTCGGAAATGGTGCCGAGCAAGTTAGCGTGGCCTTCGGGTTGGTTGGCGTGGGTGTCGAAGCCGCCGATGCTGGCGTAAAAGATGCGCGTGCCAAGGTCGCTGGTCACGAGTTTGGCGATGGTTTGCAAGCTGTTGGCGAGGCCACTTTGCGGATACTTCGCGGCGATGTTGGCGCGGGGGTCATAGCCTTGCAAGGCTTTGCGTATCGCCTCGGTGCTGGCGTAAACATCGTTGCCGACGTTGGAAATAAACTCGGTATTGTTCGCCGCGACCGTGCCGCCTTGATAAAGCGCGTGCAAGGCTTCCATTTGCTTTTGACGATCATCGCCGCCGCCCAAACCAAAGTCGCGGCCATTGCCGATCACTGACACTGGACTGTTCTGTGAGGTCAACGCCATCGGCAAAGTGCCGCCCAAAACCACGCCCGACAAGGGATTGCCCCCAAAACCATGCCCATCGGCGTCGAAGTAGCGCGCCAGCCAGCCGCTGCGCTCACGCTGTTTCATGGCGGGATCGCCGCTTTGCCAGATGTCCATCGAATGAAAGTGGCTGCGGTTGGCATTGGGGTAGCCGACGCCCGAAACGACCGCGACTTGGCCCCGTTCAAACAGCGTCCCCATCGCCTTCATAGCCGGATGCAAAGCCAATTTATCGCCGATTTTGACGACGTCACTGGCTTTCAAGCCAATGTTAGGCCGCGCCGCCGCATAAGAAGCATCGGCGTAGGGAATGACAGTATTCAACCCGTCGTTGCCACCCGCCATTTCGATGACGACCAAGATTTTTCCCTTAGGAATAGGCGGCAGACCCTTGATGTTTGTGGCCGTAGGCGCATCGGCAGCGCGTGCGGCCCGCATCAAAAACTGCGGCATGGTCAGGCTTAATGAAATAAAGCCCAATCCATTCTGAATAAACTCGCGACGTTTTGGCATAGAGACTCCTTGGGACGGTAGGTTAATGGTCAGAGGTCATGGGTTAGAAGTCAAACCTCCAACTTATCAAATCGTTGGAGAATTAGACTGTAGGTTAGTGGCGAGAGGTGCGATTCCTATAAGTTTCAAGAGCGACGTTGTCGCTCGTCCCCTCACCCAACCTCTCCCCCAACCGCTGCGCTGGGGAGAGGAGTGCCTCGCTCATATGCTTCTGCCCATCTGAATAGCGCAAGAGCGTAATAGTCAAGTCCCCCTCTCCCCAGCGCAGCGGTTGGGGGAGAGGGTTGGGGTGAGGGGACTTCTCGCACTCGAAGAGGTCGCAAGCGACCTCGTGCCCCTCACCTAACCTCTCCCCCGTGGGGAGAGGAATTACGCTTCTTAATCGCTTACTCATCCTCAGTAGCATTAGGCAAAGTTCCCCCTCTCCCCAGCGCAGCGATTGGGGGCCGGGAACCCGCTTTAGCGGGTGGGTGTTGGGGTGAGGGGACTTCTCGCACTCGAAGAGGTCGCAAGCGACCTTGTGCCCCTCACCTTTCGTCTCCCCGGAGGAAAGAGGAATCAAGTTCCTACTTTTCAAACAGATTCTAACCCATGACCCTTAGCCTCTAATCTATCAAATCAATTGATATTCCGGCGAGGCCATGATGAGATTGACCAAGCCGGGCAGCTTTGCGGCGATGTCACTTTTGCCATCACCGAGATAGTTCAAGAAAGCAGCGCGTGTGGCGGGGCGTGTCTGCTGTCCGGGCAGCAGATTATCCCACAGCGTGTCCACCACTTTGTCGGGCGACAGCGCGGCCACTTGTTGCGCGCTGAGTTTGGGCAAAGCAGGCATCTTGTTGGGCACGTCCATCATGCTGGGGACGCTGTTCATCATGGCGCCTTTGCTTTCCATCGCGGCGCCATTGCCAGAATTTAACGCCGGAAAGGGGCGCGGCATGGTTTGGCCGGCATTGCTTTCGTCTTTTAGCACGGCGGCCAAGTCGCCTAAAGCGAGGGGCAGCAATGCGCCGCGTTTGTTCATGGCGTTGGTCAGTTCGCTGGTGAAACCAAGGCGCGCTGACAAGGTGCGCGAGTTAATCCACGCCGCGCCGCCGTCCCAACCTTTCACGCTGGGCGGGTCGAACAACTCTTGGCCCATGGCGCCCAAGCTTTTTTGCAAATCCTTCACGGCGGTCAGGGGCGCGTTGAGCGAACGCATCGCCATCACCGCAAATTCTACCGGTGATTTGATGCGTGCATACAGCGCATTGGCGGCGTAGAACGACGGTGACTTCAGTAGCTTTTCGAGCATGGCGCGCACATCGTAGCCGCTGGAGTAATAAAGCTGCGCCAACGGTTCGATGTCGGCTTTGGTCGGGTTTTCGTGGACGAAAAACTGAAATAGTTTGGTCGCCAAGTAGCGCCCGGTGGCCGGATGCGCGGCGATAAGGTCAATCACGTCGTCGCCATGAAAGTTCGCGGTTTGGCCGAAGACAGTTTTGGGGCCGTCATCGTGCAAAAACGGGTCGAAGACGGCGCGATAGTTGTCGGCAAAGCGCCAGCCGGTGAGGGCACGCGCCGCTTCTTGAATATCCTTTTCGGTGTAGCCGTTGCCGATGCCCAGCGCGAAGAGTTCCATCACTTCGCGCGCGAAATTCTCGTTGGGCTTGCCGGCGCGGTTAGCATTGCCGTCCAACCAGAGCAGCATCGCGCCGTCGCGCACGATGTCTTGCAAGAGACTACGGAAATTGCCGAGCGCGTGCTTGCGAAACAATTCGTTTTGCTGCCACATCAAGCGCGGGTTATTGACCTTGAAGTTGGCGGTGGCAAAGTGATGGTGCCAGAACAGCGTCATCTTTTCTTCGAGAGGGCGGCGCGAGCGCATCATGCGCAGCAGCCACCACGAGCGAACGCTTTCAATTTCGTCAAAGTCCACAAAATCTTCTTGAATTTGGCCGAGCAAGACTTGCATGGTGTCCGGCATCTTTTCGGGATATAGTAAAAATGCGGTGACCCCCGACACGCCGAGCTTTTCATAAAGCGGCCACTCATCGGGCCGCGCGCCAAACCCGGCGCGACGCAACAAATGCGCGGTTTTAATTTTGTCGTTGTTGTTTGGAAGCATGAGAGGTCAGCAGATAGTCTGGTTTAGAACCTTGGGCGCGCTTCAGGTGTTAGAAGTGGCGTGAGCGCTTATGCTCACGCTTTGCTACTTTTGCCGAAACCCGCTTTGCATTGTAAGATTTGAAGCGCAGAAACACCTCACGAAGCATTGTTAAGCAGTATCGTTAAGTAGCATCGTTTCGCCGAACCCGATTTTTATTTCATCCGCCATGACACTGCGCAGCAAAATGTTGCTTCTCATCACGGGAATGCTTTGCGGGCTGATTGTTTTGCTGCATCTCGGCTCGTCTTCCATTTTACAGCGCAGTCTCAACGATGCGGAACAACGCATTGCCCGCGAAAAAGTAGCGGGCGCTGTTGCTGTTATTCGCGCGCAGGCCACGCGATTGCAAAACGACGTGGCCGACTGGAAAACGCCTGATACTCTATTGCCAACCGGCACGATGAAGCCGTTTTCGCCGCCACCGACCTTCGTCAATGAAGGCGCCTTGCTCAATCTGAAATTCTTGCTGGTGACCGATGCGTCGGCTCACGTTTTATGGTCAGCAAATTATGAGAATAATCGCCGTGCCCCGCTAAAACCGGCCCATGCAAAACCGTTTTCCGATCTTCAACTTTTGAAAAAAATCAATGCGGGCGGTGGCGTGCGCGGCATCAACCTTTTGAAACTGCCTGATGGCCCGGCTTTTGTCACCGCGCGGCCTTCGGCGAATGGAAAATACTGGATTGTCGCCGGGCGCGATTTCGGCGGACAAGCGATTGCACAATTGGCGGCGGCTTCCGATTTCCCCTTTAGCGCCGACATCCTAAGCGATTCGCTTTCCGAAAAGCTCAAGGGAATTCAAGATGAACTTGAAAGTAGGGCCGCAACGCCCGCCATTGCTGTGCGACCTTTAGATAAAAAAATCTTAGCGGCCTACTCGTTGGTGCGCGGCGCCAATGGTGAGCCGGTTTTGATCGTCAATTCGACGATTCTGCGCACAGTTTCGCAAAATGGTGGCGAACTCAGCCGCACTTTTGGCGGTGCTTTGCTGCTGTCTGGTTTTCTGATTCTTGCCATCACGGCGCTGCTCTTGGAACGGCTTGTTTTAACGCGGTTAGATCGTCTCTCCGTTGATGTGCGTGGCATCAGCGAAAATGTAAACCTTGCGCGGCGCGTGGATGTGCAAGGCGATGATGAACTTTCGCACGTCGGGCAAGCCGTCAACGCTTTGATGGACGGCCTCGAACGCAGCGAACGCGGGCGCGCCTTAGCCGCCGAGCAAAGTCTGCACGCTCGCGAAGAAGCCGAAGAAGCCAATCGCGCCAAAAGCCAATTTTTGGCGAACATGAGCCACGAACTGCGCACGCCGCTCAACGCCATTATCGGCTACAGCGAAATGCTGCAAGAAGAAGCCGAAGACACCGGACAAGACGATTTTATTCCCGATTTGCAAAAGATCAACACGGCGGGCAAACAGCTTTTGGCCTTGATTAACGATGTGCTGGACTTATCCAAAATCGAAGCCGGCAAGATGGATTTGTTTCTCGAATCGTTCGATGCCGGTTCGCTGGTGACGACGGTTTCCGACATCATAAAGCCGGTCATCACGAAAAACAACAACCGCCTCGCTGTCGAAATCGCCGAAGACATTGGCTCCATGCACGCCGATTTGACCAAAGTGCGCCAATCGCTGGTAAATTTGCTTTCCAACGCCAGCAAATTCACCGAAAACGGCACCATCACCATCAACGCGCGGCCCGAAGGCGACGAGCTTTTGTTTAGCGTAAGCGACACGGGCATCGGTATGACGCCGGAGCAATTGGGCAAATTGTTTCAAGCGTTTTCGCAGGCAGATTCCTCCACACAAAAGAAATATGGCGGCACTGGTTTGGGCCTCGCTATCACTCGAAAATTTTGCCAAATGATGGGCGGCGATGTGATTGTGGAAAGTGAAGTCGGGCAGGGCACAACCTTTACGCTGCGTTTGCCGCGCACTGTTGTTGACCCCAAAGCGCGCGCTGCGAATTTCGTTGAAAAAGAGACAACCACAAGTCAAAGTTTGAAACTGCTGGTTTTGGACGAAGACCCCGAAGTCGCCGAAACCATCCGCCGCGCCATCGTAGAAGATTTCGATGTCGCTACGTCAGGTAATGGCGAGGAGGGAATCAGAATCGCGCGCGAACTGCGGCCCGATGTGATTTTACTCAGCACGCATTTGGAAAATAACGAAGATGGCTACGAAGTTTTAAAGCAACTCAAAGAAGCCGAAGACCTCGCCAAAATTCCGGTCGTGATGCTTTCGGTTACCGAAGAAAAAAGCATGGCCTTTGCCTTTGGCGCGGCGGAACATTTGGTCAAGCCCATCAACCGCAAGCGCCTCAGTTCGGTGGTGCGCAAAGTGTTGCGCGAAAAAGGCGGCGAGCGGCGCGGTGCGCACCGGGTTTTAATTGCCGACGACGACGAAACCACACGCTCCATGATGCGCCGCATTTTGGAAAACGACGCATGGGAAGTTCTCGAAGCCGCCAACGGGCGCGAAGCGCTTGAACTGATGCAAGATTCCACGCCCGCGCTGATTGTCATGGATTTGAAAATGCCCGAAATGGACGGCTTTGCCCTCATTCACGCCATCCGTGCCCGCGATGAATGGAAAAGCCTGCCGATTGTCGTCATCACGGCGATGGATATTGGCTTGGAAGACGGTCAGCGCTTGCGTCGTCAAGTGCAGCGCGTGGTGCAAAAAGGCACTGTCAACAACGACGATTTGATGGTGGAAATCCGTTATGTCGCTGCCGCCGCCGCACGACAATTGGAAGAAGCGAGTTAGGAATTAGGTCTTGGGTTTTAGGTCTTGGGTTTTGGGAACAACTCTTCTTGCCAAGTTTGAATTTCTGCAAGACCAAAACCTAAAACCCAAGACCCAAAACCGCTCCGAAGGAGCCAAAATGCCCAAAGTTTTATTGGTCGAAGACAACGAAATGAACCGCGATATGCTGTCGCGCCGCTTGGAGCGCAAAGGCTACGAAGTGGTGATGGCCTTCGATGGCGAAGCGGGCGTGCGCATGGCGGGCGAGTGCAATCCCGACATTATTTTGATGGACATGAGCCTGCCCATTATTGACGGTTGGGAAGCCACGCGCCGTGTCAAAGCCGATGCCGCCACACAAAAAATTCCCGTCATTGCCCTTACCGCGCACGCTATGAGCGGTGATCGCGAAAAGGCTCTGGAAGCCGGTTGCGACGATTACGATACCAAACCGATTGAACTACCCCGTCTTTTGGGCAAAATGGAAGAGTTGCTTAATGTGGGCAGTGAGCAGCAGTCGGTGGTCAGAAATTCTGATCCCTGACTTCTGATCCCTGACTTCTGAGCTTTCATCATCATGTCCGCCAACATAGCAACTCTCCAAGGCAAGCGCGAAGTGCTGTCGAATTTGCGTCACGACTTGCGCACGCCGCTGAATGGCATCATCGGCTATTCGGAAATGCTGCTCGAAGATGTTGCTGACGGCAATTTATCGTGCGGGCCGCAACTCGAAAAAGTTCTGCGTGCCGGGCAGGAATTGTTGGGGCGTGTCAACGAAGTTTTGGATGCGGCGCGCGTGGAATCGGCGACGCATATTGATTTGGAATCGTATGCCTCGCGCATTTACGCGCAACTGCGCGACCCGCTGGATACTTGCCTTGGCTATGCCGAAATGCTGCTCGAAGATGCCACGCGCGCGGGCTTGACCGAAGCGTTGCCGGAATTGCAAAAAATCCACGCCGCCTCGCAAAAATTCGCCTCTTTATTAGAAGATAGCATTCTCTTTTTGAAAGTCGCCAATGGGCAGCTTGATGCCGAAAATATGACGCCATTGTCGAGTAGTTCACCTGCGGAACCGATGGTTGTAGATTCTCATGTCGCCTCGCACGATGAAACCGACGAAGCTGGAGCAGGCGCGGGCATTTTGGTGGTGGACGACAACGAAACCAATCGCGATCTGCTTTCGCGCCGCTTGCTGCGACAAGGCTACGTAGTAACGTTGGCCGAAAGCGGCGAAAGGGCGCTCGAAAAAATCAAAATCGCGCCGCCGGACTTGATTCTGCTCGACATTATGATGACCGGCCTGAACGGTTACGAAGTGCTGGAAATTCTAAAAAAACATGACGAATGGCGGCACATTCCAGTGATTATGATTTCGGCGCTTGATGAACTCGGCAGCGTGGTGCGCTGCATCGAAACCGGCGCCGATGATTATTTGGCGAAGCCGTTTAATCCGGTTTTGCTGCGTGCCCGCGTGCGCGCTTCGCTGGAAAAAAAGCGCCTGCGCGATCAGGAAGTGCGCCTTCATCAGCAAGTGCAGGAAAATTTCGCGCGTTTGCAGGAATTGGAACAACTGCGCGACAGCCTAACGCACATGGTCGTGCATGATTTGCGCACGCCGCTGACTTCGATTATCAGCGGCTTGCAAACCATGCAAATGATCGGCGAATTGGAAGAAATTCACACTGAACTTCTCGAAATGGCGCTGAACGGCGGCGAAACGCTGCTGCGCATGATCAACGATTTGCTGGACATTTCCAAAATGGAAGCCGGGCAGTTGAAATTGGAAATCATGGACTTTGACGCGCATAAAGTGGCGCAAACGTCGTTGCATCAAGTGTCCATGCTGGCAAAAAGCAAAAACATCACGTTGATAAATGCCGGTGACGAGCCACTGCCGGTTTTGCGCGCCGACGAAGACAAAATTATGCGCACCCTGACCAATTTATTGGGCAATGCCATTAAATTTACTCCCTCTGGCGGCTCCGTTACGGTGGAAACAAAATTCGTCATTCGTCCGGGGCGCACTAATGCGTTTATTTTCCGCGTGATAGATACCGGCGAAGGCATTCCCGCCGAATCGTTTGGGCGCATTTTTGAAAAGTTTGGACAAGTCGAAAACCGCAAAGAAGGTCGCAAAATGTCTACTGGCCTTGGCCTGACCTTTTGCAAAATGGCCGTCGAAGCACACGGCGGGCGCATTTGGGTCGAAAGCGAACTCGGCAAAGGCAGCGTCTTTCAATTCGTCATTCCCATAGAGCAGGGCATTTCAGCATCCTGATAAGCAAAAAGAAGACCCTGATAACCAAAAAGAACATTGGGATGACCAAAAAGATGATCCTGATAAGCAAAAAGATGATCGGGATGACCAAAAAGATGATCCTGATAAGCAAAAAGATGATCGGGATAGTCAAAAAGATGATCCTGATAAGCAAAAAGATGATCCCAGTTACCATCAAGAACTGCCCGGTTCCCGTTCGCAGCCTTAATTTGTGATTTGTTAGGAGTTTTAACAAAACGTTACATAGCTTTTATGGATTTTGAAAAACAAAGCAGTTGACGCCGGTTCTAATGGTAATTGGCTTTGGAACAGGCAACAGACGGAGTTTGTTACCCTTTATCATAAGGAGTCCATTATGCCTGAAGATTTACCCAAGAGCGGAAAAAACAAAGTTTTTTTGTCGGTAATGCTGGTCGCCACGGTTGTCGCAGCGGGCGGCTATGCCATGATGAGCAAGGGCAATGGCGAAGCGGCGCCCGGTCAAAGTGCGCCGTTCAATCCGCCCGCTGTCCAAGGCGCGCCGGAGGCTCCGACTGTCACAATTGACAAGGAAAAGCCCAAAGTCATCGTCAAAACCGGCGCAAAAACGCCGAAAAACGCGGTTGCGGCGCCCAAATCTGACACCAAAACCGAAAAAAACGCGCCTGACACCACGAAAACTTATTCCGAGCTGTCAACAGCGCATTCTGCGGCGCCGCAGAAAATCGCCAAAGTGGAGGCAGGCAAAAACGCAAAAGCCGATGCGCCGGTAAAAACCACACAACCTAAATCTGCCGAAAAGAAAACTGCCGCGCCGCGTTTAGCACAAGCGCCGCAGGTTGGGCGTGTGGCGGCAGGTTGGGCGGAATATCGCGGCCCCAAGCGCGACGGCATTTCGCGCGAAACGGGCTGGTTCAAAGAAGGCGAGCCGCAAATGGTGTGGAAAGCCAATGTCGGCGCAGGGTTCGCTTCGATTGTCATTGCCAACGGGCGCGCTTACGCGATGGGTAACAGCAATAATCAAGACACCATTTATTGTTTCGATGCCGAAAGCGGAAAAGGCATCTGGAAAATGTCTTATCCTTGCGAATTGATGGATAAACAACACGAAGGCGGCCCCAGCGCCACGCCGACAGTCAACGATGGCGTGGTTTATACCTACAGCAAAATGGGGCAGTTGAATGCGTGGGATGCAGCGACGGGAAAATTGGGCTGGTCTAAGAATATTGCCCGCGAAATGGGCGGGCAAATTCCCGGTTGGGGCGTCAACAGCACGCCCGCCGTTTATGGCAACGCGCTTTTCGTGATGACGGGCGCGCCCAACAAATGCTACACGGCCTTTGACAAAAAAACCGGTGCCGTTCTCTGGCAAGCGGGCAGCGCCAATCCGTCTTATGCCGCTTTGCAGGTTTTCGAGTGGAAAGGTGCGCCTTATTTGGCGGGCTTCGATGCCGAAGGCGTGAAGTTCATAGACACGAAAAACGGCAAGACTTTGTGGAGTTACGGCTGGAAAACCAACTACGATGTCAACGCCGCCATTCCGATTATCGAAGGCGATAACGTTTTCATTTCGTCCGGTTATGGAACAGGCTGCGCCATGCTGAAAAGCACCGCGCCCAATTCGTTGGTCTGGCAAAACCGCGATATGAAAAACCATTTCAATGCCTCGGTTATTTTGAATGGCGCCATTTTTGGCTTCGACGAATCGGAATTGGCCTGTTTGGACGCCAAAACGGGCCGCAAATTGTGGTCGCAAGGACGTTTGGGCAAAGGTTCGTTGATTGCTTCGGATAATAAGCTGATTATTTTGTCCGAACGCGGCGAATTAGTGATTGCCGATGCGAATCCGCAAGGATTTAAAGAGTTGAGCCGCACCCAAATTTTGGGCGGCAAATGTTGGTCGGCGCCGTCGCTGGCGAA
>JANMKN010000102.1:0-4311 GCA_031372065.1 Abditibacteriaceae bacterium | reverse complement strand
CGTGGCATCCCACAGGGTATCGAGCGCCGAAAAAAGATACCCCGTGGCACCCCACGGTGCTCCGAGCGCCGAAAAAAGATGCTCCGTGGGACGCCGCAGGCATCTTTTCTCATTAGACTGATAAGCCCAACTGCCTAATCTAATTTACAACGCGCCCGCCGCCCCTATTTTTTGCTGGCGTTCTGCGAATCTGTTTTCATCGCCCCTATCCGGCATTATAATCAAAAAGGCCGCATAATTAGGAGTTGTGTTGCTTGCGCGCAGCGTGTCAGTAATTGATAATGAAGAACATTAAAATGAAAAACGTCAAGTGGATTGCTGGGGGGCTAATTATGCTCTTCATTGTTGGAATTGTTGGGGCCGCTTTCATGGGAAAAATTCCAAGCCGCAACTCCATCAAAGCAAAAAGGGTAAGCCATGCCGTTTTGAGATTTCCGGTCGGTTCCAGCAAAGCCCAAATTGCAGCTTTTCTCAAACAAGAAGGATTAGAACACAGTTACGTTGGCGATAAAGAGAGTATTGATTTCACTTCGGCAGTTTCAGATAACGGCTATAGCTCAGCTAATTTAAGCGGCTATATGATGGCTATTATTCGTGACACATCAGGAGGATTCATGTTCTCAGGTGACGTTCAATACTTCTTTTTCTTCGATAAAAAGGGCAAACTCATCAAGGCCACCGCCGAAGAGATACTGACTGGGCCGTAACGATCTGACAAGCAGCACAACAAGAGACTATGTTGGCAAAGGGTTTCTTTTTGATGGGCAACTAATTCGGGGGAGGTTCATGCGTTTAAATAACGCTTGTAATTTACTCAGGCGACAAAGACCATTGCGCGATTTGTTCAAGTGTAAGATCTTTCAAATGAGTAAAATTTGAAGAACGCTGTGTAGCTTTCCAGTGGTCATCTGCTAATGCGATTTTCTGTAAGTTCTGCGCGGCAGCTTTTTGATGGGGAGAACCTACGCGGTCAAAGAGACTTTCGGCACCGGCAAACAGATGACCTGCCAAATGAGATTGGCCTTGCGATGCGGCTACCTCGCCCAAATTATAAAGACCACGCGCTACACCGAATTGATGTTTCAAGCGCAACTCAATTTCATAGGCTTCTTTATAATAGCGCCAGGCCTGCTCCAAATCGCCTGTTTCCTGAGTCAGCACGCCCAAGTTGTTGACAATCTCGGCGATGCCACGTTGATAGCCTTCTTCGCGATAAATTTCCAACGCGGATTCAAAATGAGGACGGGCACCCTCGGAGTTGCCATCGGCTTGTTCGCATAGCCCTTGATTATTGCGCCCCCAGGCAATGCCCAAGGGAAAACCAGCCTGACTAAACAGTGCAATGGCTTTGGCAAAATGCGCCTTAGCACTGCTGCTATCCTTATGGCCCCGCAACGCGATCAAACCTAACACGTTGCAAGAATCGCCTTGACCAAATACATCACCTAAATCATTGAATAAAGCCAATGCATCTGCGGCCAGTTGTTGTGCCAATTGCCAGTTAAAAGCATCATAGTGAGCATTGGCGCGGGCCAGCATTATCTTGGCGCGCAACCTGTTGTCCAATTCAGGGGTGCAGTTGGCCGCTTCCAATCCGGTCTGCAAGCGGATTGCGGCTTCCCGAAACGCGCCTGTCCTTTGCAGCAAACCGCCCAACGATAATGTGAGCCGGGCTACCAACTCCGTTTTATTGCGCGCCAGAGCATAGTCGCAGGCGGCGCGGGCATTGTCCAAATGGGCAAAACATTGGGACAACGCTTCCATTTCAGTGGCCGTGCGCAACTGCTTGGCGAACTTATCCATTAAGACCGCAAAATGCTTGACATGGCGCTCACGAACAGCGCGACCCCCATCAGACGAATTCTCCAAGTGTTCACAGGCATAAGCGCGCAGCGAATCCAGCATATAATAGCGCGTGCGTTGTGTAAGCGGATCGGTGACGGCGTTCAAAAAAGAGCAACGGTGCAATTCAGCGATGCCATCAAATGTGTCGCCCGAATCGGAAACTGCATCGGCATCCACCAATGTGAATCCGCCCGCAAACACCGAAAGTTCGGCAAATAATAGTTGGCTTTCTTCATCCAGCATTTGATAGCTCCAATCTATCGCATCCCGCAAGGCTCTCTGAGGCAGACGCAAGTCTTTAGCATTTTTCGATTTTAAGAAGCGCAACGGTTCATCCAGATGTTCTACAATCTCGGCGGGCGATAATAAACCTACCCGCGAAGCAGCCAGTTGCAGCGCCAAAGGAACGCACTGGAGACGGCGACAAACGGCCAGCACATCCCGATCATAGGGATCAAGTGTTTTGCCCGCTTTTTGAACAATTTCGACAAATAAGCGAGCCGCCTCTTCCATGGATAAAGGGGGCACTTCACAAAGCACTTCGGCCACCAATCCCAATCTGTTCCGCGTGGTGACTAAGCATTTCACTTGCGGCGCTCTGGAAAGCAATGCGCCAATGATATCGCTGGCTTCGTTGATTTGCTCGGTATTGTCCAATACCAATAACAAGCGTCGTTCGCGCAAAAAATTCCAGACCTGTTCTTTGAGTAAGGCGCCGGGCATCCCTTCGACGCTTAAACTTTGGGCAATCGCCGCAACCATTTCGTCCTCGCTCTTGACTGAATCGAGCGGCACCCACCACACGCCATGCGGAAACAAGGCTTCGGCACGAGAAATTGCTACTGTATCCTCGGTGGCACAAACTTCGGCGAGTTGTAAGGCGCTGCGCGTTTTGCCCATACCGCCAAAGGCCCACAGTGTCAAAACGCGCGTGTCGCTTCGGCGCAGCAGCGCGTGCCATTCGCCGATTTCCTTTTCGCGCCCGACCAGCGGCATGAGCGGCACAGGCAGGTTGTGCCGCTTTGGATCGAGCGTAGTGATTGGCGGAAAATCGCGGGGCAGTTCGGGATGGAGCACCTGCCAGATCGGTATTTCGCCGACGCCTTTGAGCCGATGCTGCCCTAAATCGAGCAGTGTCACTTCGGCAGACAACGCGCCTTGTGTCAGTGCTTGCGTGGTGCCTGAAAGCAAAATTTGCCCACCATGCGCCGCCCCCTGCACGCGCGCGGTGCGATTGGTGACCGCACCGCGATAAACAGGACGCCCCGACACTTCGTCGCGCCCGATATGCGGCTCGCCAGTGTGCATCCCGATGCGCACTTTCAAGGGCGGCAAGCCATCCAATTGGGCTGCCCAATCGTGGCTTTGCATCTTGAGTTGCGCATCCACCGCAAAGCGCACTGCCGCGCCTGCCTGATGAAACGCTACAAACAAGGCGTCGCCCGCCGTTTCCACCTCGAAGCCACCACTGCGCTGCAATGCCTCGCGCAGCAAGCGAAAATGCACGTCGCGCACGGCTTCGAATGCTTTGCCAAAACGCTCGGTCAATTCCGAGGAGCCTTCCAAATCGGTGAAGACCAGCGTCACGTCTCCAGTTGGCAGAGTCGGAGGAGAGAGTGGCGCAATGCTTGTAAAATTGTGTTCGTTTCCACCCATAACAGGCGGAGTTTAGCTCTTTAACCATGTCGTTGCGGCCTTGCACTAAGGATGTGAATAATCTCAGTAAAGCGCCCCAACGCTATGGATGCCGTTCGGTTTTACGCAGCGGTGCAGTTAAATGTTTTACAGGGACATTTTAAGGCGCCAGATTTCAGGGGCCAGATAGATTACCACCAAAAAACGGGCACACAATTGATATGCGCCCGTTCGGTAGTTCATTGGGTCAACTGCTGTGAACTTCTATCTGTCAATCGGCCATCATTCAATTAGACGAGACGTGGACATAAATGATCAGGCAGCCTTGAGGACGTGTTTGAGTTCATCCCGGAGGGGCAAGTTGTTCTTCCACTGATGGAAAAGCAGAAGTTGATACCTCAAAATGGCGCCTAAAGCCCAGTTTTGAGTTTTCGTTTTGTCTTTGACCGGAATAGGACGATGAGCATCAAAGAGGCTCTTGAACTGCTGCTCTTAGCATCACTCATGGGACCACTACCGCGCCCGCTGGCTTAAGGCACAGTCTCAAGCATGAAACTCACGGCGCTTTGTCAGCGTAAACGTCCACTTCCAAATACAGCGGCGCGTCTTTGGCGAGTTTGGCCTTGACTGTCCAGCCGTCGTCCACGCTTTTGTCGGGCACCACGCGCAACGCGCAACCGGGGAACGCGGCTTCACCGGCGGCTAAGGCTTTGACATAGCGCGTCACGTCGGCTTTGTATTCTTTGGGCGGATTATAGGCGTCCAATCCGGCGGGCTGCTGAGCGATGGTGACCGTTCCTATCGCGTCGCCCAAGTTCTTCAAATCGTAAG
>JANMKN010000196.1:0-14791 GCA_031372065.1 Abditibacteriaceae bacterium | reverse complement strand
TATCACAACCTCACTGCGTAACATGAGTAATCATTCTCCTACGCTTTTTCTGGATGGCGAATGAATTCACGGCTCCAAATGAGCAAAATTCGCCTTGTTCGGACTGAAAAAGGGCTTTTATTCTGTCACCGCAGAGCGACTTGGCCGCGTTTGAACCGCGCTTTCAGTCGCTGGACTTGAGTTACGCCATTAAACACGCGGCAAGGCGTCCTCCAATTGTCTATTGCCGCATTCATATCGCTTGTGGGTGCATTCCTATGCCGTGTGGCGGCACTCATATGGTTTATGGCGGCACTCATATCGTTTGTGGCGGCACTCATATCGTTTGTGGAGGCACTCATATGAATATTAATGCACCCACACGACATAGGAGGGCCGCCATAAACCATATGAGTGCCTCCACACGACATAAGCCTGCCTCCACAGGCGATAAAAATGCCGAAACGCGCGATTTGTAGGGGCAGGGCTTGCCCTGTCCTGTTGCCCGACTCATGTCGTGGAGGGGAACAGGGACAAACCCTGCCCCCACAACTGTTACACGCGCCTTCGCGAACCAAAAGCGTCCCGCTACAGGAGATAGGAGTGCCGCCATAAATGATATGAGTGTCCCCGCCGACTGCGGTTTTCCCTGCAAATTGTATGTGTATTACGGCGTTTTGGGGTTGGCGAGGCGCTCTTTCATGGTTTTGAGCAGGGCGGAATCGGGCTGGTGTTTGAGGACTTCATCCAAGGTGCCCTTGGCATCGGCGACTTCGGCAGCTTTGGCGTTGGCAAAGGCTTTTTCAAATTCGCCCGGCGCGGCTTCGTCGTTTAAGGCGGCTAAAGCGAAGGATAAATGCAGGCGCGCGGTGTTGTTGGAGGGCTGAAGTTCCAGCAGGCGACGAAAGGTGTCGCGCGCGGTGTCGTTGCGCTGAAAATAAAGGAAAAGACGCCCGCTTTGATCTAAAATAGGGGCGTCTTTGGGCGCAGTGGCGACGGCGGCAGTCAAATCGGCTTGCGCGCTGGCCGGGTTGGTTTCGGCTTTTGCGACAGCGCGCATCACATAAGCGGTGGCTTTGCCTTCGGGCGTGTCGGCATATTCGATGGCGCGGTCTAAATCGGCGCCTTGCTTTTCGGCATCGCGCAGGCTTCTCCAAACAAAGGAGCGATTAAAGTAAGCGAGACGATGTTTGGGGTCAAGTTCGATGGCGCGATTTAAATCGGCCAGCGCCAAGTCGTATTTCTCCTGCACGACATAGCGCCCGCCGCGATTGTTGTAGCCGTCGGCAAAGTTAGGGTCAAGCAAAATCGCCGCGCTATATTCGGCCAACGCCCCGCTCGCATTGCCTTTATTCAACAATTCGTTGCCGGCGTTTTTGTGTTCCAAAGCGGTGCCGGTGAGCAGTTTCGCGTCGTTTTTATCGGGCGCGGGGGCGAGTGGCTTTTGCGTTGGAGTGGCTTCGTCGTAGCGAGTGCCGCGCACGCGACTTTTCAGATTAGCGTCGCGTTTGAAGGCTTCTTGCAACGCAGTTTTGGCTTGTTCGGTGTCGCCTTTGCTGTCCTGCGCCGCCGCTTTCCACAGCCACGCTTCGGCGGAACGGGTGTTTTCTGTGACGACCTCAAGGTCTTCTAAAGCATCTTCGTATTCGCCGCGAATAACGCGTAATTTGCCGCGCTCGAAGCGTGCCTCGTAATTCAAACTGGCTACTTTGATGGCTGCGTCGAAATCTTGCAACGCCACGTTACGTTGGCCGCGCGACAGTAAAATCTTGCCGCGCATCACACGGGCCGCTGAAAGCATATCGCTTTTTTCGCCGTCGTCGGGCGCATCGCCGATGCCTTTCATTTGCTGCGCGATAACGGCGGAATAATCCACCAAAAGCGTGTTCTGGTCGGGAGTTTCGGTTTGACGCTCGGCAAAAGCGCGATGATAATGCGCGTCGGCATTGGCTTCCGGCGCTTTCACGATGGCACGGCTGAAGTTCATGATCGCAGTCTGCAAATCGAATTTGCGACGCTCTTTTAAATCTCCCGGCACAGGTTTGCCCGGCTGCGGCGAGGAGCGAGTGAGAAGATAAAAGCCCGTCTCGAAACGCGTCAAAGCGTTGCTGTCTTCCAAATTCAAAGCGCGATTGAAATCGAGCAGAGGCGCCTTTTCGTCGAAGTCAAGGCCATTTCCTTCGCTCAGAACCCAGAAATAACCGCGCGTTTTGCCGCGTTCGCGCCATGCGGCGGCATTTTTCGGCTCAAGGGCAATAGCGCGATTTAAATCGCGGAGAATGCTTTTTGCCGTTTTATTGGCCTCTGTTTGCTTGAAGCTGCGCATAATGCCGAATTCGTATTTCAATTCCCTCTGCACGCGCGCCAAGCGATGCCGGGCGCGCGCCACAAACGGCGCGGCGCTGTTTGGATTGTCGGCAATGGCTTTATTGAAAGGCACTAAATAGCGGTCAAACGGCATTTTGATTTCGTTCTTTGGCGTGTTATCCAACAAATCAGCGACCTCGCGCTCGATTTTCTCATTCGGATTCAGTTCGACGACGCGTTTCCAATCGGCCACAGCGCCGTCCCAATCGCCCATCTCAAAGCGCGTTTCGGCGCGTTGCCTGACCCAAATATAGTTATTGTTGAGCGCGATAGCTTGCTCTAAATCGGCCAGAGCGCCCGCGAAGTCATAAAGCGCGGCTTTGGCCTCGGCGCGATTGCTATAAAGTTCCGCCCCTTTGTTGCGATTGGTGGCGTGCTGGGCCAGATAGCCCGCTTTTTCGGCCTCATTGTAGAAATTGACCGCACCGGTAAAATTGTCCAGCTTGTTAGCGACATAACCGCGCCGAAAATAAAAGGCGTCCTGCCCTGCAATTTTGCCTTTGCCATCGTTGGAAACTTGATCGAGCAGCTTAAACGCCTCGTCCATCGCCCTGCCCGCTTCTTCCCAATCGGCTCGCGTGGATTTCTCGAACCACGCCAGCGGCAAACCCGCCTTTTGATAGAGCGCATTGGCCTTTTCCAGAGGAGTCTTCGCAACGGCGATGGCTGCATTCGCCTCGTCCCAATTTTTAGTCACATCGGCACGCAGAGGCGCAAAGATCAGAACAAGCGGCACGAACAAAAGGGCGCACGATTTATGAAAACGGGACATGAATAACTTTCAAAGCAAATTGTCGAAAGTATAACGACGCGGCAAGCGCTGTTTGTAGATAGAAAAAGGCGCGCTCTTCATCGTGAAGAACGCGCCTTTGGAAGGGTGCGCCAGCCCAATGGCATTAAGTTAAGCAATTCAGAAACGTGGATTGCCTCCCGGAGGGAAGGAATAACGGCGGCATAGCCGCCCTCAACCCCCACCTAATCCTGCCCGCAGTAAGCGGGCGCCCGCCCAAAGGGGAGGAACTATAGCTCTCGAAATCCTTAACTTAATGCCATTGTGCGCCAGCCCCGCTTTTGTTGCAATCTATAAGCGGCGCGCTTTTTGGTGCGGGGTGCTGGTTGGCGATTTCATTTCGCGCCGATTACGATTTCCCAGTGCGGCTAAAAGCTGCCTTACTATATAGATAGGCGCCGATTGTGGGCAGAAAAGCCACTAAGCAGATATATTTAAAGAGAAAGGACCGTAAATCGTATGGCGACTCTCGAAATGGCTTCCGATGTTGAGGCCGAGGCTCAATCTTCTTCTCAAATCGAGCAAATTGAAACGCAGGAATGGCTGGATTCCTTAGACTTTGTCTTGGAATCCGGCGGCCCCGAACGCGTAGCCGAATTGCTCAAGCATCTGGAAATTCACGCGCAGCGCAACGGGGTTAAAATCCCCTTCGCCGCCACCACACCTTACATCAATAGCATTCCGCGCCGCGCGCAACCGGAGTATCCCGGCGACCGCGAAATCGAACGGCGCATCAAAAGCATTATCCGCTGGAATGCGATGGCGATGGTGCTGCGCGCTCAGAAAGTCAAAGACCCCAGCGGCAAAGCCATCGAAGTCGGCGGCCATATTTCCACCTACGCCTCGTCCGCGACGCTTTTGGAAGTGGGTTTTAACCACTTTTTCAAAGCGCCCAACGGCAAGGGCGCGCAGCGTAGTTCGGGCGACCAGATTTTCTTCCAAGGACACGGCTCACCCGGCCCTTATGCGCGCGCTTTTCTCGAAGGACGCCTGAGCGAACAGCAACTCATCAACTTCCGCCAAGAATTGCAGCCCGCCGGAGGACTTTCATCCTATCCGCATCCGTGGCTGATGCCGGATTTCTGGCAGTTCCCGACGGTTTCGATGGGTCTTGGGCCGATTCTTTCCATTTATCAGGCGCGTTTTAACCGCTACATGGAGCATCGCGGCCACAAAGACGCGAGCGATTCGCGCGTCTGGGCCTTTTTGGGCGACGGCGAATGCGACGAACCCGAATCGCTCGGCTCGATTACGCTCGCGGGCCGCGAAAAACTCGACAACCTGACGTGGGTTATCAACTGCAACTTGCAGCGTTTGGATGGCCCGGTTCGCGGCAACGGCAAGATTATTCAGGAACTCGAAGGCTTGTTCCGTGGTGCCGGTTGGAACGTTATTAAGGTGGTTTGGGGCAGCGGTTGGGACCCATTAATTGAAGCTGACGAAACCGGCGAATTGGTGCGTCGCATGGGCGAAGTGGTGGACGGTCAATATCAGAAATACACCGTCGAAACCGGCGCGTATGCGCGCGAACACTTCTTCAACACGCCGTATTTGCAAAAGCTCGCCAGCCAGCTTTCCGACGAAGAAATCCGCAAAATCAAGCGCGGCGGGCACGATCCCGAAAAGGTTTACGCCGCTTATCACGCGGCGGTCAATCATAGCGGCCAGCCAACGGTTATTTTGGCGAAAACCGTCAAAGGTTACGGGCTGGGCGAATCTGCCGAAGGCAAAATGGGCGCGCACAACGCCAAGAAAATGGAAGAAGAAGCGACGGTTCAATTTGCGCACCGCTTCGAGATTCCGATTTCCGACGATGACGCGCGCAAGCTGAAGTTTTATCGTCCCGCCGAAGACAGCCCCGAAGTAAAATACATCAAAGAGCGCCGCGCCGCTTTGGGTGGCCCGGTTCCGCAGCGTTCGATGCTGGTGCCGGAATTTAAAACGCCGCTCGAAAAAGACTTTGAAGAGTTTTACAAAGGCTCTGACGGTCACGAAGCCTCCACCACGATGGCTTTTGGCAATGTCCTGCGCAAGCTCTTGCGCAACAAGGAAATCGGCAAGTTAGTCGTGCCGATTATCCCCGACGAAGCGCGCACTTTCGGTTTGGATGGCTTGTTTGGTTCTTACGGCATTTATTCCAGCGTCGGGCAGCTTTACGAGCCGGTTGACCGCAAAGAACTGGCGTATTACAAGGAATCAAAAAACGGGCAGATTCTCGAAGAAGGCATCAACGAAGCCGGTGCCATGTCGAGTTTCATCGCGGCGGGCACAGCGTATTCCACGCATGGCGTAAATACGATTCCGTTTTACATTTACTATTCGATGTTCGGCCCGCAGCGTGTCGGCGATTTGGTGTGGTTGGCTGCCGATATCCGCGCCCGTGGCTTTATGCTCGGCGCCACAGCCGGACGCACCACGCTCAACGGCGAAGGCTTGCAGCACGAAGACGGGCACTCGCATTTGCTGGCTTACACTTTTCCGAACTTGTTAGCCTACGACCCGGCTTACGCTTACGAATTGGCGATTATTATCCGCGAAGGCTTGCGGCGTATGTATGAAAACGGCGAAGCGGTTTTCTATTACATCACGCTGATGAACGAAACCTACGCGCAGCCGCCGATGCCTGAAGGCGAAGGCATCAAAGAAGGCATTCTCAAGGGAATGTATCCTTTCAAAAAGTCGCAAAGCAAATCCAAACTCAAAGCGACTCTGTTTGGCAGCGGCACGATTTTGAACGAAGTCGTGAAGGCGCAAGCCGTTCTCGAAGAAAAATACAAAGTCGCCGCCGATGTGTGGAGCGTAACCAGTTACAAAGAACTGAACCGCGACGGTTTGGAATGCGAGCGCTACAACTTGCTGCATCCCGGCGAAGAAAAGCGGGTGCCTTTCGTGACGCAGCAATTGCAAAGCGCCAAAGACGGCGTTTTCGTGGCGAGCAGCGATTACATGAAGATTCTGCCCGATTCGATTCGCAGTTGGGTGCCGGGCCGCTTGTATTCACTGGGGACAGATGGCTTTGGCCGCAGCGAAAGCCGTCACGCCCTGCGCGATTTCTTTGAAGTAGATCATCGCTATATCGTTTTGGCGACGCTAACCGCATTGGTCGAGCAAGGCAAAATCAAGCCGGACGTGGTGCAAAATGCGCTGAAAGAAATGAACATCAACCCGGACAAACTCAATCCGTTGACTGATATTGTCTGGCCGGGTTTAGCTGGTTAAATAGAACGCGAATTTCGCAAACAAACGCCAATTTACGCAAATCTTTTCAAAGAAAGTTTGCGTAAATTAGCGATAATTCGCGCGATTTGCGTTCTATTGAAGAAGGTAACACCATGACAGAATTTAAATTGCCCTCTTTGGGCGAAGGTGTAGAATCCGGCACAGTGGCCGGAATTTTGGTGTCGGTGGGCGAGCAGGTCGAAGAAGGCCAGCCGCTTCTCGAACT
Organism: Abditibacteriaceae bacterium; assembly: GCA_031372065.1. Lineage (GTDB taxonomy): Bacteria > Armatimonadota > Abditibacteriia > Abditibacteriales > Abditibacteriaceae > DASWNL01. The sequence continues at coordinate 8,210 of JANMKN010000196.1, read as the reverse complement.
CGAAACCGGCAAATCAGTTGTGCCTGTTCCAGCGCCGCAAGGCGGCAAAATCGCGGGCATTTCCGTCAAAGAAGGCGACGAAGTGAAAGTCGGCCAAGCGGTGATGTCGTTTGAAGCCGCTGGAAGCGAAGCGAAAACGGAAGCCAAAACCGAAGCCGCCGACAGCAAAGAAGCCGATGTTAAAGCCACCGGAGAGCAGCAGCAAGGTATGGCAACCGGCATAGACGACAAAGAAGACGAAGACGCCGGCAAAGACAAAAAACTGGTGCCGCCTTCCCAATTGGCGCAGTCGAATGGTTCGCCCAACGGTTCTCCAAATGGCATAAGCCATGCCCTGCCCGCCGTGGCTGCCGCGTCCGCTGTTTCAGGCGCCAGCATTGCTGCCGCGCCCAGCGTGCGCCGTCTGGCGCGCGAATTAGGTGTGGATTTGGCGTCGGTCAAAGGCAGCGGCCCCAACGGGCGCGTCGGTTTCGCCGATGTCAAGAATGCGGTTGCCAAAGTTGCTGCGCCGGTAGGCTATTCCAATGGAGTGCCCGCCGCGCCGCTACCCGATTTTGCTAAGTGGGGCAGCGTCGAACGCAAGCCCTTGTCGGGCATTCGCCGCGCGACTGCCGAGCAAATGGCGCGTTCGTGGTCAACGATTCCGCACGTTACGCAGTTCGACAAAGCCGACATCACTGAACTGGAAAAACTGCGCAAGCAATATGGCAAACAAGCCGAATCCGCAGGCGCCAAACTGACCGTAACGGCCATCATTTTAAAAGTCGTGACCGGGGCCCTGAAAAAGTTTCCGCAGTTCAATTCCAGCTTGGACATGGGCAGCAACGAGCAGATTTTCAAGAATTACTACAACATCGGCGTGGCGGTTGATACGCCGCGCGGTTTGATGGTGCCGGTTGTGCGCGATGTGGACAAATTGAACATCGTGGAAATCGCCGTCGAGTTGAACAAAATTGCCGAACGCGCGCGCGAAAAGAAAACAACGCTCGAAGAAATGCAGGGCGGCTGTTTCACTATCACCAATTTGGGCGGCATCGGCGGCACCAATTTTACGCCAATTGTCAACGCGCCCGAAGTGGCAATCCTCGGCTTATCACGCGGCGGCATCGAGCCATTTTGGAACGGCCAAACTTTCGAGCCACGACTGATGCTTCCACTCAGTCTCAGCTACGACCACCGCGTCATTGACGGCGCCGACGGCGCCCGCTTCCTGCGCTGGATTTGCAACGCCCTCGAACAGCCTTTTTTGATGTCTCTCGAAGGATGATCTAAGTGCGGAATGTGCAGTGCGGAGTGCGGAATTTTCCGTTCCGCATTCCGCATTCTGCATTCCGCATTATGAAAACGAAACTGGTAGTGATTGGCGGCGGCCCCGGCGGGTATGCCGCCGCTTTTTTGGCCGCTGACCTTGGCATTGAAACCACGCTTGTTGAGATGGAAACCAACCCCGGTGGCGTGTGTTTGTATCGCGGCTGCATTCCTTCCAAGGCGCTGTTGCACGTCGCCAAATTGCTCAATGAAGCGCGCGAAGCCGAAAATATCGGCCTGACTTTCGCCGAGCCGAAGATTGATCTCGACAAAATGCGCGCGTGGAAAGAAAGCGTCGTCGCCAAAATGACCGGCGGTTTGGGCCAACTGGTCAAAGCGCGCAAAGTGACTTATATCAAAGGCCGCGCGAAATTTGCTTCTGCCAGCGAACTTGATATCGAAACCGCCGAAGGCACGCAAAAACTGAGTTTTGAACACGCCATTTTAGCCACCGGTTCGCGTCCGGCCAAAATTCCGGCTTTCGATATTGGCAGCCCGCGCATCATGGATTCAACCGGCGCGCTACAATTGGAAAACATTCCTGCAACGCTTTTGGTGGTTGGCGGCGGCTATATCGGTCTTGAACTGGGCAGCGTTTACGCGGCTTTGGGCACCAAAGTGACGGTTGTCGAAATGACGCCGACGCTTTTGCCGGGCGCCGACCGCGATTTGGTAAAGGTTCTCGAAGGCCACATCAAAACCAAAATGCACGCCATGCTGATGGAAACCAAAGTCGTCAGCATGAAAGAAGTAAAAAACGGCGTCAAAGTGACTTTTGAAGGCGAAAAAGTCATGGAAAAAGAGCAAATATTTGAAAAAGTGCTGATTTCCATCGGACGCGTGCCCAATTCGCAGGATTTGGGCTTAGAAAACACGCGGATTGCGCCCGATAAACGCGGTTTTATCGAAGTGGATGCCCAAAGGCGCACCGTTGAGCCGACAATTTACGCCATCGGCGACATCGCAGGCGAACCGATGCTGGCACACAAAGCCTCGCACGAGGGCCGTTTAGCCGTCGAAGTCATCGCCGGTCACAACGCCGTCTGGGAACCGCAAGCGATTCCGGCTGTGGTTTTCACTGACCCCGAAATCGCGTGGGCCGGACTGACCGAAACGCAAGCGGAAAAAGAAGGGCGCAAGATTACTGTGTCGCGTTTTCCGTGGGCCGCATCGGGCCGCGCTACAACGCTTGACCGCAGCGATGGCGTCACGAAAATCATCACCGACCCCGAAACCGAGCGCGTTTTAGGCGTCGGCATCGCCGGGCCGGGCGCGGGCGAACTGATCGCCGAAGGCACACTTGCCATCGAAATGGGCGCCGTCGCCAGCGACGTGAAACTGACCATCCACCCGCATCCGACGCTTTCGGAAACCATGATGGAATCCGCCGAAGTGCTTTTCGGCCAAGCGACGCATATTCATAGGCCGAAAAAGTAGAGAACCCCCATCCCTTTTGGCATTTTAAAGTAACTTTTTGCTCAGGAAGTTTATTGAGCGCGAGAATGTTGTCCATGACAGCCCCCTTGACCCCTCATTCGGAATCGCAAAACGCGGCGACGACGCAAACCGAAGGCGCCGTCGCCGAGGCGTTGCCGGAATTTGATAGCGAATCTATTGTCGAAGCCGCCGAGCAGCTTTTGCGCGAAGGCGCGCCGCACGATTTCGATTTGCTCATCATCGGCGGCGGGCCGGGAGGTTACACGGCGGCTTTGCGCGCCGCCGAGCAAGGCGCACGCGTTGGCTTAATCGAATCGCGCGAAATCGGCGGCGTGCATATCAATCGCGGCGGTTTGCCCATCAAAGCGTTGCTTTGCGCGGCCAATTTGCTGCGCGATATGCAACGCGCTGAAGAATTTGGCTTGCGCGCCAGCGGCAGTTTCGATTTCGTCGAATTTTGGGCGCGGCGCGAAAAAGTCACGAGCGAAGTGCGCGGGCATACGCAGGCGCATCTCGAAGCCTTGGGCGTGCAGATTTTGCCGGGCCGCGCGCGTTTTGTCGAATCGCACACTGTCGAAATTGTGCGCGGCGATCAAGTGGTGCGCAGCGTGACAGCGGTTAATGTGCTGATTGCCACCGGTGCAGTGCCGTGCCGTTTGCAAGTGCCGGGCGTGGATTTGCCGAATGTTTTGTCCACGCGCCAAATTTGGGAACTGGAAAAATTGCCGTCTTCGATGGCTGTTATCGGCGGCGGCGCGCTCGGCGTTGAATTCGCGCAGTTGTTTCAAATGCTGGGCGTGCGTGTGACGCTGATTGATTATTCGCCGCACATTTTGCCGCTGGAAGACCCCGACATCGCGCGCGAATTGGAAACCGCGCTACGCGAAGGCGGCATGGCCGTGCTGTCGGGCCACAAATTGCAAGCGATTGAGGCCCATGCTGACGGCTTGCAACTGACTTTGAGCCAAGATGAGCAAACTTCCTCTCTCACCGTCGAAAAATTGCTCGTCACATCGGGCCGCAAGCCGAACACTGAGCCTTTGAACTTGGAAGTAGCGGGCATCACCACGCGGCACGAGCGCGTTTTGGTGGACGAGCAGTGCCAAACCAATGTGCCGGGTGTTTTCGCGGTTGGTGATTGCACACGCGGCACCGGATGGGCGCATCAGGCGATGGCCGAAGGCGCGCTTGTGGCGGACATCGTTACGGGATTTGCACCGCGCACTTTGCCCGTCGTGCCGCACGTTTATTACACGACGCCCGAAGTGGCAACCATCGGGCACGGCGAACGCGCCGCGCAATGGGCCGGGCATGAAATCAATGTCGGCGTTTGTCATTTTCATGATACGGCGCGCGCGGCGACAAAAAACGAGTATCGTGGCATGGTCAAAATCATCGCCGATGCGACGGATGGCACGATTTTGGGCTGTCAAATCATCGGCCCGTGCGCGAGCGAATTAATTAATCAAGCGGCTTTGGCTTTGCATTTAGGTTTAACTGTTCAAAAATTGGCCGAGGTGCCGTGTGGCGCGCCGACCTTTAGTGAGGTGTTAGCCGAAGCCGCCCGGCGCGCCATCGGAGGGAATTTTTCGGAAGGCGGCGTTTCTGCTTAAAGATTTTGGCTTAAAGACTTGGATTAGCTCAGATGAAAATCGAACTGACAGTGGAAGACATCAAACAAGAATTTGAAGGCCGCGATGCGGAGGACATTTTGCATCAGGCCAAGGCTGAAGCCGCACGGCGGGCGCCAATGCTGATGCGCGGTTTCATTCAAGGCATGAATGATATACAATTTGCGGGAGTTGTCGTGCAACGCGCCAATGCCGTCAAAAAACGCACTGACCCGCCGCCGCAAGATGCACAAGCATTTGTGGATTGGGCCGTGTCGCAAGGCTACATTCGCGTTTTGGAGCCGTAAACCATAAACAACAACCTAAAAACAAGGCGATTTTCGGTCTTTGCAGGAAAATTTCCGAGTGTCCACTACCGTAAGCAGAAGATGACCTTTGGTAGGACGCGTGTTTATGGTAAATTTTTTATGGTAAATTAAGGGGCAGCCCGCAGCAGGGAGCGAAGTTATGGCTGAAGAACAAAGTAGTGGATTCGGATTGAAATTCCGTCTGCCCCGGCTGACGGGAGAGGTTGCAAAGAAAAGTGACTCAACAGAGGAAACGACAACGGATGACTCCAATAACATGGCAGGTTCAGCGACGGAGGCAAAACCCGCCGCAAAAACAGTTCCACAAGGGAAGAATCCCGTTATGACGCCTTCACAGAATGCGCCCGGCGCCGGGCCAATCACACCTACTGTTTTGTCGCAACAAATTAGCACGCAAACAGGGGCCATTGCCCAAGAGGTGGCGCGGCTACGTCAAGAAATTGAATTGATGCAGCAAGCGTTTGTCGAAATCAGCGAACACGAATCCAACCAGAGCAAAGTGTTCGATGTTTTGCACAAAGAACTGGGCGAATACAAAAACGATTTCATCTACGAACACCTGAAGCCGGTGATTCGCCAATTGCTGTTTCTCTACGATTCGCTCGAACTCTTTGAAGAAGAAGTGCGGCCCTACGAGCACACCGAAAACGATGAGCGGCGGCAAACGTTATCAGCAAGCCATGTGCGGCAGAATGTTCAGCATTTTCGAGATCAATTGATTGAAGCGCTGCACATCTGCGAGGTCACTTTGATGGAGAAACCCGAAGGCCAGTTCGATCCGAAATTCCATAAGGCACTGGATGTCGTCAAAGTGCCGCCGGAACAAGAAAACACCATTCAGCGCGTGGTGCGCAGTGGTTGGTATTTGCGTGGGCACATTTTCCGCGTCGCCGAAGTCGTGGTAGGACGTAGCAACGCTCCGGCTTAAACCGCAGCAAGATTAGTGTGACAAAGCCGCCAAGTGTGCTAAATGATGGCACTGGACGGCATAATGAAAGCCTGAAAATCCGCAAGACTGTTTTGTTGAGCAGACTTTCAGAAAGCGATTTAGAGGAGGCGTAACTTGGGGCGCGCAGTCGGCATAGACTTGGGGACAACATATTCCGCCGTATCCACGATTGATGAATACGGTAAGCCGGTTGTCGTCAAGAACACGGACGGACAAGTGACGACGCCATCGGTCGTCTTCTGCGACCCGCCAACTTTTGTCGTCGGAGAGGTGGCCTTACAAGCCACCATGACTGATCCGAGCAAAGTGGTGCAGTTCGTCAAGCGGTTCATGGGCGTGAGCGATTACCGCGTGCAGGTGGGAAGTGAATCGTTTTCACCAGAATTCATTTCCTCCATCATTTTGCGTAAATTGGTGCAGGAAGCCGAAATGGAACTCGGTGACCGCGTTACACAAGCGGTTATTACCGTTCCGGCCTACTTCACGGAGGCTCAACGCCAAGCCACTTACGAAGCCGGTCAACTGGCCGGTTTGCAGGTTTTGCGCATCATCAACGAACCAACCGCAGCGGCGCTATCTTACGGCATTTCGCGGCGGGGTCATCGCCGGAACATTCTGGTTTACGACCTCGGCGGTGGCACGTTCGATGTCACGATTTTGGCGATTGACAACGACTCGCTGGATGTTATCGCTATCGGCGGCGACCCGCATTTGGGCGGCAAAGACTGGGATGATCGTTTGATGAACTACATCGAAGACGATCTTTCCAAAAAATTCGATTACGAAATGGAAGCCGATCCGCTGCTCGAAGCGGAACTGCGCCTCAAAGCCGAAGCCGCCAAACGCCAACTGACAGGGCGCCCCACAGTTCCCATCACATTCAAAACCAAACGCACCATCGCCACCGGCGGCAGCACGATGGAGACTTTTATTCCGGTGCGCGTGGAGATTTCGCGCGAGGAATTTGAAAAAATCACCGCCGACCTGCTGGCGCGCACGGAAATGCTGATTGACAGCGTGCTGTCGCAAGCCAGCCTGACCTGGGCCGACATTAGCGAAACGATTTGCGTGGGCGGCTCCTCGCGAATGCCGATGGTGCGCGAAATGCTCACCCGCGTTACAGGTCGTCGCCCGCTTTTGCACGATCCCGACGAATGTGTCGCCAAAGGCGCCGCCATTCAAGCGGCGATTCTCACCAAAGACGAAACCGTTTCCGATGTGCGCGTCGGTCACGTTCTTAGCCATTCCTTGGGCGTGGCCGCGCTGAAAAACGGCACGGCGCTGATTGATCACGTTATTCCCGCGCTCACGCCCCTGCCCTGCTCGGCGGTGCGTGATGGCTACACTACCACGCAAGAACAGCAAACGATGGTGCAAGTGCGCGTTTACGAAGGCGAAGCCAAAGACCCCGAAGCCTATGCCACCGGGCCGGTTGGCGTTTTTAATCTGGATACCAATCCACCGCGTCCCAAAGGCAAGCCGCTAATCAGCGTCGAATTCCGCTGCGACGAAAATGGGCGCGTGACGGCTTTAGCGCGTGATTCCGATACCGGCAAGGAAAGTCGCTCGCTGATTTCACTGGTGGGCGAGCGAAATACGGACGAAGTCGAAAACGAAGCATGGATGTTGTCACAAGCTGTAATTTCCTAAACAAATTTCATAAAAAGCAAAAGCCCGGCGCGTGTGCGCCGGGCTTTTGCTTTTTGTCATGGCGTTGCTTATCAACTTGTTTACAAATCCGAAACAAGCCTTTGGTAAAGTGACCGGAGAGGACTCAAAATCATGATACCAAAAGCAACGGTGACACCAAGCGCCAACGGACTGCAAGAGTTAAGAATTGATGGTTTGTTTCCCCATCCACACTGGATGGTTTTTTTGCTGTCGGGGCTGGCAGAGCGGCAAGTTTCGGTTGTCGGAGGCCACGCCACCCAGCAAATTAGCCACAAATGGGATGCCATTTTTCATCTGGATTTCCGGCGCAGCCTGCTGTCGCCAGAAGGCGTAGATTATTTATCTTTGGCAGGCAAGCGCGCCGTCCATACACCCGCTTCGCCGCCGCAGTTGAGCGTTTTTCAGGTGCGGCGGCGGCCCGATAGCGCCCTTGAAATCATCGTGCAAGGGCCGGATCAACTGGGATTCTTGGGCAAATTGCTGGGCGAAGTGTCCTTGCTCGCCCTTTATCCAACCGAAATGGAAATCAGCACCGTAGGCAGCCACATCAAAGATAAAATTGTGCTGCGCGGCATCGGCGGCTCGGCGCCCAGCGACAATATAGAAGCCTCACTTTGTTCGCTGCTTGATGGTTTCGTGGCTTGAGTCTTTGTCTTTCGCGCGCTTTTGTGTTTGATTTAATGCGTGCGCATTACTCTTTCCACCTTTGGCTCGTTTGGCGATATTCATCCTTATTTAGCGATTGCGCTGGAATTAAAAGCGCGCGGCCACACGCCGCTTTTGGCGACCAGCGAAATTTATCGCGCTAAAATCGAAGCCGAAGGCGTGGAATTCTTCCCGGTGCGGCCCGATTTACCATCACCCGAAGACGCCGCGCACATCATACAAAAGGTTATGGACGGTTCG
>JANMKN010000179.1:0-3731 GCA_031372065.1 Abditibacteriaceae bacterium | reverse complement strand
GGAAACTGAAAGCGACGGGGCTTGGGGGCCGGAAGGAGCGGTTCAAACATAGCCCATAATTCATCAGTGACTAACTTCGACATGATTTACACCTCGCGGGACACTCTGCAAATCAAAGTCCTTTTATTTAGGAACTCAAGGCAAACGCCAGAGGCATGGTAACCGAATAACTGGCTTTGAGCGCGCCAATCACGGCAATGGTCGTGAGAATCGCAAGTAAAACCGGAACGGTATTATTGGAATTGTTATTGGAATTGTGGTTCGGGCGCGAGGATTCGGTCATGAAATTGATTTCGCAGGTAAAACGCAGAGTTTATTCCGGCGCGATTTCGCCTATTGACACTTGACGATATTCGCCATTATTTTCCGACGCGACCTGCTGTAGCAATTGCGCGGCCTCAAAACTCTGATCGGTGCCATCCGGGTCTTTGCCCACCAATCCGATAGTAAAAATGCGCGCGCGCCCCCGATTCAACTGGCGAATGCGCCCCGCTAATTTGCCGAAATCGGTTTCGCCATATGTCGGCACGCCATCGGTAATCGCCACGACGACATTGACATTGGGGTCAGCCAAGGCGTTTATCATGCCGTTTTCCAAGTTGGTGCCTTTGTTCAAGCGCAGGGCCGTGATAAAAGCTTGCCCGCGCTCTAAATTTTTCGGATTAGCCTCCAACATTTTCTTGGAAAGCGGCCACGCCTTGCCGTAAAACGACACGATATTGAACGATTCGTTGGCCTGCAAAGTTTTCAGCGCATCGCGCAATTCCTGTTTGGCGCGCGCCAAACGCGGCTGCATACTCAGCGAAACATCAATCAAATACACAATGCGACGCGGCCCTTGACCGCCGCCACCATCGCCCAAACCAAAAGGCAAGCCGCCGCCCGCTGGTTTTGCCGAAGCGCCACCGTTGCCATTGCCGCCGCTGCCGCCGCCACCCGATTTTCCGCCGCCTCCACCGCCACCACCTCCGCCGCCCGCACTGCCCGAACCTCCCGCGCCCACTTTGCCACCATCGCCTCCGCTGCCAGCGGCGGCGCCTTTTTCACTGTCGCCTAAATGAGCGCCCTCGCCGGGACGTGTGCTGTTTTTATCGCCGGTGTTTTCGCCTTTGTCGCCCTGCGCGTCGCCCGCCGACTCGCCTTCGCCTTTTTCCGCTGTGGTGCCCGTAGCATCACCTTGGCCTTGCGTTGTTCCCGCGCCGTTGTTCTCGCCTTGTCCGGCACCAACGCCGCTGCCCTGACCGCTTCCCGCGCCCGAACCATTGCCCGAACCATTGCCACTGCCCTGCCCGGCGCCTTTGCCAGAACCTTGACCGGTTCCTTCGCCCGCGCCCTGCCCGCTGCCTTTCCCACTGCCGACGCCAATGCCTTCGCCCGTTCCTTCGCCGACATTTGGCGCGATTGGCTTTTCTGGTTTATCTGGTTCTAATGGTTCTGGTTGTGCGATGGGGTCAATTGTTTCGGCGTCTTTGAGCGGCGGCACAGTCGGATTCTGTGCCAAGCGTGTCGCGCCTGTGGCCGGTTTCTCGTCTTCCTTTTTAGTAGGCAGCGCCGGATTCGCTATGGGAGGCGGCGTGGGTTTGACTATCGGCACCGGCGTGGGAATTGGTGTTGGAACTGGCGTCGGAATCGGTGTTAAAATCGGCGTCGGCTGCGCAGTAGAAAACGGCGTTGGCGCCACGTCGGGCTTCACCAAAATCGCTTGCATTGGCGGCGCTTTGGCAAGGCGCGGCAGCATACGCGGCGTTATTTTTTGGGCCATGCGCCGCTCGACGCGTTTTTTGGGGCGCGGCTTGGGCGCGCTTTTGGCCTCTCGTTTTTGCGACACCAAAGACACTTCGAGCAGCGATTCCGAGGCAGGCGGAGCCGGGGAATACTTCAACAGCGCGCTGACGAACGCGCCATGCAACACAAGCGAAGAAACGAAGAAAAACAGAGTTTTTTTACGGCGCACAGCTATCGAAGACACGTTAATGTGTCAGTTTAAATGAATGCCGCCTTAGCAGTCACGCATTTTTTTGCCATCCATGATAAATGCTTCGCTCAGATAAAACGGCTGGCCGTCGTCGTTCAAAAGCGGTTCGCTGCCGTATTGCGGCAAAAAGACGCGGCGCGGCTGGCTGGTCGTGTTGGCGCCGCTGCGGTGAAAAACCGTGCTGGTGAAGCAAACGATGCTGCCCGCCGGGCAAATCACGGCATCGCCGGGATCGGGGCCGTCGTAGCCGATTAGATCCCACTCGGTTTCCGATTTCCAATGCTCAACTTTGTCGCGTGTGCCGGCGCGCTCGTAAGGCAAAACGTAAACGGTGCCGTTTTCTTCACTCACATCGTCCAAAGGGCACCAACAGGTCAAATACGGCTTGTGAGGATAGTCAACATAGCCCGAATCCTGATGCCACGCGAAACTGCCGCCCTTTTCCGCCGATTTGACGACGTATTGCTCGAACACCAGATACACGTCGTCGCCGAGCAGCGTGCGCGTGACTTCGGCCATCACGTCGCTGAAAATGAATTCGCGCGTGCGCACGCTGCGCTCCCACGCCGAGAAAAAGTGCTTGGTCGTGCGAGGACGATTTTCGGCATCAGCTTTGGCGTCTTCTTCGGCGACTAAGCGGTCGCCTTCTTCGCGTAAAAGCTGCAAATGCTCGGCGGGAATCGCGCGTTCCAACACGCAAAAGCCCTTTTCTTGAAACGATTTGAGGTGCTCGGTGGTGAAAAGCGAGGTGTTGTTCATGGTTTCAAGCTAAGTCTCTTATTTATCGCGTCCCGTTAAAAATTGCGGAGGCACTTTGTAAGTTCCGGCTTCGATTTGCGCCGCGATGCGTTTCCATTTGGCGGCTTCGGCGGCGTCTTTTTTGAGGCCGGGCCAGCCTTCTTCGTAAGCATCAGCCAACGATTCGGCTGCCGGCTTATAGCCCAAATTCGCGGATAAAATGTGATATTTCCACGCCGCCGCCTCGTCAACCGGGAAAAATGTGTCCGATTCATACTCCGAGGCAAGCACATCGGCACTTTCCGCCGCGCGCTCCACCGGGGCTTTTTCGGCTTCGCGCTTCAAGCGTTCGCGCCCTAATTTCGCCCATTGTTTTGCTTCTTCGTGGTCGGCGCGCAAGGGAAATCCCGGCGCATCTACGAGGCCGGCAATCAGCAAAGGCGCCTGCGAATCGCCGTGCAGCGCCGCTTGGACGTAGTTTTCCAGCATTTGCACGCGCAGGGCGGGCAAAACCGGGTTTTTGGCGCGGTCGGTTTGCGAAATTTCGTCGGCAGCTTCCGAAAATTGCGCCGCTTTTCTCAAATCAAAGGCGCCCGGCGTGGCATCGTAGCTTGCACACAATAAACGCGCGGCTTCGAGGCGCGAAGTCGTATCCATGAATTTGCGCGCGTCTAAATTGCTCGCTTCGAGAATGTCCAACAATTCTTGCAAATGGGCGATGGTCGGTTCCGGCGAAAAAATTCCCAACACGCGATGGTCGCGCCGCCACACCTCCATTTTTTGCGCCAAGGACGAGCCGTTGCGCGAAAGCCATTGCCAAAAAGCCGTATTGCGGGTCAATTCAAAGTGATTGTCATTCGAAATCGGCTTGGCCTCCGGGCTTTGCATCAGCAGCATGGGATGGCCTTTTTCGCGCGCTAAGGCCAGCCAATCGCGTGTCGAAACCCGCGAAGGACGATATTCGCGGCGCCAGCGGTTTTCCCAGATGAAATCCACGTCCAAATAGCGTTCGTTCGCC
>JANMKN010000136.1:0-22203 GCA_031372065.1 Abditibacteriaceae bacterium | reverse complement strand
GTGAGCCGCCGCGCCATATTAAATGCGATTTTCTACATTGAGCGCACGGGTTGCCAGTGGCGCTACCTGCCCAAAAGCTACCCGAAGTGGAAGACTGTCTACTCCTGCTTCTGGCGCTGGCAGAAAAACGGGGTGTGGGATCAGGTCATGGAGGCACTACGGGCGCCGGTGCGCGCCCAGCAAGGGCGACAGACCAATCCCACAGCGGCCAGTGTGGATTCCCAAAGCGTGAAAACCACCGAAAAAGGGGGCCACGTGGCTTCGACGGAAACAAGCGGCTCAAGGGACGCAAGCGTTTTGCCTTGAGTGATGCGGGCGGCAATTGGCTCGAAAGCGTGGTTTTGCCGGCCAATACGGGGGAGCGCCAAGGCGCTTTGGTTTTGTTCCACAAAGTCAAAGCGGCTTCTTGGAGCCAAGACCTCAAAACCATTTGGGCCGATGAAGGCTTTGCTGGGGTTGATTTTGAGGCTCAAGTGCTAACCGAGTTCGGATGGAAACTGGACATTGGAGCAAAAGAACCGGGACAAAAGGGCTTTTGTGTGCATCGTAAACGCTGGCTCATTGAGCAGCTTTTCGGGTGTTGGGGCCGCTATCGCCGCTTGAGCCGAGATTACGAAGCCAATCCAGAATGTAGCCGAGCTACTCTGCAAATTGCCACTTTGCACCGTTGGCTCAATCGTCTCAAACCAAAACCGGCAGTTGATCCGCCCTTTCATTACAGAAAAGCATGAAGACAGACTCTCAGACCTACCGACTATGCGCTTGGTAAAAGTCCGAAAACAAAGCCCTAAATGGCGTTATTGAATTTGTTAGCATATTTGCGGCGTGTCGAACTTGACATAATGCTAAGTGATACACTTGACACTATGGATAAAACAATAGAAGCGGTTAGTAAAGTCCGTGCTATCCGTGAATCATTAGGATTAACTCAGGTGGCAATGGCGGAAAAAATGGGATGCTCACTCTCTGCATTGCGCCGTTACGAATATGACAATGCCCTACCCGGCACACTGGCGGGCAAAAAGGCAATGGCGGCACTGGCTAAGAAAACGGGCGTTGCATTGGACGGTGCAAAATGACCGATGCACAATGGATTCACCAATGGTTTAGAAATTACGCAGACCGCATAATTCCCAAAGATGAAAAAAGCGCTGCATTAGCTCAAATTGAACTTGACGCCTGCAAGGACGGGTCAGACCCGAACGGGCCTCGATGCCGGAATACACAAGCGGAATTGAAAGATTTCGTCAGGCGGCACAATGAGCAAATAACCGCTAAGAACGCGGGCGTTAGTGGCGTTAGTTTGGAGGTAAAATGACCTTAACCCTTGAGATTGCACCAGAAGAAGAAGCGGCATTAAATGAAGTGGCCGCGCAACATGGCCAGAGCGCCAATGACTACGCTAAACAGCTATTTGCCGCTGCCTTGGAAGATGCTATGGATGTGGCGGAAGCAGATCGGATCATGGCAAACAGCGACCCCTCAAAAAGGCGCACTTTGACCGAATTACGCGCGGCGGTTTTTGAAAAGAAAGCCGCTTGATGCCAGAACCTAAAGATAAGGCGAAAACCTACTGGTCTAACCCGGTAGTATCTTAGGATAGAGTTTGTGGAGCTTAACTCTGGCATCTTTTGTAGTGAAGTGCCAATTGACGCGCGAGGCAGATTGATTTCTGCGCTCCTGCCAAGCATTGATTTGGCGTTCGAGATTTTCTTTGCACTCCATGCGCTCTTGTAAACACTGACGGGCCAAGACCGAGAGTTCCATTTCGGCCATGTTGAGCCAGGAAGCATGTTTAGGGGTAAAGTGCCACTCAATACGCTCGGCCAGACGGCGAGCTTCAGCAGGTGCAAAGGCTACGTAGAGAGAATGCGCCCCATCCGTGTTGAGATTATCCTGCACCAGAATAATCCGTTCGGCGTTTGGATGCACTTCGTCGCACAGATAACGCACCACCTTGGCGTAATCCACAGCAGTGCGCCGCTCTATGCCGCAACGCAGCCAACGGCTGGAATAGAATAAATAAAGCGCAAGTGCCGTTGCGGGTATATTGGTTGTCATAGCGCAACGGATGCTCCAAAGTCGCAGGAAGAGGCGGGCGTTTTTCGCCTAAAAGCTGTTTGGCGGCTTCATCTAAACAGACCAGAGGACGCAGCGGATTGAACGATCGGGCATAAACTTCCAGCACATCCTCCATTGCCGCCACGAAACGCGCATCTTGGGTAGGAGGAAGGCACCACATCTGCTTCAACCACGGTTTGAGTTCGTTTTTTTGAGTGTTTGACGAATCGTTTCCAGTCCGATTTCTTCGATCACCTCTAATTCGATGAGGCGCTCGCGAATAAGGCGCAAACTCCATCGTGCCGTTCCATCGGGAGGAGACGAACAAACCACGGCGAGTAAATGCGCTTCTCCGGCCCCATCCAGACGGCGTGCTTTGCGTTTTTTCTGCTCACCGCGTTCGATACAGGCCAAAACCCCTCGTTCGTGGGCACGGCGACGCACGTTGGCTACTGTGAGTGGGTTCACTTTGTAGAGGGCAGCGAGTTCGAGGTCGTTTAGCGAACCTCCTTCTTCGCGGGACACTGCTTCATCGCTTCCTAATAAGAGGCGTGCCCGTGTCTTTTCGCGAACACTGCGCCTGTTGGACTGCGAGATTTTTTCTAATTCGTTACGCTCTCCGGAAGTGAGTTTGATGATGTGTTGCTTGGCTGGCATACACTCAGTCAACAGCATCGCGTCCTGAGATACTACCGGGTTAGACCAGTAGTCCCTCGGACACAGGGCAAGTTGCTCGTAACGGAAACGCTACGAGAAGCTACCGCGATTTATCGCGTGTAGAGTGTCACAAATTCGTTAGACTAATTTTCAAGGTGCAAAGGTGCGACTATGACATTAACGATTGAACTATCACCGGAAAAAGAACAGGCGTTGCAAGCTGCGGCTGCCTCTCAGGGCGTGGCTTTGCCTCAGTTGGTTGACACGTTGCTTGAGGAAGCCTTACGGGACTTTGAACAGGATAAGGCCGATGGTGAAGAAGCCATGCAAATTCTGGCTAACTCCGACCCGAAAGAGCGGCGCACGTTGGATGAATTACGGCAAGCGATTCGGGGCCGCAAAACCAACGGCACCCCAAATAAAGGCACCCCAAATAACGGCTTATGAGTTCTGCGCGTCCGGCCTACTCCGTCAACATCGAAGCAGCGGCATGGAAAGCCATCATGCGCCTCAATGAGAATTTGCAAGAACGCATTCTCACCGCTATTGAAGGTTTGGAGCCGGAACCCCGCCCGTCTGGTGTGACCAAACTGCAAGGCTACGAAAATCTATACAGAGTGCGCGTTGGAGACTATCGCATCATTTACGAAATTCAAGACGATGTTTTAGTCGTGGTGGTTGTCAAAGTGGGCAACCGGCGTGACGTTTACCGTTGATTCAAAAGGCTATAGCGGTTCCGATTGAGATGTTCCACCCGCTAATTCGTGTCGTAGGGGCGAACCTTGTGTTCGCCCTCGTAAGAGGTTGATTGCCTGTCATGAGGGCGACACAAGGTTCGCCCCTACAATGGACTACGCTAACCGGAACCGCTATAAATTACCAAGGCGTCATAGACCCCACGCATAAATGCGGGAGCTTGTCCCTAAGCCGCAAGGCTTGAGACGATTGGCATTATGACGGATGCCCTGCTACCGATTTCGATAGCAGCGATGTGGTCAGCGAGTCCCAAAAACCCGCACGAGACACACTTAATAGGCGCTTCCGATTGCAAAACCGAAGCGTGTGTGAGTGTGTAATAGCCGACCACACCCACGCCGCTTGTCGTTATCTCTGTCGCTACATAAGTGCGCGACAGTATGGCGTTTTGCTTATCGAAGGCGTGCCGTTTGAGGAACTCGTTTGCGGCGGGTTCATCCATGACACGGCAAAGCTGTTCGTATTCTTCGGGCGAAACGATAATTGGAGTTGGTTCGGTAGGAAATTCTTCCCCATCAGCTATTTTCTCATTCGATGGTTCGTTGTGATTTTGCATAACAACACTCACTTTTTAAGGCGCCGGAGCCGAGGGAAAGCGGTCGTATTCTTCAGGTTCGACATCGGGCACCAGCGCCAGCACCGCCGCTAAATCACTGGCATTAGCGCTCTGTCCGCGTTCGCGCAGATATTCAGCGGTCTGTAAGGCAGCGATTTTTTCACGCGAAGCCGATGCACCTTGGCTTTCTTGACGAGTTTCGGGACTGTCTTTGTGACTCATGGGGCTAAAATCTTTTTGATGTCTTTGAACAACAGATACAGGCGATGCGGGTCTACCGGGTCCCGCATCATGTTGAACTTGGTATAAAATCGCAAGGCTTCGTCGTCTTTGGCATCCACAGCAAAAACCCGCGCGCCCAACTCTTGCGTGATGTTCAGAGAACGCAACAGCGCATCCCGAAACAACATCCGTCCTAAGCCTTGCCCTTGTTGCGTTAGGTCCACGGCAAAGCGCGCCATCAGAATAGCCGGAATCGGATGGCGCGGCTGTCCTTGTTTGACCCGTTCCGGCGCGGCGTCATACGCGACGGCGGCAGCGGCCAGACTGTAATAGCCCACCACAACATTTTCCGTGGTCGCCACGACGAAAGTGCGCGCACTCCCCGCGCGATCATTGGTCAGAGCGTAGCGCTGCAAGAACTCATTGAGCGGTGCTTTACCACAGTCAAAGCTTTCTACTTGGTGGGCTGCTGTTAGTGCCGTCGGAGCCGCGAAGGGAAATTCTGCCATTGCTTAAACGCTCAACCGTGAGCGGTGCTTTTCCAGACTGGCGTTTCCCCTAACAAGCGGCGCAGTTCGGGCAATTCTTGTGGCGGCTCTTCCAATTTTTGCAGCAACCAGTCGTATTGTTCGGCGCTGACTAAAATTGTGGTGAGGGCTTCTTCTTCACGCATCACCTTTTCGGCGGCTTCGAGACAGGTTTGTAAAACAAACTGGCTCACATTAAGGTGCCGCCGTTTGGCCGCCCGCGTTAGCAAGGCTTTTTGCGTGGGCGAGGTGCGAATGTGCAAGCGCTCTTCTTTTTGTTTTTGGGCGGTGTTGGATTTCATAGTGTGATCCTCTTAATCTCTGACTCTCTTACCATCAGAGTATCATAGCACAAGGATGTTCCCAATGGGATCACCAATTGTAAAAAATTTGATTTACGGAAATATCAACCTATTTGGCGGAATTTGGTGAAATTGCGTTATTTACTGCCTAAAGTGCCTAAAATTGGCCTTTTCTGTAATTTTGTGTAACATTATGCACAGGAGAGTGAATCATGGCAGACACCCTTTTAACCATTGACCAAGTAGCCACACGGTTACAAATCCATCCGGCCAGCGTGCGCCGTCAGTTGCGTGAAGGTTCGTTGCGTGGCATCAAGCGTGGCAAATTATGGCGCGTGCCGGAAAGCGCCTTATACGAGCCAACGCCCGCCCACCACAACGAAAACAAGTCTTCAGCTTCGCCAGCGTTAGGTGAGGCTAACGAAATTTGGGCCGCTATGCTGAGTGGAGACGACAAGCGCCGCGACTTGGCCCTTATCGCACTTGGCAAAGCATCCCCAGCAGCGCGCTTGCTTGTGATGCAACGCAGCGCCGAAGTCGCAGAACGCTATTATGCCACGCTCGAAGGCGATGCCGAATTAGCCGATTGGCGGGCGTTGGATGGTGAGCCATTCCACGACGATTTGGGCGACTATTATACCGAGGAAGAAGAAGCCCAGTTTCGCGGCGAGCAAGCCCAGCGTAAAACCGCTACAACATGACACCAAAACCGAAGCGTGGCGAAATTTGGCGGGCGAATCTTGAGCCGGTGCGCGGCAGTGAACAGGGAAAAACGCGGCCCGTAGTGGTTTTGAGTGAGCCGCCCAACGGACGCCCCACCATTCGCTTATGCGCGCCAATTATGCACTTCAAGCCAGAACACACATTCATGGCGTGGTGTGTGCCGATCCCACCCGACGCGCAAAACGGATTAACCAAAGACAGCACCGCCGACGCTGGACAAACGCGGGCGCTTGATACGGTGCGCTTTGTGGATAAATTGGGCACCGTCAACGCGACGAAATTGCAAGCCATTTTAAGCGCATTAGCGGCGACGGTGGATTATACGCCTACACCAGCAGCCGGCCAGACAGAGCAAACAGAAATCGAAGCACCAACCACGACAGAAGGTTAAATCAATGAGCCGATTGAGTTGGAACGATATACGAGTTCCTGTCCAGCACGGGCTATCTGGCACGGGCTATTCGTCGTCGCTGATATAACCACTAATACGCGCTAAGTTGTGTGATTCACAGACCTTCTTTCAATTTTCGCAGTTGTAAATCGAGGCGATAATCTTGGTGTTGAAGGCGTTCTTGAGAGGGGTCATACAATGCTTCAACCTCATCTTGGTAGGGCGTTTGGTGGAGCAGTTCACACCATCGTTCCCACGGTGTTTTGCCACGCAACGACCCGTGAGGCCGATCCTGGTTGTAGTAATCCTGCCACTCCTCCAACTTCTGTTCTAAGTCGGAACGATCCAAATCCACCGTTGAATAAAATTCCTCCCAATCCGTTTTTTGTGAGCGCTCAACCTTTCCATTTAAGTGCGGAGACCGAGGCTTAATCGGACGAAACTTGATGCCATAAGCCATCAGTTGCTCTTGGACAGAATAGGCAAAAAACTCGCGGCCCCGATCTGTTTGAATGCGCTGCACTGGAAATGGCATCTCCTCAATGACACGCTCCAGAAAACAAAGCGTGTTAGCTGCCGTGCGGCGCGAGTAGAGAGCCAGCACTCGAAAACGAGTGCAATCATCCACAGATGTGTATTGATAAAGCCCTGGTGCGATCTTGCAGGTATCCATTTGCACTCGTTCGCCCGGCACTTCGCGTGTGTAGCGATGAACAAGGTGGCGAGGACGGCGGCTGGCTTTCAGGGGCGGTTGTTGCTGTCTGAGAAGCACCTTGTGAATGGTGGCCAAGGCGAGTGAGCAGTCATGCTGACGCAGCAACTCACTTTGAATGCGTCGCGCTCCTATACGCCGTTTGCGCAGTTGGGAAATCCATTCTTCTTGCGTTTCAAAAGTCTTCTTGGCTGGCGAGGTGTGAGGGCGTGAACTTTGGTTGGCTAACCCCTCAATACCCTGCTCCTGGTAGCGCCGCCACCACAGCCGCAAAGTCGGACGAGAGATGCCGCATCTAAGACAGACCAAACCTGCATTCCCGGTCTGTTGATAAAGTTGGATCCAGCGCAATCGCTGCCTGATCTCGGCTTCCATGCCTTCCATTTTAATTGAAAGGAGGTCTATGAATCACACATATAAAGTCTTCTAAAGTCTTCACTTGTTGCGAAACAACTCGCTTTGCACCACGTTGTGGATGAGCGAACGCAGGCCATAATCGTCGAGTGCGGATTTGGCGACGATGGCTTCGATGGCCGGTTCGTCAAGTCGCCCGGACGGCACGCCGGTGGCGTAGGTCACCAGATGCCGCATCACGCCGCGCGCCAGTAGTTCGGGTTTGCGCGCCAGTAGTTGGCGAAGTTCGCGCACGCCGTTGAAAGCGGCGCCGTCGGGCGTTGTGCCGGTGCAGTCAACCGGCAGGCCGTCTTTCCACTTCCTAGTGCCCGGCACTTTGGCATCCGGGTCGCTCACGCGGTAGTTGGTGCGAAACGCGCCGGTCACATCGAAGCTTTCCAGTGCGAAGCCGTAGGGGTCGAAGCGGGCGTGGCAGCTCTGGCATGAGCCTTTACTGCTGTGCAGCGCCAGTTGTTCGCGCAGGGTTTTGGCGCCGCGAGTATCAGGATTGATCGGCTCCACCGAGGGCGGCGGCGGCGGAATATGGATGCCCAGCAGTCGCTCGGAAACCCAGACGCCACGTTTCACCGGCGAGGTGCCGGTGCCGTTGGCCGTCACTTTCATGGTGGCCGACTGCGTCCAGAATCCGCCGTAGGGCGAGTCTTGGGGCAGCGCCACTTCGCGTAGCGCAAAGCCGCTGACTTCGGGCACAGCGTAGTGTTGCGCCAGACGCTCGTTAATCAACGCCCAATTTGGTGCCACGAAGTCGCGCACGCTGCGGTTTTTCTGCACGATGCGAGCAAACGTGGCCTGCGTCTCCATCACACTGGAGATTTTCAGCAGCTCGCCGTATTCGGGATAGAGCGCGGAATCGGGCGAAGTGTCGTTAATCATGCGCAGCCCCAGCCATTGATCAACGAAGTCTTTGGCGAATCGCTCGGACTTCGCGTCATTCAACAGCCGCTCGGTCTGATCACGTAGCACTTTGGGATCGGAAAGCCGGCCCTGCCGCGCCAGATTCAACAACTCTGCGTCGGGCGTGGAGTTCCACAGAAAATACGCCAACCGCGAAGCCAGCGCGAAATCGTTCAGCTTGCCCGGCTGCTCGACGACGCACAAAAAATCCGGTGCGGTCATTAGAGCCATGATCTGTTCGCGCATCGCCGTATCCAGCCGCGCGTCGCCGTCAATGTCAGCGCCAATGGCGCTGATGATTTTGGCCAGTTCCGCTTCGGAGAGGTCGCGCCGGAAAAACCGCGCACCCAGCCGCGCGAAGGTGGTGCGCATCGCCGCCAGAAACTCCTCGCGCGCCAGCTTCGCGGTTTTGAGCGTGGCGCCACGCCGCAACTGTTCCTGCATCTCCGGGGGAATGTCGGCCAGAAGCCAGCGGTCACCAGGCAGTGGCATTTCGGGTTCTTCGACATCTACCCATTGCACGGCGAGGCCCGGCGCTTTGCAGGCGCTGGCCTGCGAGTTTTTCGGCACCGGCACGCCCAGGCCGAACGGCACCAGCCGAATGCCGTCGTCGCTGGGCAGATCGCTGTTCCAGCCCGTGCGCAGATAAACGTCGGTTTCCAGCACGGCGGGTTTGCCGGGTGGCGCTTCTAAAACCTTCAACAGTTCGATGATTTGCGGATAAGCCCAAACGTGCCCGGCATAGATGCCAAAAGCCAGCGGCTTGTCGGTTTGATAGCCGTAGACCGAGATTTTGAGGTGATGCAGACCGGGCACGCGCGGGCCGGGAAAACCACCGAACTTGCCGTCGGGATTCTTGGGCCGCAAAGGCCCGGAGGTGCTGTCGGAGTTGAACGACACCATCGTGCCGTCTTCCAGTTCGAGGATGTGCCCTTTCGATTGTTCGCTGGGATGCGCCCACAGCCGAAAGGTGCGGTCGCTCTGTCTATAGGGCAGCAGCATGTGGTTCACGATGTCTTCGGCGATTTTCACATATCCTGCCGCCCCGACAGCCGAAAGTGGCAGTGCGACGCTGACTTTGTCATAGCCATCCACGCGGCCTTCGCCGGGCAAGTCGCGAATCACCGGCGGGCGAATACCAAGCAGATCATAAACCGTGTTGGCGTATTCCATACGGTTGAGCCGCCGAAATTTGCCGCGCCCTTCCTTCTGCTGCACGCTGGCCAGATGCCGGAGCAGGTCGCCGTCAATCCAGCTCGATATCGCCTTGCGCTGCGCGGGTGTTAGCGCCTTTTGGCCTTCGGGTGGCATGGTGCCGTTCTCGATTTGCTGCTGCACGCGAGACCACGTATCCGCTTCGCCCGCGAGACTCTCCAGCGTGCGCACGCCGCTGAGATTCAGCTTGGCTTTGGGCTTTTGCGCGCCGTGACACTTTACGCAGTTCGCCGCGATTATCGGCTGCACGCGCGCCGCGAAAGTTTTGGCGGCGTCATCGGCGGCGAAAGCCGGAACGGCGTAGACAACTAACCCGAAAAGACAAAATAACCATGGCCGGCGCGAGAATCTGTTCATTGTGGTGGGGAAATGGAGCGAAGTTACACACAACGGGCGGAAAGCCTCCCGCTTTAGCGGGGGGATGGATAGCCCGCCGTCCTTTCAGGACGGGCTGTAGTGTGCCGCGTATTGCGCTACACTAAGCCTTATGAAAAAGGCAACAAGTTTTCGTTTGAGCGAAGAGGCGAACCGCCTGCTCAAAGAACTGGCTGAGAAAAATGGACTCAGCCAAGCAAGTATGTTGGAGTTCCTGATTCGTAAAGAATCGAAGAAAGCAAAATGAAACTGCGCCGTGCCTATCGCTTTAAATTGGAACCGAACGCCGAACAAACTCAAAAGCTGTATCAGCTTGCGGGTGCGCGTCGTTTCGTTTGCAACTGGGCGCTGGCAAGGCGCAACGAGTTCTACAAAGCCAACGGCAAGACAATTCCCGCAGCGCAACTGTCGCAAGAGTTGACGCAACTTAAAAAGCAGGAAGACCGCTTGTGGCTCCAAGAGGCGGATTCGCAGCTTTTGCAACAGGCGTTGAAAGATGTGGACAAAGCCTTTCAAAGTTTCTTTGCCAAACGCGGCAAGTTTCCAAAGTTCAAAAGCCGCAAAGCCGGACACTTCGCGTTTCGCATTCCGCAGCGGGTGAAAGTTGACGGGTGCCCTTTGGGCGGGAGCAAAGTCTATTGCCCAAAAATCGGGTGGATTCGCATTCGCCAATCGCAAGAAATTGAAGGCGAAACTAAGAGCGCAACATTTAAGCGCGATGCTTGCGGTGACTGGTTTGTGGCACTCACGGCAGAGTTTGAAATGCCGGATACGGCTGTTGCGCCGCCAGAGAATCCTATCGGCGTGGATGCCGGATTGAAGGATTTTGTTTTCTTGTCGAACGGCGAAAGCACGCCCGCGCCGCGCTTGTTTCGCAAACTCGAAAAGAAATTGGGTAAGGCGCAACGAGTTCTGGCACGGCGCAAGGCGGGTAGTAATCGCCGTGACGATGCTAAATTGCGCGTGGCGAAAGTGCATCGCAAGGTTGCCAATAGCCGTGCTGATTTTGTGCATAAGACGACTTCCGATTTGGTGCAGCGATTCGACTTTATCGGCATCGAAAATTTGAACGTCAAAGGGATTGCGAAAAACAAGCGTCTCAGTAAAAGCGTTCTTGATGCCTCGTTGGGCGAATTGCGCCGCCAGTTGGAATACAAATGCAGTTGGAACCGGCGGCATCTGGTTGTGATAAGCCGATGGTTTCCCAGTTCCAAGATGTGCCGATGCTGTGGCGCGATAAACGATGCGCTCACACTGTCGGATAGAGTTTGGTTGTGTGATTGTGGCGTAACTCACAATCGTGACCATAACGCGGCTCAAAACATCTTGAACGAAGCCTTTAGAAACTTTGCCGAGGGGCACTCGGAAAAGAAAAATGCTCGTGGACAGAATGTCAGACTTGCTACGGCAAGCAATTCTGGTTGAAGCGAGAATCCCGCCGCTTTAGCGGTGCGGAGTGTCAAGCCAGTCCTGTAATCGTTCCGGCGCCCGAACCGAAGGCGTCTGTTTCGGCGCCGAAGCGTTGCAACATGCTAACGAACAACTTGCCCAGCGGCGTGTTGTCCTTCGGGTCGCCGGCAATGTGCTGGCCATGTTTGTAGCCGCCACCCGCCAGCAGAATCGGCAGGTTGGAGGTGCCGTGGCCGCTGGCATCACCGAGATTGCTACCAATAAGCACCTGCGTGCTGTCCAGCAGGCTGGCACCGCCTTCCCTTGTATCGCGCATCGCCACCAGAAAATCGCGAAAAGCCGTCACTTCGGAGCGTTCGACGATGCGTAGTTGTTCGATTTTGGCCGGATTGCGCCCGTGATGCGTAAGACCGTGATGGTTCTCGGTGATGCCTGGAATCGGTGGCGTGAGATCCATGCCGCGAATAAACAGCGTTACCACACGCGTGGAATCGGTTTGCAGTGCCAGCTTGGTGAGATTGAGCAGCACCTTGGCGCGGCCTATGCTGTCGCTGCGATCCGAAAACGGGCTGGGATAATTTTCGTTGGGTTGCGGCTCATCCACTTTCGGCTTCGGACGGTTCACCCACGCCTCGTCGGCCTGAAGCTGTTTTTCCATCTCGCGCACGGCGTCGGTGTAGTCGCTTACCTGCTGCTGGTCGCTGTGGCTGAGAGTTTTGTTGAGTTCGCTAAACCTTGATCCCATGTTGTCCAGCACGCTCTGGCCGCGCTTGAGGCGGGCCAGTTCGCGGTCAACGTCGTTTTTATTGCCCGCCAAAAACAGGCGGGCATAGATATCGGACGGCTTGCTCAGGGCAGGAATCCCGGCGCCGCTGGGCGCGTGCGTCAGAGGACTATCGTCCAGTGTAGAAAGTGTTAGCAGAGGAAAGCGCGTGGCGCCGGCCACGTGCTTGGCGGCCAGATAATCCAGCGAAACGCTGTTGCGAAACCCGCTCTGGGTGGGGTGCTTGGCCGTCGTGAGAAAACACGCTTCCGAAGCGTGGTCGCCGCCGATATCGGGATGCGAAATACCCGAAAATACCGTGTAATGCTGGCGCAAGCCGTCGAGGATTTGTAAGTATTCGCTGGGCGCATAGTCGCGCCCCGACGCTTCCGGAAAAAACGACGGGCCATACAAACCAAAGGCAGTGCAGATGTTGACGATGCGGCGCGGCGGTGGCGCACCTTGCGCGCCGGCTATGCTTTCGAGCCACGGCAAAGCCAACAGCGCCGAGGTCGAGCGAATAAAATGACGGCGCGTAAGTTTCGGCGCGCAGTGCCTGTTCATAAAAATACCTCAAGGATACTCCACGGCTTGTCCGTGGGGAGGAATTGAGGTGTCGTCCTTGGGACGACTTTGCCTCAGAGTTCGGTTATAATTTGACTTGCACGCAAGGCACTTTCGCAAGAAAGCAACAGTTTGTGCAGTCGCACCTCGACAAGTCGGAATATCAGGTTGCAGCAACTCAATGACGTTTTGCTGCGTAAAATTCTGAAACGTCACTGAGAAATCAGTGTCTTCTGCGGGCAATGCCTACAGAGGCAGGGCCACCGTCAATTGGCCTATTGCCCTCCGTCCGCAAAGCATTGCCGAACTTGGAAGTACAAGCCTCACCGCTTGTTGGTGATGGTATTTGACGGTTTGTCTCTCCCTGTGAAAATCCAAGTGACTTGGAAAGTATTTAGCGCGCCACGTTTCCCGCTTACGTCACCGAAACGCCCGTTATGGGGTCACCGGAGAAAACGGAATACATTGCACGCTCCCTCCACGCCGCCTCTCTTGCCGCAGTGCCCTACCCACGCGCCTATTTCTATTTCCGTTTTCCTTGGCTTTTTGTGACATTCTTGAACCCCGTTTTATAGCGGCGCCCCGGCGCTGTGAACGGCACCGCTTCACTCCATTTTCAAACCCCTTGCAACCGTGTTTTTTAGGCCGTTTTGAGCCGCTTTTTGCCCTGTTTTACGCGCCCTTTTACGCACCAATTTTGCGCACCAATTTTGCGCAAAAAATTAATTCGGGCCTTTTGTCAAAGTTTGTCAAAGTTTGTCAAAGTTTGCGTGAATTAAATAGCCGTTTTGAACGAGAAAGCGTGAATTTAATTCCTTTAATTCCGCGCTCTTAGAATCAGTATTAACCGCTTTTAAGGGCCTTTTTTAGCCCTTTTTTGCACTGATTTTTCCCGCTCTAACTCGAACCCAACTTGACCGCATTTTTCTGCGTCATTTTTTTTCAACTACTGGTAATATTATACAAGGGCTATTTATAAAAAAACTTACTCTTTAGGTAAACTTTATTTTGGGAGCGAAACAGTCAATTACCCATGCCCACAAGCGGCGGGGCTTGTAGTTCCAACTCTCACGTTGCTCTATGAGTAGACCACAAGAGGCGCATTGACAAGCGCCCCCTTCGAGATGTTTTGCGAGGCGCTGGCATCGGCATTTTGTTCATGCCCGCAAGAGAGATACTTAAAATGCTTTTGAGATTTTCGATTGGCTTTTTCGCAGTGTCCGCACTTGGAACAAATGCGCGACGTGTTGCGTGCGTCCACCGTGACGCAAACGACACCCGCCGCCAACGCTTTGTATTCTCGGTTCCATTGCGCCTCAAAGCCGCGTTGCCTGAATTCTCTTGTGGCTGTAAAATGAAGCGTTCGTTGTCGTGCCCCTGATGAGGTTTCCAGTGCCCTCTTCATCTTTATTCTTCATTGCCACTCAAGGAGTCTTCAAGGAGTCTTCAATGGCCCTGCTGTCAATAATTTCACGAAAGTTAAGGCGGCGGCTTTCTTGGGCTTCTTCGCGCCATTGACCGCTTCAAAAAACGGCGCGTCCGTGGTCACCAGTTCCACACCACGCGCTTCGGCATGGGCGGCGTAAGCGGCATCATAAGCGCGCGGCTGGTCGTAGTCGGTGGCGATTTGATAGGCCCGCGTGCGGTCACTGGCGTCGTATTCAATGGTTATACCCAAAGCATCGAGAAAGGCCCTTGCTTCTTCTGCTTTTTGGAGAGTGAGGGCTTTTTTGTAAACCCGCAAGCGAATGATGCTGTCGCATTCATAGGCGAACATCGCCGGAGCGCAAAGCGTGACGTTTTGCGCGGCCCATTGCCGGATCAACTGCTTCGCCTGTTCATGTAATGGCTCGTCCTCCAGAACAAACGCTAAAGCGACGCTGGCATCAAGGCAAACTCTATCACTATCACTCAAGGCGTGCGCTCCTCGCGCATCTGTCGCAATTCGGTGGCGGCGTCATTGACGCCCGAAATGCGAGGCGTAACAGGCCCGCTTTTGGCGTCCCTTTCCTCGACCAGGGCCAAAGCCCGTGCCAAAGGTGAAACGGTGGGTTGTGTAATGGGTTGTATAATTTGCGAATTGTTGGTTTCGCTCAAGGCACTTTCCGCCACGCGCCATAACTTGCCCTGCTTGCGCCCGCGCAAAAGGC
The DNA here is from genome assembly GCA_031372065.1 of Abditibacteriaceae bacterium. Classification (GTDB taxonomy): domain Bacteria; phylum Armatimonadota; class Abditibacteriia; order Abditibacteriales; family Abditibacteriaceae; genus DASWNL01. The sequence goes on along the minus strand of JANMKN010000136.1, from coordinate 7,511 downwards.
CACTTTTCAGGTGACGGCGCACCGTCATGGGGTGAACGTGTAGGCGACGGGCGGCTTGCTCCACCGTTAAAAATTGTTCGCTTCGGTCTGCCATGTCTACTCCTGTATAGCAATGTTAATCAAAGTATAGACCAAAAAACCGTCCTGGGCAACAAAAATCAAGCCGCCTTAATGACACTTACCGTTCCCATGTTCTCCAAACCAGGGTAGATCCAACAGTCGTGACACCCGTATTGCCTCAAATAAAAATCGAACTACTGGGGCGATGTTGCCTCATTTAAAATCATACTTCTTCTTTTTCTAAAACGCCGCAGTTCTGTCTGCCTGCGGCACGCGTTTTTGGGGTCTCCTACGTCATTTGGGGGTCTGCCTTTTCCGCCACAGGTCGTGCCACATTGGAGAAAAAGCTGTTCCAAAGTGTGTCATCGGAATACAGATGCTCGCGCCGCCATTGTTTCACCCGCCGCTGTAGCGTGCGCAGTTGACCGTCGGGGAACTGTCCCGGATTCTGCGATTGCAACCATTGGAACAACTGAACTGCCCCCATTTGTCGATACAAACGAAAGATTAGGATTTGAGTTTACCTGTCCTTGTTTCGCAGTTCCTCAGCGAACTGGGCAGGTGGGATATAACCAAGCGCCGAGTGGGGTCGCTCCTGATTGTAGTAACGACGGAATAGGTTGAGTTTCAATCGGGCATCGGCCAAGTTGTGGAACACCTCGGCATTTAGACACTCAACTCGTAGGCGAGCCATGAAACACTCGGCATGTCCGTTTTGCGGGTGCCCTTTGGGCAGTAGCGACCCCGGCTTGATGAAGTGCGATTGACTGCCCTGACTCATCAGCCAGATGCTCAGGTGCCGAGCGATGAACTCCGGGCCGTTATCTGAGCGCAGATACTCCGGCACCCCTCGTTCTTCTTGCTCGTTCTTCTTGCAGGCGTTGCAGAATCCGACGCACGCTGTGGCTGTTGAGACGAGTGGCCGCTTCCAAAGCCAGACATTCTCTGGTGTATTCGTCTTTGATGGCCAAGACTTTCAACTTGCTGCCGTTGAGACAGGCATCGTGGCAGAAATCCAAACACCAAACTTGATTGGCACGAGTAGCGGCCAAGGGCACTGTGGCCCCAGTGCGGCGCTTCTTTTTGGTTTTCTTGCGTGCCAGACGCTCTTGTTTCCATAAGCCATAAACGCGCTTATGATTAAGAACACCGAATTGCGGCAGCACCAGAGCACGAGCCATACGATAGCCAATACCGGGACGGGCCACCTCACGCAATCGTTGCCGCAGTTGCGCATTACGATCCGCTACCGGAGCTAATAGAGCATGGAAGGGGACAAATTCATAATGTAGCACGACCGCCGTGTTGTCACACCATGCTCCATCAGAGACCTCGCTCCCGATGTGCGTTCGGGAGCGCCCAGCCGTTTTTTCGGAACAGAGTGCGCACGGCGTCAATCTCCAGATCACGCTCGGCCATCAGGCGTTTCAATTGGCTATTCTCCGCTTCGAGTTCCTTGAGTCTGCGCACATCCTGACATTGCAAACTGCCATATTTGCGCTTCCATGTGTAGAAGGTATTCTCGTGTAGAAGGTATTCTCGCTGATCCCATGCTCGCAGCAGAGTTGCGATTGGCTTTTCTCTCCTCGGGCCGCTTCTTGGAGCAAGCGGACAATCTGCTCTTCGCTAAACTGGCTCTTTTTCACGATTCGACTCCTTGTATGCCCTTTGCAGGCTATGAGTCTAATCTTTCAGATGCCTCGAAATTTGGGGAGCAGACCAGTTCCAGACCAGCAGCGCTCTCACGCATCTCCGTTTGCTGAATGCGCCACCAACCCAAACCCGCCGCACCACAACCCGTGAGCAAACTCACTAACGGCGCCCACGACGAAGTTCCATCAGTAGCCAAAGGCGTCTTGGCACGCCACGAACCAGCTAATATCTCAGCCACTTTCCTCCCTACGCCTAATCTCATCGCACTTTCTTTTTTGAATTCTATCGCTAATTTATTGGCACTAAAAATGCTACGTTGGAATACGTTCCTTGTTTGTCATGTCTTTATTCAGTTTATTGTATAATATCTTTACAAGACTCATAGCTCCTATAAGTGATTTATTAAAATAAAAAAATAACAAAGTTTGAGAAAAAAAGCAGAAGGAGGCTATAAATGTGGGATTTGAAAAAAGAACCTGATGCAGACAAGCAATTGCGGCCAATTGCTTTGTTGTGGTGGCTGCTGGATGGCATCGGCAATCTTGCCAATCTGCATCCAACGCGTTCGACACGCGCAGAAGAGCGTCCCGTGTCTGCAAACGCACGAACGGTCATATCAAATGACCTTGCAACGCATGGCCGTCGCTAAATTTGGCGACGTTCTCAAATCACGCTATAGCTAAAGCCACGATTAGCTTTAGCTATAGCGGCCTGCCGCGCCTTTGGTATTTGCTTGTTGGATTTGAGGCTAAATTATCCTGTTTCAGAAACGGGCAGACTATCAACATCACGGCTTTGCGTTGGCCTATCACGCTGCGCTGCGAGAAAGACCTCATAAAATTGATGCGCTATATGTTCTATCGAATAGCGTTCCTCGCAGGCCCGACGAGCATTTGCCCCCATGCGCTGTAAAAGCTCTGGAGAATTTGCCAAATGCGAGATAGCTTCCGCTAATTGAAGGGCATTACCCTGCTCTACTCGCACGCCGCAGTTCTCTTCTTCCAGCACACACGCTACTTCAGAAGTGGGAGCAACAAGCGCCACAGTAGGCCGTCCCGAAGCAAGAATATTATAAAACTTGCTCGGCACTCCCAGACCTTCTGCCCCCGATTCTAAAGAAACCAGTGAAACATCGGCAGACGCTAACATATCGGAAAAATCTTCCTCGGACACAAAGGGTAAAAGCCGAGCATTTGTGATCTCTTCTTTGATAATGCGAGCAGCAATGTAATCTTTTTGTGCCCCATCGCCTACAAAGACAAAAGTAATCTGATGCGGGTTGTCCGTCAGTAACTTGGCGGAGTCTATGATGGCATCAAAGTTTTGATGTTGACCAAAATTGCCAGCCCATAAAACCACAAAACCCTGTAAATCATAGTGGGCGCGAAACCGGCTGTTTTTGTCCTGCGGCACAATTTTTTTCGCATCCGAACCGACTGGAATGGCAGCGATTTTATCAGGGGACAGTTGATAATTTTGAGTGAGATAATCCTTCATACAGCGTCCCAAAACTACAGTTTTCGCCGCTCCCTGCATCCAGCCTTTTTGTAATTTTTGTATGAGCCGCGTCGCTTTTGACGGCCCTATCACATTGAGCGCCAGAGCAATATCGGGATACAAATCGTAGATTAGGTAAATGTAAGGCGTTCCCGTCAAGTTTTTGAAAACTTTAGCAGCTAACGGCAAAGGCGGTGGCGCTGTCGAGACTATTACCAAATCATACTTACGAAAATTTCCCAACAATTTGCGCAGAGCCGCGATACTAAAACGCGTATTCACCATTAACCGCTTGCGCAGGGGATAGGGCGGCGCTTTAGGAGTGCCTACACGCAAAATACGAATGCCGTTCCACATTTCCTGAACCGGCAAAAGCTCTTCGTCACCCCGATAAAGATTGCGGCTGGTAATGACGTCAATTTCTATGTCAGGATAATGATTGCTAAAATGGTTCAGCAATTGGGAAAGCACTGTTCCTGTGCCGCCGGTATTATCCGGGTAAAAATACTCGCTAACGAGACAAATTCTCATTCCTTCCTCCTTCGCCCCACAGATAATTTTTATATTTCTACGGGCAATTGTGGAATTAGCTCAAAAGTAATCAGTGGATAAAAGTGCGATGAACTTCAGAGCGACCTTTTGTATTGTAACCGAAAGGCGTTACTGTAAGATTACAAATAGCAATCTCACATACGCTAAAATAGCACAATTTTGTGTTTTTAACTGTCTTTGCGCACAATATAATTCCCCAACACTAATGTATCCATGTGCGTGCGCTCAAAACAGTTGGCCGCTTCTACGGGAGAGCAGACAATCGGCTCATTGTCATTAAACGAAGTATTTAAAACAACGGGCGTGCCACTTTGAGTGCCAAATTCATGGATCAATTCCCAATAACGTTCATTGACGCTGCGCTCAACTGTTTGTAGGCGCCCAGTTCCATCTACATGAGTTACTGCCGGGATTTCTGCCTGTTTTGCTTTCAGAACTCCGTAAACCTTAATCATAAACGGATCAGGATAAGTTTGGTCGAAGTAATCTCCTACAGACTCCGCTAAAATTGAGGGCGCAAATGGCCGGAAGGCTTCCCGATGTTTAATGCGCGCATTGAGAATTTCTTTCATATCGGTGCGACGCGGATCAGCAACAATACTACGGTTGCCCAACGCACGTGGCCCCCACTCAGCAGCACCTTGAAACCAGCCCACTACTTTACCCTGCATAATGTCGCCTGCTGTTGCTTGATACAACTGCTTGTCGTCCAAAGTCTGATAGGCGAAGCCACGTTCTTTCAGCGTGGCTTCACATTCGGCATTTGAAAACGCCGGGCCAGTATACGCGTGCTTCATCTCAAATGTGCGAGGCTGCCCCAAAACCTGATGATAAACGTAATAAGCAGCGCCTAACGCGGTGCCGGCGTCGCCCGATGCAGGCTGAACATAAATATCTTCAAACTCGGTCTGAGGCAGAATCTTGCCATTAAACGAACTATTGAGAGCCACACCGCCCGCCAAACAAAGCGCTTTTTGCCCGGTGCGCTTGAATGCATCGTGCACAATATGAAATTCAGCTTCTTCAAGCATCACTTGCATGGACGCCGCCACATCACGATAATGGTCGCTATATTCGCCACGATAAGCGCGTGGCTCTCCCAAAAGCTGAACGACTTTATTGGAATACAATGTACCAACGGTGGGAGAACCATCATCCCATGTCATATCAACGCCCTGGGCGTGATGCACAAAGTAATCTAAATTGAGTTCAAAGGCTCCGCCGCTGGTGAGACGCACCATCTTGTGCATTTCGTCCAAATAGCGCGGTGTGCCATAGGGCGCTAATCCCTGCACCTTGCCTTCATCGCCGTAATTGGGAAAGCCCAGCCATTGCGTCAGCGCCGTGAAAAAGATGCCCAGCGAATGTGGAAACAACACATGATCCAACACTTCAATCTGGTTATCTTTGCCCTGCCCTACCATGGTGCTAACAAAGTCACCCATGCCGTCAATAGAAAGAATCGCCGCTTCTCTAAAAGGCGAGACAAAAAACGCACTCGCCATGTGCGCCCGATGATGCTCAACACGATGAAACTCTGCTTTGAGAGTTTTCGCGTCAAGATCAAAAGCGTGGCATAGCGCACCTTTGATGTCTTTCACCGCTCCCATATTCGAGACACGGTCACGAATCGCCCCGAACGAAGGCCGCTTGCGCAACGCAAACAATGCCTTCTGCGCCAGATGCGCGCTGGGATCGCGCGAAATCGCCACATGATCAAGATCATAAGCCGTAATGCCCGCTTGCTTCAAGCAAAACTTGATGCTTTCAGACGGAAACCCGGCCCAATACTTCTGGCGCCGAAACCGCTCATCTTCCACAGCAGCAATAAGCTGCCCATCTTTCACCAAACAAGCCGACGCGCCGCCATGATACGCATTAATGCCGAGAATATACATGAAATTCCTAAGTCTCTTGCGAGAGACCATCAGACAAAACCATCTAAAGTTGATTTTGTGGCTGTATGATCTCTCGGTAAATTTGCTCCATAGTGTCCGTTGGTTGCTCCCACGACAATTCTTTGATGACCTCAGATTGTTGAGTTATTTCTAAACAACGCACTGAATTCCCAAACAAATCACATAAACCCATCTCTAATCCTACTACGTCAGCGGTCACAGCTAAACCGGCACGCCCGTGAACTAAAGCAGCTATGCCGCAATTTTTAGTCAATAAAACTGGCAGGCCTGATGCAACCGCCTCGGCAGCGGCAATGCCAAAACTTTCAAAATGCGAGGGTAGTACAAAACCATCGGCGGCGGCTAAAGCCTCTATCTTCTCGGCTTCGTAAACAGGCCCCAATAAAATGACGTGTTTTGATAAACCCTGACTTTGAATAAGTAAACGCAATTTTTTTGCATAATTTTCTTCTAACATTGGCCCCGCCAAGATTAGTTTTGTATTCTTCAAAGCAGACTTTTCAAAAGCTAATACCAATGTCTCCAGATTTTTGATGGGACTGATGCGGCCTATATACAACAATAGTTGATCATCCGCTCCAATGCCGTGTCGGTCGCGAAAAGATTCGCGCAAAGGCAGTCTAAGGGTTTCGTTGCGTAAGGCAGCAAATTCCCTGATATCTACTCCATCTCGACGCAAAACCAAGCGTTTTCCAATTTCTAAAGTCTGTAATTCCTCAATTTCAATCGCTGAAGTAGCAACCACACGCGCAGCCTGTTTCACCATAGACGTAGTAAAAATGCGATGATACAAACGCTTGGCCCGTATGCTATTTATTTTGGGTGCATACATTCCTAGCGGCTCTATAATACAGGGACGTGCCATTTGGTATGCCCATAACGCTGCAAGAGGGCAAAGCAAGTTATAAAGCCCGTAACAATGAACAACATCCGCCCACTGAACTAAACGCCGCAGCGGTCTTACAGAGCGTAGAATGCGGTATGTTCCTCGTCCACACCACGATAAATACTGCACCTCAATTCCTTCAATATCACGCTGGTGTGTAAAAGCGCGGTCAGAATGCGTCGTTACTACTTTAACCTCATGATTACGCTCACGCAAACCTTTGGTCAATGCCCGAATTTTCTCTGGTTGTCCACCAAATTGTGATTCTGGATAGTAAGACAACGTGACTTGTAGAATTCGCATGGAAGAACAGACCTGTCAAATTATGGCTTTTGTGCAGTTAACTCACTCAGATAATGCATTAGATCGCGCTTAAATTGATCGAAATGAAATTTGTTTTGGGCACGAAAAATACAATCATGGCGCATCTGGGCGCGCAAGGCGTCATTTCCAACGATATGTGTCACAGCTTTAGCAATTTCATCAGGCTCAGTAGGACTTACCAAAAAACCGGTCTGCCCATCGACAATCACTTCGCCTGCAGCATCAGTATTTCCACCTATGGCAGGTGTGCCTTGAGCCATGGCTTCCAGAAAGACGAACCCAAAACCTTCGACATGGCTCGGCATTACGAAGACCCAAGCATTAGCATATAAGCGTGTTAATGCTTCATCACTTACTACTCCATGAAACCGAACCGCATGGCTCACTTTTTCTTGTTCCGCTAAAACTTCGAGAATTGGGCGCCGGTCTCCATCGCCCACTATATCGTAAACTAAGTTAGGAAAACTCTTTAATAACTGTGGCATCGCTTTAATTACATATTCGTGGCCTTTGTAAGGCTCAAATAAAGTAATGCGTGAAACCGTGAGTAAAGAAGGTTTAATTTGTTCTGCATTTGAATCCAGATGTTTTAAAGGCTGCACATCCAGTTTTGGATCAAG
>JANMKN010000100.1:0-19208 GCA_031372065.1 Abditibacteriaceae bacterium | reverse complement strand
CACGGAAACGACATGGGTTTTCACGGATTTCATGAGAGAATTGTGTTAAAAATCTCAAAAAACAGTGCTTATCTGTGTCGTTTCCGTGAAGCCGAAGGCTCCGTGTTCCCTTCAAACGTGTTCGTTTGTCAAAATTGAAGTTAGAAAGCGAAATATGAAATTCTGGACAAATGCAAAAGTCGCCGCCGGATTATTGATGGTTAGTGCGGCTTTCTTTTCTACAACGCTGTCGCAAGCGCAAAAAATGGCGGCGAATGGCTGGACAAATTGGCGTGGCCCAAGTCAAAATGGCACCTCGCCCGAAACGGGCTTGCCCAACGAAATTAAACCGGGCGGCAAAAATCAGTTGTGGTCTTACAAAATTCGCGGACGCAGCGCGCCGATTGTCGCCAATGGGCGCGTTTATGCGTGGGCTTATGAAGGCGATGGCGCCGATTTGCAAGAAGTTTTGCTGTGTCTCGATGCGGAAACCGGCAAGAAAATCTGGGAAAAGCGCTTCAACGATTATCTGTCGGACACCGCTTACAATCGCTATTCGATTGGCAGCCCTGCCGTGGACGAAGAAACCGGCAACATCTATTTCAATAACTCGGCGGGCGAGTTGTATTGCTTTCAGCCCGATGGCAAAGAGTTGTGGCGTCACACCATGATGGAAGAATACGGGCGCCTGACTTTTCCCAATGGCCGCACCGGTTCCCCTTATGTTGATGGCGATTTGGTGATTGAACACAGCCTTGTTGCCAACTGGGGCGCGCAAGGCCCGGCAGCAGATCGCTTTCATGCTTTTGATAAGCGCACCGGGCAACTGGTTTGGGTTTCCACGCCGGGCACGGTTCCCCCGAAAGATCAATCGTTTGCCACGCCTGTCGCGCGTTGGGAAAACGGCCAGCGCGTCATGTATTGCGGCAGTGGCGACGGTCATATTGTGGCTTTTAATGCTAAAACCGGCCAACCGCTGTGGCGCTATAAAATTTCGGCAGGCGGCGTGAATTCGACGCCGGTTTTATACAATGACCGCGTGATTGATATTCAAGGCGACGAAAATACCGATTCGTCCGAAATGGGCCGCATGGTGGCCGTGAAAACTGGCGCGATGCCCGCCGCTGGTGCAACGGATGCAGTCACCTTGGATAAAACCTCTGAATTGTGGCGCAATCGTTTGATTTCGTGGAGCAGTTCGCCGGTTTTGGTGGGCAATCGCGTTTATCAAACGGTGAAAACCGGCGAACTGGCCTGCGTAGATGCGGATAGCGGCAACATTTTGTGGGACATGAAACTCGCGCCCGACCAGTTGCACGCCTCGCCCGCTTATGGTGATGGCAAGTTGTATATTCCGTTTCAAAGCGGCCAGTTTTTCATTGTCAAACCCGCAGCCGATAAAGGCACTGTTCTCAGCGAAGGTCAGTTTCCCGGCAACTGTTTGGGCGCTCCGGCGCTTTGGAACGGCAAAGTTTACTTTTTCACCACCGAAAATCTGTATTGCTTTGGCACCAAGGGCAAAAAGAATTTCACACTGCCCACTACGATGGAAAAAGCTCCGGCGCCCGGCCCGGTTGCGCAGTTGCAAGCGGTGCCTTCGGAAGTGCTGTTGCGGCCCGGTCAGAGCATAAAAGTGGCCTTGCGCGCCTTGGATGCTAACGGCAACTTCGTGCGCAATGTAACCGGCGCGACATGGGCGCATTACATTCCGCCGACGGCCAAAGTGAAGGCGCAAATGGCGGGCGATTTCAATGGCGAAATGCTCATAGTGCCCGCTGATGCGAAAAGTTCAGCAGGCGCTTTTCAAGCGACGGCGACCGTGGACGGCAAAGAACTCAAAGCCGATATTCGCGGGCGTGTATTGCCGAATTTGCCCTTGTCTGAGAATTTTGAAGGCTTTGAACTGACCGATACCGCACCTGATATGGTCAAATTTGCTTATCCGCCGCTGCCGTGGATTGGCGCACGTTTCAAATGGGAAGTGCGCGATTTGGACGGCAACAAAGTGCTGGCAAAGACGCTGGATAACGTCTTTTTTCAGCGCGCTACTGCTTTTATCGGCACGCCGGACATGAAAAATTACACGCTGGAAGCCGACGTGATGAGTGATGGCAACCGCCGCAGCATGAGCATCGTCGGTTTGGTCAATCAGCGTTATAACATCTCGTTAATCGGCAACTGGCAAACCTTGGAAGTGACGTCCAATGCCGACCGCATTAAAGTTTCGGTGCCCTTCAAATGGCAGGCAAAAGTTTGGTATCACCTGAAAACGCGCGTAGATGTCGCGCCGGACGGTTCGGGCAAGGTGCGCGCCAAAGCGTGGAAAAAGGGCGAAGCCGAGCCAGAGGCATGGACAATTGAGGTGCCGCACAAAAACGCAAACACGCAAGGCTCGCCGGGTTTGTTCTCGTTCGCTCTACAAAGCCAGTTCCGCACTTATCACGACAACGTTGTGGTAACGCAGAACTGAGAAAGTTTCTGGAAAAACGCGCCCAGTTTTCAACTTGCGCGCGTTTTTCTTTGGTGAAGTGCTATGAATTTGAAAATGAAAATTACTCCTTTGATAGTTTCCGTGGCCGCGTTGCCGTTACTGGCGCTGCCCACAATCGCCGCCGATCACCCTTTTTGGGGCATTGATATGGGGCGCAACATGATTTCCAATGAAACCGGCTTGCCCGCTTCGTTCGATCCCGGAAAATACAAACCCAATACCGAAGACGCGGACATGGCGACGACCAAAGGCGTCAAGTGGATTGAAAAGTTGGGTTCGCAGGCCTATGGCAACCTGACCGTTTCGGGCGGCAGAGTTTTCATCGGCACCAACAATGAATCGCCGCGCGACCCAAAAACTCAAGGTGATCGCGGCATTTTGATGTGCTTCGATGAAAAAACCGGCAAATTTCTGTGGCAGCTTGCGGTGCCGAAACTCGGCACCGGTAAGGTCAGCGACTGGGAATTTTTGGGCATTTGTTCGCCGCCGCAAGTCGAGGGCAACCGCCTTTACTTGGTGACTAATCGCTGCGAGGCGATTTGTTTGGATACCGAAGGTTTAGCCAACGGCAACGATGGTGATTTCAAAGACGAAGCGCAATATATGGCCGGGCCGGGCAAGCCGCCCGTTACCACCGGGCCTCAGGACGCCGATATTATCTGGCGCTTTGATATACGTGATGAATGCGGCGTGTTCCCGCATAATATTACGGCTTGCGCACCTTTGGTTCTGGAAGATCGTATCTTCGTGACGACTTCCAACGGGCAAGACTGGTCGCACATCAATATTCCGGCGCCTAATGCACCCGCGTTGATTTGTTTGGACAAGAAAACCGGCAAACTGCTTGGTGAAGAAGATTCGGGCGTCAGCCGGCGATTGTTTCACTCTAATTGGTCAACGCCTTCGTATTCCAAGACGGCAAACCGTGAGCAAGTCGTTTTTGGCGGCGGCGATGGTTGGGCTTATGGCTTTGATATTAAGCCGATTGATGGCCCGGAGGATTACAAAATTCTCAAAGAAAACTGGCGTTATGATGCGAATCCGGCTAATTATCGCATGAAAGATGGCAAGCCGATTAAATATCCGGCTGCCGAAGGCCCCAGCGAAATTATCGGCACGCCCGTGGTGTATAAAGATCGCGCTTACATCGCCATCGGCCAAGACCCAGAACACGGCGATGGTATCGGCGCCATCAGTTGTGTGGATATTTCCAAAAGTGGCGACATTACTAAAAGCGGCGAAATCTGGCGTTACACTGGCATTTCACGTTCGCTGTCCACGCCCGCGATTGTCAATGATATGCTGTTCATTTCCGATTACAGCGGCCATGTGCATTGCCTTGACCCAGAAACCGGCAAAGCATATTGGACGCACAACACCGGCAGCCATATTTGGGGTTCGACGATGGTGGCTGATGGCAAAGTTTACGTGGGCAACGAAGACGGCGAATTTTACATTTTCGCGGCCAGCAAGGAAAAGAAAATTCTCAGCAAAATCGCTTTTCCCGCGCCGATTTACTCGACTCCCGTAGCTGCCAACGGCACGCTCTTTGTCGCCACACCAACGCATCTTTACGCTATCGGCAAGTAACCGATATTCGCCATGCCAAACCCGTTTCCGGGCATGAACCCGTATCTTGAAGATGTGTGCTTTTGGCGCGATGTGCATACTTCGCTACTGACTTACATCCGCGAAACGTTGCATCGAGCCATTCATCGAAATTCGGAGCGCACAAGATGGCGAAGTTGTAACCGCTATTGAAGTGTTAAAGCCAACTAACAAAACCAGCGCGGGCGAAGGGAAAATGCATTATTTGTCGAAGATGCGCTATTTGTTTTTAAGCGAAACAAATCTGGTCGAAACCGATTTATTGCGCGGCGGCGTGCCCACAGCAACGGCGAATATTGAGCCATCGGATGAATTCCGGCGCGAAAAAGGCGTGCGTCGTGCGGCGAAAGCAGCGGGGGAGTAAAATTTGACGGGCGCCCAACTGTGGCGCGAAAATTTAATTGAGACCGAAACTTATTCATGCCTTCCTCTAACAAGCTCACCAAGACGCAATGGCTGGTCGTTATCGTCGCATCCATCGGCTTTTTGTTCGACACCTACGAACTGCTGATGACACCGCTTGTCGCGCCCGCCGCGATTGCCGAGTTGTTGAAGGTGCCGCAAAACAATCCGCTGGTCACCGAATGGGTGGGCAAACTGCTTTGGATGTCGGCGCTATGCGGCGGCATTTTTGGCTTGATCGGCGGCTGGCTCATTGACAAAGTCGGGCGCAAAAAAGTGATGGTTGCGAGTATTTTCGTTTATTCGTTTTCGCCGCTTTTGGCTGCTTTTAGCACTTCGTTGGCGGCGTTTGTGTTTTTCCGTTGCACGACATTTATTGGAGTGTGCGTTGAATTTATCGCGGCGATCACATGGCTGTCCGAGTTATTTGCCGACAAAAAGCAGCGCGAACGCATCTTGGGCATAACACAGGCATTTGCGTCGCTCGGCGGCGTTTTTGTGAGTTTGGCGGGCGGCTATATTTTGGCGAATGCCGCTAACTTTTCCTCGATGGGCTTGCCTTCGGGGCCGGGCGGCACTATTGGCAGTTGGCGTTATTTATTGCTAACCGGTTTGCTGCCAGCCATTCCCATCGCGCTTTTGCTTGCTTTTGTGCCCGAATCGCCTGTTTGGAAGGAAAAACGCGCGTCAGGCACCTTAAAACGGCCCAGTTTTGGCGAACTTTTCTCGCCTGAACTGCGCCGCGTGACGATTTTAACGGCAGCGCTTTCGGCGTGCGCTTATGCCATTGCCTTTGGTGCTTTGCAAGTAACAGTTGCGCGCGTGGCGCCCGGCTTGCCCAAACTGTCGGCGCAAGCCAAACAATTGGCGCCACTGCGCAAGGAAGGCGAATCGCTCAACCGCCAATTGAACGCCACACAAGAACCCGCAGAACGCAAAGTTTTGCTGGGCAAAATCAAAGAAAATTTCGCTTTGCAAAAGCCGATTAACGGCGAAGTGCAAAAAGTCAGCACACATTTACAGTTTTTTCAAGAAATGGGCGGCCTTTTAGGGCGCATCGCTTTAGCCGGACTGCTGTTTCTGGGTCTGGCGCGGCGCAAAATGCTCAAAATCTTTCAGTTTCCCGCCGTTTTGATTTTGCCACTGACGTATTTTGTGCTTTTCAAGCAAGGCGGCGATGCCTTTTTCTGGGCCTATGGATTATGTGGATTTCTGACCGTCGCGCAGTTCAGTTATTTCGGTGAATATCTGCCGAAAGTGTTTCCCTTGCATCTGCGCGGCACCGGCGGCAGTTTCGCTACCAATGTCGGCGGACGCATGGTTGGCACCAGCGCTTCCATTGTCACAACCAGCATTTTGGCGCCGATGATTGCGGGTGGCATGACCAACGTCAAACCGCTGCATATCGCGCAAGCGGCGGGCTATTTAGCAACCGGCGTCGCCATTTTAGCGTTGATTCTTGGCCTGTTTTTGCCCGAACCCAAAGAAGCTATTGAGTCGTAGAAACCGAGGTTACTTTAACGATGTCAACCGATTCTTCCCTGCAACTTGACGCCCATGTGCGCGAAATTATCAACTGGCACTTTTCGCCCGAAACCGGCTGCCCGTTTTGGCTTGATTGGGCCGCGAAAAACGGCGATCCGCGCGAAAAAGTGGCCTCTTACGCCGATTTATTGGCGCATTTCGATCATTTTCAAGACGAATGGCTGCGCGACGAGCAGAACGAGCGCTTTGTGCCCAAAGCGTTTGCGGGCCAGCCGTATTACGTTTTTGAAACTGGCGGCACCACCGGAATGCCCAAACAGCGCATCAGTTGGAACGATCACAATGTAGATTACGAAGAATTTTCCAACACGCTTGATGAAAAAGCCTTTCCCAAAGGTGCCAACTGGCTGATGATTGGCCCGACCGGGCCACGTCGTTTGCGTTTGGCGATTGAACATCTCGCCAATATTCGCGGCGGCTCTTGTTATTTTGTTGACCTCGACCCGCGTTGGGTGAAACAACTCATTCAAACCAAAGATTTCGACATGGCGAATCGCTACAAAAAACACGTTGTTGAACAAGGCGCGACGATTTTGAAAAATCGCAAAATCGAATGCCTGTTTACCACGCCGAAATTACTGGAAGCCTTGGGCGAAAAAATAAACGTGCCGGATGCGGGCATTAAAGGCGTGTTTTGCGGCGGCACGCAAATGACGCCGCAAATCGTGCGCTTTCTCATCGAAGAAGTGCTGGACAATCGCGCGCAGTTCGTGCCGACTTACGGCAACACTTTGATGGGCCTTGCTTGTAGCAAGCCGTTGACGCGGGAAGACAAATGGAGCGTGACGTATTACGCGCCGCAGCCGCGCGCTGTTTTGCGCGTCGTCGAGCCAAACGACACCTCGCGCACTGTGGGTTACGGCGAACGGGGCCGCGTTGAACTTTCCACGCTGACCAAAGAATTTTTCATGCCGCGCTTTTTGGAACGCGATGAAGCCATTCGCCGCGAACCGTGCGATTTATACGCATGGGATGGCGTCGGCGAAGTGCGCCCCTTCGGTCAAATGGAAAAGAAAACCATCGAAGGGGTGTATTGATTGAGAAAATTCCTTTGCGAATTGGGGGATAAGAACAATGCAAAGTGCAGAATCATCATGTCTTGTTGAAAGGCTTCAAGAAGTCCGGCAACGCTTGGTTTACTTGCGTGGGCGGAGTGATCATATTTCCGAAGCTGATACTAAGGCCACCCTCATAGAACCTATATTAGGGGCGCTGGGCTGGGACGTGCTAAATTTTGAGGAAGTAAAGCGAGAATATCGGCACAAGTCCCAAGATAACCCTGTGGATTATGCTCTTTTTGTGCACCGCTCACCAATTTTATTTGCTGAAGCCAAGGGTTTGCGTGAAAACATGAATGATCGAAAGTGGATCACTCAAACAGTCAACTACGCTAATGCCATTGGCGTGAAATGGTGCATTCTTACCAACGGTGAAGAATACCGTGTTTATAATTCTCATGCTGAATGTGATGTGGAGGAAAAATTATTCCGCACCATTTGCATCTCTGATCAAGCTCAACACGATTCTGTTATTGAGATGCTTGAATTGCTGTCAAAAGACAGAATGACAGAAAAGCGGTTGGATGTTTTATGGAAAGCACATTTTATTGATCGCCACGTTAAAGTAGCGCTGCAAGACCTGCTAAAAGGTGATGATCCGGCATTAATTCGCTTAATTCGTAAGTTCACTCCGGAATTGTCACCGGGAGAGATTCGGGAATCCGTTAAACGAGCGGATATTCAAATCGAATATGCTGCAATGGGATTAATTAATTCTTCAGGTAGCGTTACCGAATCGCCCAAGCCGGTGCAGGTTACTTTGCCTACTCCACAGGTAAGCCCGACTTTGCCACGAAGACGGAAGACTAAGGAAAAGCCAGACCGAAAGAAAAGTCCCGCATTTGTTGGGGTTACGGTTACTGATTTAATCCAAGCTGGGTTGCTCACCCCTCCCGTTGAATTGGTTAGAGATTATAAAGGGAATTGGTTAAATGCGACAATTCTGGATGATGGGCGAGTCCGTTTCGCTACAACCTCATATATTTCGCTGTCCATGGCAGCCAGCGAGGCACGAAAGACCATTATTGGAACCACACCAGATCGTCCATATCCTCAAACAAATGGATGGTCGTTTTGGCAAATCCGCAATCCAACTTCGGGGAAACTCGAAGAAATAGACACCGTTCGTCAGAAATTTTTGAAGAAGAAAGTAGCGGACGTTTGACGCTATATTAAGATGAATACCACTTTTGCTGGAGTAAAACGGGCTGGCGTAAGCCTATGGTGCTACTTGTTTATTGCCTCCCCGCTTTTCGCTGCGGATTGGCCGCAATGGCGTGGGCCGAATCTCAATGGCGCAACGGATGAAACCAATTTGCCTGCGCAGCTTGACCCGGCGAAAAATTTGAAATGGTCGGTAGATTTGCCCGGCCCCTCGGCGGCCACGCCGGTTATTTGGGGCGATAGAATTTTCCTGTCGTCGCTGAACAACAAAGACAAAACGCTGCTGGCCTTGTGCCTTAATCGAGAAGACGGCAAAGAATTATGGCGTCAGGAAATTGCGCCGGTTCTGGCGTCAAGTGACCGCAACGATTTGGCGGCGCCTTCGCCTGTCACCGATGGCAAAGTGGCGATTTTTCTATATGGTTCAGGCGATATTGCGGCTTTTGATGTGAACGGCAAAAAATTGTGGCAGCGCAATTTGCAAAAAGAATACGGCGATTTTTACGTCAATTTTCTTTATGGCGCGTCGGGCGTTTTGGTCGGCGACAAATACATCGTGCCGGTTTTGCATCGCGGCACCGAAAGTTATTTGATGGCGATTAATGCGGCCACCGGACAAAATATTTGGCGCATTGTGCGCCCGACACAGGCGCGCGACGAAACCAAAGAAGCCTACACCACGCCCGTTCCGATTCAGCACGATGGCAAAACTGAAATTGCCTTGCTTGGCGGCGATGCCGTGACTGGACATGACGTGGAAACTGGCAAAGAATTATGGCGCGTTGAAGGTTGGAATCCGACACGCATCGGCCATTGGCGCATTGTGCCCTCGCCCACGCAAGTTGGCGATTTAGTTGTCATTTGCCCGCCCAAAGGCGGCGCAGCCTTCGCTGTTAAACCGGGACAAAACGGTAACGAAGAAACGTGGGCGTGGCGCAATCCGCAACTGACCAGCGATGTCTGCGCGCCACTGTTTTACAAAAATCAGTTGTATGTTTTGGATGGCGACAAAAAGCGAATTTCCTGTGCCGACCCGCAAACCGGCGAGGTGAAATGGACACACGAACTCGGAGGTCGTCCGGTCTTCCGCGCTTCGCCAACGGGCGCGGACGGCAAAATTTACTGTATGAACGAAGCGGGCGAAGTGTGGGTTGTATCCGCCGACGAGCCGAAAACTTTGCATCAAATGGCTCTTGAAAGCCCACGCTCCCGCGCTACGATTGTGGCCGCACATGGCAATGTTTTCGTGCGCACCTCGGAAAAACTGTTTTGTTTTAAAAATTAACGATTTATGTCCCTTCCTCATCTTCCTATTTTGCGTGCGGGCGTCAGTTACGAGAGCCTCGACACGATTGAATTGAAAAACTTGCGCGGCGGCGCCGATGTGGCGCTTGTCAGCGCGGCCAATGCGGGAATGCTGCGCCGCGATATGACCAAAATCGGCGCGGCGCGGCGGGCGTTGCAAGAGTGTTCGCCCGCGCAATTGCTGGAAATGACGCAGCGCGCCGGTGAATTATTTCTGCACGAAGCGTTGCCAGTTGGCCTTGATGGTGAAACGCACACGCCGCAGCAATATATTGAAAATTTGTCGGCGACAACCGGCTTGCCGCACTCGCTTTGCCGCTTGAATATGGGCAAGGTGTATCAGGTTTTTGCGCAAATGCCGGGCATTATCGGTGGCCTGACGCGCGGCTTGAATCTGGAAATTTTGCGGCGTGGTTTGGGCGAAGAAGACGGTGCCTTGGTCAGCTTTTATCCGCAAGCCGAAGCGCTCACGGTGATTTTGCCCTCGAATTCGCCGGGCGTGAATTCGATTTGGATGCCTGCTATTGCGCTGGGTATTCCCGTTGTTTTGAAGCCGGGGCGCGAAGACCCATGGACGCCGTTGCGCATCATTCAAAGTTTCATCGCGGCGGGCGTTCCAGCCCAAGCGTTTTCCTTTTATCCGACGGATCACGAAGGCTCAAATGCCTTGATGGAATTGGCGCAACGCGCCTTGATTTTCGGCGACGAAAACACCGTGGCGCGTCATGCGGGCAATCCGGCTGTCCAAGTTCACGGGCCGGGACGCAGCAAAGTGCTAATCGGCGACGATTGCATCGAAAACTGGCGCGATTATGTGGGTGTGATGGCCGAATCGGTTGTTGCCAACGGTGGGCGCAGTTGCATCAACGCTTCTACGATTGTGGTGCCCAAATACGGTGAAGAAGTTAGCCGCGCCGTGGCCGAAAAATTAAGCGAATATGTGCCGGTGAAGCATGACGAAGAGAAAGCGATTTTAGCCGGTTTCGCCAACCCGAAAATGGCCGAAATGATTGATGATGTCATCGAAAGCGAAATCGAAGGCGCGCAGGAAATGACAGCCGAATTTCGCCACGGTGCGCGGCGTGTAGAACTGGAAAACAGCAATTATTTGCAGCCGACAGTGGTTTATTGTCCGTCGTTTAACCACGCTTTAGCGAACAAAGAATTTTTGTTTCCCTTTGCCAGCGTTGTTGAAGTGCCCCAAGAGAAAATGCTGGAAACAATTGGCCCATCGCTCGTCGTGACGGCGATTACAAAAGACGAAAAGTGGATCGAAGATTTGCTGGCCTCGCCTTTGATTGACCGTTTGAATATCGGGCCGCTGCCAACTAATCGCGTTAGTTGGGATCAGCCGCACGAAGGAAATTTGTTCGAGTTTTTGTTCAAGCGCCGCGCGATTGCGCGCGCTGAATTTTAAGGAGTTTTCATGAAAAAAATAATTTTAGGCGCTTTGTTAATGGCGCTTCCCGCTACAGCTGCCGATTGGCCGCAATATCGTGGGGTCAATCACGATGGCGCGTCGCCGGAAAAAATCGCTAAGTCGTGGCCGACAGAAGGCCCCAAATCCGTTTGGAAAGTGCCGATGGGCGAGGGTTTTAGCGCCGTTTCGGTTGTTGGCGACCGCGCTTATTGTTTTGCATCGCGCGACGAGCAGGAAACTGTCATTGCGATGGAATCGGGCACCGGCAAGGAATTGTGGGCCACACCGCTCGACAAGAAGATTCATGATGGGCAAGGCGGTAACGGCCCTCGTTCGACGCCCGCTATTGATGGCGACATGGTTTATGTGCTGGGCACTTACGGTAAATTGGCGGCGCTCAATGCGGCGGATGGAAAAACCGTCTGGCAGCATTCGATTAACGATGAGTTTGGTGGCAAGACCATTCAATGGGGCTACGCTGCTTCGCCGGTTATCGAAGGCGATTTAGTTCTGATGTGCGGCGGCGGGCAAGACCAATCGCTGCTGGCTTTCAACAAGAAAACCGGCGCGCTGGCGTGGAAAGGCCAAAGCGACGGCATGACGCACGCCACACCAACGCCTGTAACAATGTTTGGCACGCGACAAGTGATTTTTCGCACCGACCAAGGCCTTGTTTCGGTTGTGCCAACTTCGGGTGAAGTTTTGTGGCGCTACACTTTCCCGCATCGCGTTTCGAGTGCTTCTTCGCCCATCGTAGGCGGCGATATGGTTTACATTTCGTCGGCTTATGGCATGGGTTCGGGTGTCGCCAAAATCGGCAAAGACGGCGACAAATGGACGGTCAGTGAATTGTGGACGAGCAAAGATTTGCAAAACCACTGGACAACGCCGGTTTACAAAGATGGCTATCTGTATGGTCTGTATAAAAACGGCGATGGCTTGCGTTGCATAGAAATGGCAACTGGCAAAGAAGTGTGGACAAAAGGCGGTTTCGCTTGGCAAGGCGCGACGACTTTAGTGGACGGCGATGTCCTTGTGCAAAATGATCGCGGCGAAATTGTGTTGGTCAAAGCCACGCCGGAAAAATACGAAGAACTGGCGCGTGCGCAACCACTCGGCGGTCAGTGCTGGACGATGGCGACGGTTTCCAATGGCCGCATTTTCGCGCGCAGCATGACCGAAGCCGTGTGTTTGGATGTCAAGCCGCAAATCGCCAAGTTGCCGTAATTGTTTGCCAAATTTTTGTTGAAAGTTTTGGATGAATTTCGATTATCATCCGCGCACACGGGTTATTGCGGGCGCAGGATGTTTGCAGCAATTGGGTGAATTGGCGCGAGAAAACGGCGCGCGGCGCGTGTTGTTGGTGACTGATGCAGGCATCGTCAAAGCGGGACACGCATCGCGCGCCGCTGATTTTTTGGGAAGTGCCGGTTTGCAGGTGGCGGTTTTCGATGGTGTTCATGAAAACCCGACCACGCGCGATGTGGATGCCTGCCTGCAAATCGCCCGCGCCGCCGAAGTTGATTTCATTATCGGTTTGGGCGGTGGCTCCAGCATGGATACGGCAAAAGGTTGCAATTTCCTGCTGACCAACGGCGGGCAAATGCGCGATTATCAAGGCATCGGCAAAGCGCATTCGCCGCTTTTGCCACTGATTGCGATTCCGACCACAACAGGAACGGGCAGCGAATGCCAGTCGTTCGCTTTGATTGCCGACGAAAACACGCATTTGAAAATGGCGTGCGGCGACGCGAAAGCGGCGGCGCGCGTGGCGATTCTCGACCCGGAACTTGCTCTCACGCAGCCGCGTGCTGTGGCTGCGGCAACTGGCATGGATGCGCTTTCGCACGCGGTGGAAACCGCTGTCACGAAAAAGCGCACCGTGTTATCCCAATTATTCTCGCGCGAAGCGTTTCGCTTGATTGAAAATAATTTCGCTCTCGCTTTGCAAGAGCCGGAAAATGTAAAAGCGCTGGGTGCCATGCAACTCGGCGCGGCGTGGGCCGGGACAGCCATTGAAAATTCGATGCTCGGCGCGGCGCACGCGGCGGCCAATCCACTTACGGCGCATTTCGGCACCGTTCACGGCCATGCTGTCGGCGTCATGTTGCCTCATGTGGTGCGTTTTAACGCGCAGGACGAGGAAGCGTGGCGCGAATATGAAACCTTGTTTGGCGACGCGGAAAAGTTAGCGACGCGCCTTGAGGAATTGTTGGAAATCGGAAAATTGCCGCGCAATTTGCGCGAGTGCGGCGTGCGGCGCGAAGCGATTGCGCAACTGGCAGAGGAAGCGGCAAAGCAATGGACAGCGACATTTAATCCGCGCGAAATCGGCACAGCGGAGTTTGAAGAGTTGTATGAAAAAGCGTTTTGAAAAGCCTTTTCGTTTGATAGCGGCGATAGTTTTGGCTGCCTCGCCTAATGTGTCTCACGCTGCCGATTGGCCGCAGTTTCGTGGCAATACGGGGCAAACGGGCGTGGCTTACGGCAAAATGGCTGCTTCGCCAAAATTACTCTGGCAATTCAAAACCGGACGTGGCGTGACCGGCGCGCCAGCCATTGTCAAAGGCCGCGTTTATATTGGTTCGTTGGACGGCAATTTGTATTGTCTGAATGCCAAAAACGGGCAGAAAATCTGGCACCACGAAACAAAAGATGAAATCGAATCGGCGCCTCTGGTTTTGAATGGCGTGGTGTATATGGGCGCCTCGGATCGTTATTTTTACGCGTTGGATGCCAATACCGGCAAGGAAAAATGGAAATTCAAAACCGGCGATAAAATTCTCGGCGGCGCGAACTGGTTTAAGGCCTCTAATGGCGTTTTGCGCATCGTTTTTGGCTCGTATGACAACAAACTTTACTGTTTGGATGCCAAAACCGGCAAACCTGTGTGGAGTTACGAGACTGATAATTACATTAACGGCAGCCCGGCCATTGGCGGTGGTAGAGCGGTTTTTGGCGGTTGCGACGGCAAGATTCATATTGTGTCACTGAGCAACGGCAAAAAAGTCGGCGAAGTGGAATCCGGCGCTTATATTGCGGCTTCGGCGGCGATGAGTGGCAGCGATATTTACGTTGGCAGTTACGGCAATGAGTTTCAAAAAGTGGATGTAAACGCCAAGAAAATCAAATGGGAATATCGAGATCGCTCGTTTCCGTTTTTTTCATCAGCAGCGCTTTCGAGTGATCGCATTTTCGTGGGTTCGCGCGATAAACGCTTGCATTGTTTGTCGCGCAACACTGGCAAAGCGCTCTGGACGTTTAGCGCCAACGGCAAAGTGGATTCGTCACCGGTTTTATGCGATGGCAAACTTGTTTTCGGCGCGGAAAATGGCCGCTTGTTTGTGGTCAATGCCGCCAATGGCAAGCAAACGTGGTCGTTTGATGCAGGCAAACCTATAACCGGCGCGCCCGCCGTTGCTGATGGTTTAATTGTCGTCGGCTCAGAAAACGGCACTGTTTACGGTTTTAAATGATGTTGGATGCGGCGTTCTGGCGCGACGTAGGGTTTTTGATTCTTTCGGTGCGCTTTGCCAGACATAAAATCGTCTTGGGCGATGCTTGTGGTTTGGCCTTAGCGCGGCGAATTGGCGGCGAGTTTTACACTTCTGACCGGAAGGAATTGCAGCACATTGCAGCGGAGATGTGTCCGGTGACGTTTATCCGCTAAGGAAAATTATGACGGCAACGATCCCTTTGGAACTGGATGATAAAACGCACGCGGGTGGTTACTTCGTGTCGAATTATCCGACGTATAGTTTTTGGACACAAGACGCCGCTCAGGACGCGCAGGCGGTTCTCGAAAAAGCGCCCAAACCGGGCACCGTTTTGGGGCTTTACGCGCATATTCCCTTTTGCCGTCGCCGCTGCCATTTTTGTTATTTCAAGGTTTACACCGACAAAAATGCCCAGCAAATCGCCGGTTATGTAGATCGCGTTTTAAGCGAACTCAAAACCTATGCCGCCAAGCCGTTTATCGGCGGGCGCAAGCCGAATTTCATCTACTTTGGCGGCGGCACGCCCAGTTATTTAAGCACAACACAGCTTTTGCAACTGACCGATGGCATGAAAGCGCTTTTGCCGTGGGACGAAGTGGAAGAGGTGACTTTTGAATGTGAACCGGGCACGCTGACGGAGCATAAAATCAACGTCTTGCGCGAAATCGGCGTGACACGTTTGAGTCTTGGCATCGAAAACTTTACCGATGAACTTTTGCGCTTGAATGGGCGCGCTCACGAATCGAAAGAAATTCATCGCGCTTATGGCTTTGCGCGGGCGGCGGGATTTCCGCAAATCAACATTGATTTAATAGCGGGAATGCTCGGCGAAACCGAAGAAAACTGGCGCGAATGCGTGCGTCAAGCGATTGAACTGGCGCCCGACAGCGTGACGATTTACCAGATGGAAATTCCGTATAACACGACGATTTTCAAAGGCATGAAAGAAGAAGGCACCGACGTCGCGCCGGTTGCTACATGGAGTGAAAAGCGTCATTGGGTGGACTACGCTTTCCGTGAAATGGAGCAACATGGCTATACGGTCAGCAGCGCTTATACCGCAGTGAAAAATCCCGAAAAAACCAAATTCGTTTACCGGGATCGTTTGTGGGAAGGCGCCGATTTATTGGCGGTTGGCGTGTCGTCGTTTGGTCATATCGGCGGCGTGCATTATCAAAACGAGGCCAACTTTGTGCCTTACATTGAAGCCGTTGACAGGGGCGAACTGCCGATTTATCGCGCTTTAATTCCGACACAAGAAGAACTTTTGGTGCGCGAATTTATTTTGCAAATGAAGCTTGGTCATCTTGAATTTGCTTACTTTAACAAAAAATTCGATGCCCATGTCGAAGAAAAGTTTGCTGTGCCTTTGGCGCGCTTGCAGGATTGGGGCGTGGCAAAAATCGAAGACGGCAAACTGGAATTAACGCGCGACGGATTATTGATGGTTGACCGCTTGCTGCACGAATTTTTCCTGCCCCAGCACCGCGCCGCAAAATAGGGTAGCGATTTTTATGAGCGATTCAAGCCCTTTTGCGCCGTTGGAAAAATTCTATCAGCGCGCCGGCACACCTTTGCCGGAAATCGAAATCATCAGCGGCGAAACCATGCCGCAACCGCATCAATCGCTGCTGGTGCATGAGCGCGATATGACTTCGACACTTGAGCGATTCCACGGCACGCCTTGTCATGTGCGGGCTTTGGAATATGTCGAAGATGAAACCTATGCGCGCCTTGTGGTTTTGGAGTTGGACGGTTCTCGAAAGCCGATAGAATTTGGCGCGATTACGATTCATCTGCCTGCTTTTTCAGCGCCCGCACGCGAGTTGATTTTGGCCCGCGATCATCCTCTGGGCACTATTCTTCACGAAGAACACATTGGTTTTGTCTCGTCTCCGCAAGCGTTTTTTCGCGTCGTAGCCGATGACTTGATTTGTCAGGCGCTACACGAAAAAGCAGCAGCCGTTTTATATGGCAGGTGCAATCGTTTGTCATCGCCAAATGGCATCGCTCTGGCGGAAATCGTGGAAATCTTGCCTTAAATTGATCCTCTTCAATCTCTAAATCTCAAAAATCTCCGCGACCCCCGCGTTCTCTGCGGTGAATAAAAATTCGAAAAATGCGCATTCTTTATCTTACATCTGGGACGGGGAGTTTCTATTGTGGCTCTTGTATGCGCGACAACGCCTTGGTGAAGGAACTGCGCGCTTTGGGGCATGACGCGACCATGCTGCCGCTGTATATGCCGCTAACGCTGGATGAAGAAAACACAGGTGCTGGAATGCCGGTCATGATGGGCGGCGTCAATGCCTATTTGCAGCAAAAATCGGCGTTTTTTCGCCATACGCCGCGCTGGATAGACCAAATTTTCGATTCGCCCGCGCTTTTAGCTGCTGCGGGAAAACGTGCCGGAGCGACTTCGCCCAAAGAATTGGGTGACATCACGCTTTCGATGATTCAAGGCGAACTCGGACAGCAAAAAAAAGAAATTGAACGCCTTGCGCATTGGGCCAAAGACAATACCAGTCCCGATGTGATTTGCTTGTCCAACAGCTTATTGCTCGGCGTGGCGCGTCGGCTCAAACAAGAATTTAATGTGCCGATTGTTTGCTGTTTTCAAGGCGAAGATTCGTTTGTCAATGGCTTGGATGAGCCGTATAAAACGCAAACATGGCAGACAATGAGCCAGCGCGCGGCGGAATGCGAAGCCTTGATAACAATCAGCGAGTATTTCGCTGACACCATGACGAAAATTCTCAATTTGCCCCGCGAAAAAATGCACGTCGTTTACAATGGGATTAATTTAGAGGGCTTCGCGCCCGCGCCCGAAATTCCGCCGCATCCAACACTTGGTTTTTTCGCGCGCAACTGCCCCGCCAAGGGATTGCATACCGTTGTGGACGCGTTTATCAGTTTGAAAAAACGCCAAACCGTGCCGGATTTGCAATTGCGCGTGTCGGGCACGCGTGCATTTGGCGATGAGATTTTTGTCGCCGAGCAGCAAGAAAAAATTTGCAAGGCCGGGTTTGAAGATCACGCGCGCTTTTTGCCGCCGCTTTCGCGCGAAGAGAAAATCCGATTCTTGCAAAGCTTGTCAGCGCTCAGTGTGCCCGCGACTTATGGCGAAGCGTTTGGTCTTTATTTGCTGGAAGCGTGGGCCTGCGGCGTGCCCGTCGCACAGCCAAAAAGCGGCGCTTATCCCGAACTGATTGCCGAAACCGGCGGCGGTGTTTTGTGTGAGCCAAACGATGCGGAATCGCTGGCCGATGCCATTGAAAAATTGCTTGCCAACCCCTTAGCGGCGCGCGAAGTCGGCCAACACGCTCGGCAAATGACCGAACGTTATTTCAGCGCTGAGGTCATGGCGAAAAATTTCCTGAAAGTCATTGAAACTTTAATTTAATATGGCTTACGAAATCAAAGTTACGCGCCGGGTGGCGTTTCGCGAAACGGATATGGCGGGCATCGTGCATTTTTCGCATTTTTTTGCGTGGATGGAAGACGCCGAACACGCCTTCTTTCGCTCCATTGGTTTTTCGATTCATCAAGGCAAAGAAGCCAATCATGTGGGCTGGCCGCGCGTGGCAGCCAAGTGCGAATATAAGTCGCCGCTGCGTTTTGAAGACGAAGCGGAAATTCATTTATTGGTCAAGGAAAAGCGTGCCAAATCGGTGACATATCAATTTCGCATTTCCAAAATCGAAGGTGAAAATCGCATCGAAGCGGCTATCGGCGAAGTGACTGCTGTGTGCGTGGCATGGGACAGCGAAAGCGGGGTCATGAAAGCGGTTCCGATTCCCGAAAACATTTCTGCGCAAATTGAGGTCGCGCCTCAATGAAATTCGATTCGCGCGCGCAAATCGAAGCCGCGCAGTTGACAAAACTGCGCGGCTTATTAACGAAAATTCTGCCGCCTAATTCCTTTTATTCGCAAAAGTTGGGCGCTGATTTTTGTGTCGAATCGCTCGAAGATTTTTCGGCCCGCGCGCCCTTTACTTTTAAAGCGGAACTGGTTGCCGATCAACAAAAAAAGCCGCCTTACGGCAGTAATCTTACCTTTGATTTAGCGAATTACACGCGCTTCAATCAGACCAGCGGCACCAGCGGCGCGCCGTTGCGTTGGCTTGATACCAACGAAAGCTGGAGCGCGCTATTGGACTGCTGGAATGAGGTTTTCTCGGCGGCCAAGGTGCAGCCGCAAGACCACATTTTCTTCGCGTTTTCCTTCGGGCCTTTTCTCGGTTTTTGGACGGCATTTGAAAGCGCGACAAGGCGCGGTAATTTGTGCATTCCCGGCGGCGGGCTTTCCACCGAAGGCCGCTTGCGCGCCATCTGGGACAACAACGCTTCGGTTGTGTGCTGCACGCCGACTTATGCAATTCGCTTAGGCGAAACGGCGCAAATCAACGGCTTGGAAAACTCGCCGGTGAAGACCATTATAGTAGCGGGCGAACCGGGCGGCAGTATCGCGGCTGTGCGAAGCCGTATCGAAAGTTTATGGCCTGGAGCGCGCGTTTTCGATCATCATGGCATGACCGAAATCGGCCCGGTGACTTACCAATGTCCCGTGCGGCCCGGCGTTTTGCACGTCATTGAAGAGTGGTATTTCCCGGAAATCATCGGCCCGCAAGGCGCCGTGGCGGCAGGCGAAATCGGCGAGTTGGTGCTGACCAATCTGGGCCGCCCCGGCTCGCCGTTGCTGCGCTATAAAACCGGCGACCTCGTGCGGCGCGGTGCAT
>JANMKN010000192.1:0-47035 GCA_031372065.1 Abditibacteriaceae bacterium | reverse complement strand
AACCGTCGGGGCGAACTTTGTGTTCGCCCGCAACACAGAATTGGGCTAACACATGGTTCGCCCCTACATCAATCTTCCGATATGGCGTGCCAGTTGTCGCCGAGCGATACGTCGCTCCATAAATTAAAGGGCGGCTTCCCGCCTTTTGGATTCAATATGATGCCGGAGCGGTTTACCTCTTCCGAATCTCCCTGCGTCCAAAAGCAAGTGGCACCATGTTCAACTGCCGATTTTTGCACATAAAAGCCGCCGACCCAGCGCGGATACACAGACGGCATTTTCGCGGCCAAATTTTGCGCTTCCCGCACTAAGGCCGGATGCGAAATCAGAAAATTCAAACGCAGCGGCCAATTAGTAAAAACAACAGAGAAACTCAGCGAAAAAGCCATCACAAAGGCCATCAAATCCTCTGGTTTTAAGCGCGTTTTTCGTTTTTCTTTATAGTGTTCGGCGAAGCAGACGATGAAAATCAGGCTCGGCCCGATAATCCATAGGAAAAAGGTTATAAGTCCCAAGAACAGCGGATCAAAACCTTGCGCCGATAAAGTGGCGATAAAACAAAAACCCAAAAAGCACAGCACGATAAACCAATGCGTTTTGAGCAATCGCCCGTAGATTTGCAGGCGCGTTTTGAAGGTGGTCATCTGTTTTTAGACTCACAAAACAGGAAATAGGCCCACAAAAGGGCGTTTTTGCCCGTTTGGAGGCTCCAAACGGGCTGGAAGGCTTCAAACCGCTCCGGTTAGAGGCTCCCGACGTGGTCGCAGCCTCCAAACCGCTCCGGTTTGAGGCCTTCAAGCACGTTGGAAGGCTCGTTTCACTCCGAAACGAGCCTTCCGACGCGCTTCATTCTGATGGTCGCAAACCGTAACGCCGTCCGCCGGTGGTGGGCGCGGCTTGTTTGCGAGCATAGCGCAAAACCATTGGCAGGCGCGCGGCAAGGTCACTCGCTAAAATGCCGTCGTCGCCCATGTCTTGCGCCAAGGCTTCGCCGGTTAAGGCGTGCAGATGAACGCCCCAAACCGTCGCCGCTGTCGCATCCATTTTTTGCGCTAAAAGGCCGCCGATAATGCCCGCTAAAACGTCGCCGCTGCCCGCCGTGCCCAAAGCGCGCGAACCGGCGGTGTTGCGATAAATTGTGCCGTCCGGCCCAGCAATCAAGGTTTCCGACCCTTTAAGCGCGAGCGTCACGCCGCGCGATTTGGCAAAAGACAGCGCGGCTTTGGCGTGGTCTTCGCCGAGCGTTTTGCCGGTCAATGCCTCCATTTCGCCCTCGTGCGGCGTGAAAATGCGCGGCGCGGATGGCTTTTCTTTGCTTTGCCCCAGCGCAATTAACGCTTGCGCGTCCACGACGGCAGGCAGCAAGCACAGCGCCAAAAAGCCGCGCACGAGAGCATCAGTTTCGGCATTTTCGTCTAAGCCGGGGCCGATGACAACGGCATCGCACGGCTCCACTTGCGCTTCGAGCAGCGCCAAAGCAGCTTTGGCATTACTGGGCAGCGGCAACACCATCAGTTCGGGCACGGCGATGCCAATGGCAAGCGCCACATTTTCCGGCGCGGCGACGCGAACCGTGCCGCAACCGGCCCGCAAAGCGGCGCGGGCCGCCAAAATCGCGGCGCCGGGCAAACGAGCCGAACCGCCGATGATTAAAAGTTTGCCGCGCTCGGCTTTGGTCATTTTGTCGGCCTCATCGCCGTAAGTCGGCAGCGGCAGGGAGCGCAAAAGCTCGAAATTGATTTCAGGAATGTCCGAATGGGTTTGATTTTCGTTGGTCATTGTCTTTATAATCTAACGTCAGCACCGCGCTCGCGCAGGTCTTATTTGCGAAAAGTTGTGTAATATCGCGAACGTGCCGCTGTCAGAAATCGTTGTTCCTTTTCATGCAACCTGTTCCTCCTGAGAATCCAAACGCGCAACCTTCCGCACCAGCGGGGTCGCCGTCTTTTGATTTTTCGTCGCCCACACCGCCACCGGCCTTCAATCCGGCTTTCCATCAAGTGCCAGTGTTTACCGAGTCCACTCATGTCGGCGCGCAGCCACAAAAAAAGGGCGGCTTCTGGGGCCTTTTAGCAGCACTCGGCACCATGCTGTTCAAATTCAAAAGTGCCTTGGTGTTTTTGAAATTCGGCAAGTTGTTCACCACGATGGCTTCGATGTTGGTCAGCATCTGGTTCTACGCGCTGGCGTGGGGCTATCAGTTCGCCGTTGGGTTTGTGCTGCTGATTTTCGTTCACGAAATGGGACACGTCATCGCCGCCAAATGGAAGAAAATCCCCGTTTCGGCGCCGATGTTTATTCCCGGCATGGGCGCGCTGATTACGCTCAAGGAATTTCCGCGCGATGCCCTGACCGAAGCCTATATCGGCTATGGCGGCCCGCTGCTGGGCACCATCGGCGCCACGGCGGTGTGGGGCTTGTATTATGTGACCGGCAACACCTTGTTTTTGGCCTTGGCAACCACGGCGCTGCTCATTAATTTGTTCAACATGGTGCCGGTTTCGCCTTTGGATGGCGGGCGCATCACGGCGGCGCTGTCGCCGATGCTGTGGGGCGTGGGATTAGTCGGCTTGTTTGTGTGGTTTCTGAATTCGCACAGCCCGATTATGCTGATTATCTTGATTTTGGGCGCCTTTCGCTTTTGGGGCGCGCTGAAAAAGCAAGATACCGCTTATTTCGATGTCTCGCCGACGAATCGCATGATAGTAGCAGCGCTTTATATCGGCTTGGCGCTGTATCTCGGCTGGAGCCAACATTACACCCATCAACTGCTCGAAGATTGGCGTCTGGCGCACCCTTCGAGCGGTAGCATGGTCATTTCGTAAACTGAGGTTTGAATATGAAAACAATCAATTATCTGCTCGGAGGCGCGCTTTTCTTGGCGTTGACCGGCTGCAACAAAAGCAATGACCACACCGCGACGGGTTCAGCTACCCCTTCAACCGCAGGCACTGGCGCCCTGTCCAATGGCAAACTGGCCGCCCCCAAAAGCACGGGCGCGCCACATGGTGCGGCACCTGTCAAAATCAAGGACAAGCCAACGTCGCTCGTTAAAGCACCTGTGAAGATGACTATGTCGCAAGCGATGGGCGTAGATATTCTCAAAGCCCTGAACGCTTCGCCGGCAATGAAAGGTCACACTATCAGCGTCGGCACGACCAATGACACGGTAATTCTCAACGGCAAAGTAAAAACCGCTGTGCAAAAGAAAACAGCGGAAACCATTGCCCGCAAAAAAGCGCCAAAAGCCAAAGTCACCAACAAAATAGAACTCAGCGCTCAATAAACGAAGAAACGGACTATGGCTGCTTTACCAGTTCTGTGGCGGTGGCATTGAACCACTGCGCCGACTGACCGATTTCCGGTGAAGAATTGTCCCAGTTGTATTCATACTCCACACAAATCGCGCCTTTAAAGTTTTGGCGTTTGAGTTCGGCGAGCATTCCCTTGGCATTGCTGACACCAGTGCCCCACGGCAAATCGTGAGCTTTGGGGCCGCTTTCGTTGAGGTCTTTGAAATGCAAGGTAATCACGCGCCCTTCTAATTTCTTGAGGCATTCCACAGGATCAAGACCGGAACGCACCCAATGCCCGACATCGGCGCAGGCACCTAATAACGGGCTACGGCCTTGCACAGCGGCTAAAACCGTATCGGGATTCCAATAAAAATTGTTCGGGCCGGGGTGATTGTGAATCGCCACTTTGATGTTGTATTCTTTGGCGAGCTTTTCAACTACATCCATCACGGGGCCAAGTTCTTCCCTTTTGTTATGCACTTCGGGTTCGGCCACCAGCACTTCGATGCCAAGGCGTTTGGCGGCCTCGAAAATCTTGCGGCTCTCGGTTTCGTTGATGCTCGGCTTTACAACACCCATGTTCACAAAAACCGGGTCAATGCCTTTTTCTATCAAGCGCGCTTTGATAGCTGCCGCTTCTGGCTCGGTCAGCGAAGGCGTGGGGCGCTTGACGATTTTGCCTTCGGCTTCGGCCAAATTGACGGTGCCGGAAATGCTCATGTGCTTAATGCCGAGCGCTGCGGTTTTATCAATCGCTTCAAAGATGGAAAATCTTTGAAAAGTGTAAGAATGCACCGCCAATTTCCAGCCGAGTTGCTCCGCTGCCGTTGGTGGCGAAGGTGCCTGTGCTTGCACAATAGCGGGCGCCAACATCGCGCTTAAACCAAATACGGTTGCCAATTTCATTGAAGTTTTCATAAGTTTTGAAGCGTGCCTCACACGCCCTTGGTTCGACAAGCTACCCCGCCGAATGTGTGAGAATATTTGCCTTAAATGAGAATATTTGCCTTAAAGTTGACAGGCAAACTTTCCACAATATCGCAGTTTGGAAGTTGATGGCATCTTGGCAGCGAAATCACCGAGGGCTTCGTCGAAAATCAAAACCATCGTATTGTCATCTGTGCCCGTGAGGGCACTAATGCTTTTTACCGCATTGGGTTCGGTCAGTATTGTGCCAAGGTATTCATAGCGCCCCTCGCCCCAAATGGTTTCGATGAAATCGCTGTCGAGATAAACGCCCAGTTCCGCGCGGAGTAACCATGTTGGGTTGCGCTCTTCCCACGCCGCATATTCTTCATCGCTAAACTCGGCGCCGGGTTCGCGTTCCCATTGTTCTTCTGTGTAAGCACAAGCGCTTTCGCGGGTTTCAAAAACACCGGCAAAGATGTAAACAAAATGATCCATAAGAGTTCCTCCCGCAGACCTTATTTAAAATAACCCGTTCGCCGTGCGGTGGCAAATTTTATTGATGACTTATGGAAATCTATCGCGATCTTGACCGAAGGTATGTTAGACGATTCGCAAGAAGGCGCTTTCTATTTCATCTCGCCACCTCGCCGCCTGATTCGGCTTGACAGTCTGAAATGCCAACTGATTCACAAACTTCGCCGTCTCATAAAATAAAAAGCTGACTGTGAAACCCAGTTTTAGCTCTACGATCATCAGTTTTGCCTTTGCGATGAACAGTTTTCGGCTTGCGAAGGCCACTTTTAGCTCTACGAAGCCCAGTTTTGCCGCTGCGACCATCAGTTTTTCCGTTGCGAAGCTCATTTTTGCCGTCGCAAAGCTCAGTTCGGGCGTCGCGACCGTCAGTTTTCGGGCTGCAATGAACAATTTTGTGGCTGCGATGAACAATTTTGTGGCTGCGGAGTTGTCTTTGCGGGCTTAACAGCGCAGAATAACTTCATCCCAACGTCTTTGAAGACGAAATCGGCGCTCCCATGAAAAACTTACATTTATTCGTCGCGTTTCTACTATTTATCAGCAGCGTAAACGCAGTTGATAATGTCGGCGTGCCCATCAGCTATCAACTGCCAACAAGCGGGCCGCTACCGCAAACCTATCGCGTGACCTTGGCGATTGTTGACCCGAAAAATCCCGATTGGATTATCAGTCAGTTCGCCTGTGGCGCGGCGCGCAAGGTAACCAAAGAAAATGGCGGCAAATTTTCGGAAGTGTGGGATGGCCTCGACGATAATTTTATGCCTGTTCCGCCGGGCGATTATGCCGTCAAAGGCATTTTTATGCCCGCGAAAAAATGGCCGGTGGATAACGAATGGCACAGCATCACGCCGCGTTTCGTGGGCGGCGCTTCCTCGTGGTTGCCGGCGCCGGAACAACTCGATAAACCGGAGCCGTTTGGAGGCGACCCGGTGGGTTCGCCGCTGCGCGATGTGGCCGTCGGGCCAAATGGCGTGGCGGTTTTTTATTATCAATATCTGGAAAATGGTTTGGGTGCGCCCTTAATTGATTTGAAAAAACCAATCGGCTATGAACAATTTATGCGCGCCTTCCCATCGGGCGGCGCGGCGGGCGGCACCAGTGCCACAACCGATGGCGAAACAGTATGGGGTTTTAGCACCGATGGCGGGCCGAAATTTGTGTATCGCACCGATGGGAAATCGTTCGGCAAAAGCGAAGGCGCCAATCGCAGCAATTCCTATCTCCCCGAAGGCTGGGTAACGGCAATGGCCGTTGCCCGCGATGCCCATAACAAACCTGTGGTATTCGTCGCCCAGCGCGAAAAAATCATCGAAACAGCGGGCCACGACTTCGGCGAAAGCGCTACGGAGTTTGCAGATAAAATCACTGTCCACGATGGCGAAAACGGCAAGATTTTACGTGAGTTATCGCTGCCGCGCCCGCAGGGTTTGGCAGCGCAAAACGGGAAAGTGTATGTCTTACACAAAGCTGGCGAGGACTTCGCAGTCAGCGAAACCGATGTTGAGAAAAATGAATGGCGGCGTGTTTTTATCGTGCCGCAAAACATCAATCCCTTTGATTTGGAAGCCGATTCGCACGGGCGTTTTTACCTCAGCGACGAAAAAGCCAACAAGGTTTATCAGCTTGATGCACAAGGCAAGATCACGCGCACCTTTGGCAGGTTAGCCGCGCAAAAACCGGGCACTTATGATCGCGAAACGTTGATGGCGCCCGGCAAGTTGGCGACGTGGACAAATGCGCAAGGCGAAGACCATTTGCTGATCGTAGAAAACGCCGGGCCGAATCGTGTCAGCGAATGGAATAGCGACGGCAAATTCGTGCGCGATTTTATGTCGCTGCAAACCAAAGCCAACGATGGTTATGCGATTGACCCCGAAAACCCCTCACACGTTTATTTGCCCGGTCACGGCGGCTGGCTGACGCGCTTCAAAGTAGATTACGAAAAACGCCTATGGACAGTGGACGCAGTGTGGCCTTTCGTGGAAGATGAAGCGCGCGTGCCGCTTCTCGACCGCGTGCGCTTGGTGCGGCGCGGCGGCAAAATTTATTTGTGCGGACGGCGCTCATTCAATGTTTACCGGTTGGAAAACGAGCGCTGCGTGCTGTCTGCCGCGATTTTGCAAGAGCGCAAGGGCAATAAGACAAGCTACGCGCTGTGGCATGATGCCAATGGCAACGGGCGCGTGGATAACGGCGAAAGCGCCCCTACGGAAATGCCCGCCTCGCTGCTGATTTATCACGGCCAAAACTGGCTCGATGACCTCTCGTTTTTAGCGCTCGGCCAAGGCGGGCAAGCCTTATGGCATTTGGCGCCAGAGAGTTTCGACGCGCAGGGCAATCCGATTTTCAAAACGTGGAAAAAGCTGCTGACTGACCCGATTTTCGAGGCCCGCGCGGAGGGAAAAGCCGACGCCATTCACGGCGGCAATGAGTTGGCAGAGAACTTCAGCAGTGATTGGATGGGCGCCGATGGTTCCGTAGCAGAAGGCTTTTGGATTCAGGCGCGCGGCGGCAAAAATTTCAGCGCCAACGAAGGCGCGCAGCATAAAATTTCGCGCTACGTTCCCGATGGCAAAGGCGGCTATCGCTTAAAATGGCGCACAGGTCGCACCGCTTTGCAGGGCATTGCGAAAAACGGCGAAATGTATGGCGCCATGCGCATCCAACGCCCGATTAATGGCTTGCTGGGCGTGATAGATCAATCGCGCTGCGGAGTTCTGCTTCTCAACGAAGATGGACTTTATGTGGACACCATTTTTCCCGATGGGCGTCGCGGGCAAAACGCCGGATTGTATCCACAGCCGGGCGAATTTTTCGCGGGCGCCATTTACCCCAACAAAGACAACAACCAAATTTATTTTGCGCTGGGCAAATACACGCCGCTGCTTTATGAAGCGCAAGGCTGGTCGCACAAAGAAAACCCCGTAAAACCACTGGCTATGCTGCAAAAACGCGTGACGATTAGCGCCTCGCAAATCGCCGCGCCGCCGGAAATCGCGCTCAGTTTGCGGGGCGGTGCCGGCATTGCCAAAGTCGCGCGGTGGATGCCTGCTTTAGGCGAACCGGCTTTTGATGGTTCGCTGAATGGCTGGGAATCAGCGGAACCGATTAGGTTTTCTGCCGATGAAAAACAAACCGTCGAAGTGCGCGCTTTGTATCGGCCCGATGCGCTTTTGCTGCGCTGGCACGCGCGGTTGGCAACGAAGTTTGAGCCGAAAAACTTGCCCAATCTCGAACGCATTTTCACACACGATCAAAAGGCCGACACCTTGAGTTTTTATATTCAAGGCGATGCCAACGCCAAACCCAATGGGCCGGTGGCAGGACGCGCGGGCGATGCACGTTTTGTCTTTGGATTATTCAAAAACGGCGCGGCGCTTCAACCTGTCGCATTGGGTTTATACCCGACATGGACGGGCAAAAACGCGCGCCCGCAAATTTATCGCACACCGGTTGGCGAGGCCGCGTTTGCACACGCCGGGCCAATCGAAGGCGCGAAATTGTCGCACAAAATTGATGACGATGGGCAAGGTTTTGTGTTTCTGGCCGAGATTCCACGCGCGGCGATTCCAGCTTTGCCAACGCTGTCGGGCGGAATGAAAACGCAGGTCAATTTTTCGGCGACTTTTGGCGGGCACAATAAATTTTGGTGGGCCAACAGCGATGGCTCGGCCAGCCGCGAAACTTTTGATGAGCCAACCGAAGCGCGCCTTTATCCCGGCTCGTGGGCGCCCGCGCAATGGGCCGGCTTAGAAAAGGGAATTCTCGTGAAAAACTGGCAAATTTGCGGGCCCTTTGGAGGGCCGGGCACGGAGAATTTCAAATACGACCCCAACGGAAAAATGCCCGGCAGCGATAAAGATATGAAAGGAGCCGTGCGCGAATTTTTTGAAGCCGCCACTTATCCGCCCGATGGTGGCAAAGTGGATTTGAACGCGGTTTATCAAGGCGAATTGGTGCGCGGTTACTGGAACGATCCGGGACAGGTGAAATGGAAAGCGGCGCAAGTGGCCGACCTTGATACCCGCGTTGCTTTTGGCGGCGCCGAGGTTTGGTATGGCGCCACATGGATTCATGCACCGCGCGCGACGGAATTGGAATTCCAGTTTCAAAGCCACCCGCAAACCTATTTGCGCTGGTTTCTCAACGGTGAAGCCCTTAAGGTGGAGAGCTACAAAGAAGAAACTGATTTGCGCCGCGTCGCCTCGCAAAAAGTAACATTGCGGGCCGGGTGGAATCAAGTTTTCGTGCGAGGTTATTGCACCGGCTATTCACCATTCCGCGCCGGTTTAGTTTTGCAAGGCGACGAAGCAAATTTATGGCAACTGCGATTGTCGGGAGTGCCACAAGAGTAAAAGGTTTTTATGAAAAGTTTCAAAAGTTTGAGCATAGGCGCCGTTTTGTTGTGTGCGCTTTCATCGCACGCTGCCGAGAACATGATCGGGCGGCAAAGTCAGAATGAGGGCCTGGTTGTAGTGCCCGCGCCGGGCGCGGTGACAATTGACGGCGACTTGAAAGAGTGGGATTTTTCGGGGCGCATTTGGGTGTTTGCCGATAGCGCCGTGCGCGAGCGCTATTCAGTTGAAACCGCCGCGATGTGGGACAAGGAAAACTTGTATCTCGCAGCGAAATGGAAAGACCCGACGCCGATGTTTAGCTTGATTGATCCGGCCAACAATCCCGACGAAGGCTGGAAAGAAGACGCATGGCAAATGCGGGTTCTTACCGACCATCCACTGTGGATTACGACATGGTTTTACACCACAAAAAAACAGCCGGTTTTGCACATTGCGCGCTGGAAAAACCCGGACAATGAACGCGACGGGCAAGATGTTACTTTGCTGGTAGCGCCCGAAGGCGGCAGCGATTTGGGGCAGGGCGCGCAGATGTTTTATCGCGCGAATCCCGAAAAAAACGGCTTCGTGCAGGAGATTAAAATTCCGTGGAAGATGCTCTACAAAA
Source organism: Abditibacteriaceae bacterium (assembly GCA_031372065.1). Lineage (GTDB taxonomy): Bacteria > Armatimonadota > Abditibacteriia > Abditibacteriales > Abditibacteriaceae > DASWNL01. The sequence goes on along the minus strand of JANMKN010000192.1, from coordinate 37,334 downwards.
CGGTGCCCACTATCGCGCCGAATCTGACGTTTCGTTTGGGCAGCGAATTTTTGTGGAGTGACCCTTCGGGCAAAACTTTTCCCTCGCATCGCTACGCCGATAATATGCAGCCGGGCAAAACCTCGCGCGAGTTTTATTGGTCGGCGCGCGATTCGTGGGGCGATGCGCGCCTTGTCGGTAAAGGAAACATCGCGCCGCGCCAATATATCAGCGACGATGCGCGTGTCGAAGGCAGCATCCCGCTACGCGTCAATTTGCCAATCGAGGCGGCGCGTTTCACGGTTGTTCTCGAAAATGAAAAAGGCAATCGCATTCGCACATTAGTCGCCGATGCCAATCCGTCCGACTACGCCGTTGCCTCAAAAGGCAAAACGCGCAGCGTGGAAGTAAAATGGGATGGCTTGGATGATCGCGGTAAATTAGCCGCGCCAGGCACTTATCGCGTGCGCGGCCTGACGCATCGCGGGCTGGGCGCCGAATATGAAATGTGCTTTTATAATCCCGGCACACCGCCGTGGCCGACAGCCAATCAAAACGGCGGTTGGGGCGCCGACCATTCGGCCCCTAATAATGTGGCCTGCGGCAGCGATTGGACAATTGTGACTTGGCCCTTTGCCGAAGGCGGCAGCGGCATCATTGGCCTTGACAGGGCAGGCCAAAAGCGCTGGGCCGACAGGCGCGGCGTTTCCAAAGTGGCCGCCGATGAAAAGTATGCTTACGCTTATGTGACGGGTTGGTATGTTAACGAAACGCTGTGCCGCTTCGACCTAAAAACTGGCGCGACAAAACCGTTTGTCCTTGACGGCAAAGAGCGCACGTTCGACTTGCCACTCAAAGAAATTTTAGGCATTGAAAACTCCGGCGAAATCAACAGCATCGCCGCGCAAGGCGGCAAAATCGCGCTGTCGCTTGGCACTGGAAAAATTGCGATTTTAGACGCGACTTCGGCCAAAGTTCTCAACCAGTTCAATGCGCAGGATGCCACATCATTAGCCTTTAATCGCAACGGGAAATTATTCGCTTTGCTGGGCGACAAAGCCTGTGAAATCAATTTGCAAAACGGCGCGGCAACGACAATTGCCACCATCGAGAAACCTGTCGCATTATCTATTGATGGCGACGGCAATTTACTCATTGCTGATGCTGGAAAAGACAGCCAAATCAAGGCCTTTACGCCCAACGGAGTGCCAACTTACACCATCGGCACCAAAGGCGGGCGCGCCATTCGCGGCGCTTATGATCTCAATGCGCTTTCGCATCTCAGTTCGGTGGCCGTTGACTCAAAAAATCAAGTTTGGACGGTAGAAAGTTGGGATTATCCGCGCCGCGTGGCGGTGTGGAATCGTAATGGACTCGTGCGCGATTATTTGGGCAACACAGGCTATGCGGGCGCTTCGTGTTATTTGCATGAACAAAACGCGAATTTGGCTTATTGCGGGCCGCTGGAATTTGCGCTCGACAAGAAAAATCGCACATGGAAATTGCAAAGCGTGCTGTGGGTGCCGGACAAAACGCGCGGCGAGTCGTTTGGTATCGCAACGGCCAGCAATGTCATTCCGCAGCGCTTTACGCGCACCATCAACGGCCAAGCACATGAATATATGTTTGCGCACGATCCCGATGTCGAATCGGGCACCGGCAATGTGGTTTTCATGGAAAAAGCCGGTCAATGGCAGCCTGTCGCGGCCATTTGTTTGGCGTTGCACATTTCGGGCGAAACCGAGCATAACGGCGGCAAAGTGAAGTATCAACCATCTGGCGAATTGGCTGGGCTTAATGCTTATGACGGCATTATTTGGAATGACCAAAACGGCGATGGCAAAGTGCAGCGCATGGAATGCGAAATTGTGCCCGCCGCGCAAGCCGGAACCGAAACCAGAGGCGGCAGGGCCGCTTTGCCAATTAACAACGGCTGGGGCGGGCGCATCGGCGATGATTTTAGCATTTATGCCGATGGTTTAACCCGTTACCGCCCGCTGCGTTTTACAGCCGATGGCGCGCCGGTTTATGGACTGGCAGGCCAAAGCGATTTGGGCATTAAAGATAACGGCGACCTTGTTCCGGTTGCCGGCGAAGATCGCTTGATTTGCCTGAGTTGGGATGGCTATGCCGGGCCGACAAAATTAACGTCCATTGATTTAAAAACTAACTCCGTTCAATGGTATTATCCGAACCCGTTTCCCGGCGTGCATGGTTCGCACAACGCCACCATGCCCAAACCGGGCCTTTTGGTTGGCCCGCTCAAAACCTGCGGTGTGGCCAAAATTAACGACGCCATTGGCAATGTATTTTTGATGCGCGGCAATTTGGGGCAGGACTTTTTAATGACAACCGACGGCTTTTTTGTCGGCGCGTTGTTTCAAGATGGCCGCTTGCCGGGCGAAGCCTTGCCCTCCAACGAAGAACAACTGCGCGGGATGCCAATGGAAGGCTTTAGCGAAGGCGGCGAGCCTTTTAACGGTTGGTTCGGCAAGCAAAACGACGGCAAAATTCGCCTGACAACCGGCATGGCGCGCGAGGCCGGAATGATTCTCGAAATCAAAGGTTTGGACACCATTCAACGCTTTGAAGGTGGCACTCTAAAAGTTAGCGGCGCGCAACTGGCGCAGGCCGTTTCCGACAACACGGCGCGCAATCAAAAAGCAGCCATTGCGAAAACTTACACCATCAAACGCGTGGCAAATGCGCCCGTTATCAACGGCGAAAACGACGAGTGGAAAGACGTGCCGGAAATGCCCATAGCGCGAACCGGCCAGCCCGATAACGCTAAGGTGCAACTCGCTTTCGATGCCACCAATCTGTATGCCTTCTTTGAAGTGCAAGACCCGACGCCGTGGCTTAACCAAGGCAAAGATTTCGCGCGCCTTTTCAAAACCGGCGATGCCGTGGACATTCAAATCGGCAATGGCGGCAAAGCGCACAACGACCCGCAGCTTGGCGATAAGCGCATCGTGATTGCCCAATTAAACGGCAAACCTGTCGCGGTTCTCATGGCGCCGCTGGAGAAAAGCGGGGCAGCCAAAAGTTATACCTCGCCGGTCGGCACCAAAAATTTTGGGCGCGTCGAAATCTTGACGGGCGCGCAAGTGGTTGTGAAAAAGCAAGGCAACCTTTATCGCATCGAAGCCGCCTTGCCGTTAAAAGACATCGGCGTGGCCCCGCAAGGAGGGCAAAGCGTGCGCGGCGATGTCGGTTTCATTTCGTCCGATGCCGCCGGTCTTATCAACACGGCGCGCACTTATTGGTCGAACACGCAAACCAATTTAGTCAACGATGAACCGCTCGAAGCGTGGCTGTATCCGCAGTCGTGGGGCGACTGGAAATTTGAGTGAGAGAACGACACCCCATCCCCAACCCTTCCCCTTGAAACGGCAAAGGGGAAGGGCTGGGGATGGGGTTATTGTAGGAGTCAACATGAAATTTTTTCAACGCGCGATTTTGTTCGCTTTGGTCACGGTTTGCCTGCCCGCTTTTTCACAAGAGCGCGGCGCGTTTCAAACGCCGCTGAAAAGCGAGGATTTAGCGCCCGAAGCCTTGGCGGTTTGGGTCGATGGCCGTGAAACGCGTGAGAATTTGCTGCAAAAAGGCGCGCAAGACCTTATTTGGACACAAAATACGCGCGTCGAATGGCAAGGTCTGACTTTCGGCGATTCCAAAACGCCGGGCGAGCGCCATGCGCGCATCGGTTTCAAAAATGCGGTGCCAGTTGGCTCGGTTTTAGTGCGTGGCGATGTGCGCGTCAGCGCCCTTAAAGACAACGCTGCCGCTTTTGGCGACATGGGAAACCCCGCGCAGTGGCTGAGTGCCGAGCGCATTAGCAACGGCAAGATCAACAGCGCAGCGGGCGATGAAGAAAGTTATAGTGTCTGGGTTTTTCCTGCGGTTATTTCCACGCGCGCCTTGCGCTTCACGCACACGGCGCAGCTTAACGATAAATCTTACGCCGGTCTTTTAGGCGGGGTTTATGTGTTGGCGCAGCGCTTTGCCAACCTCGCACCGCAAGCGATTGCGACAGCCAGCAAGCGCAACGAAGCCGCTGCACTAATCAATAACGAAAGCAACGACGGCACATGGAGCGCTTGGGATAATGGCAACGAGGGCGGCGCGCAAATTGTTTCGGAGACCAATCCCGAATCCCTGATTTTAATGTGGCCTGCGCCGGTGAATTTGCGCGGGTTAAACGCGTTGTGGGCCGGCTTTGCCGGGGCACAAATTCAGGTTTATAACGGCGCGGCCAGCAAGCATCCACACGAAGCCAAAGAAGACGATTGGAAAACAATCACTACGGCAAAAAATCTCAACAACTGGTATCCGCTGCGTCTGGGCGTCAACTGGATTGATTTCGGCGAAACCTACAGCACACGCGCACTTCGTGTCCGAATTACACAACCAACAACTTCCGACCACGATCATGTGCGCAACAAACCGAGCGGCGGCAAGCGCGTGTGGCTGGGCGAGCTTTTGGCGTTGCAGCCCTTGGACAATGCGCCGCTGCAAACCGCGCTTTTGCCGGTTGTAAAAAACGAATCACATCCGCCGATTGCCATTAAATTCATACTGCGCGAAGCGGGCTTTGTCACCTTAGTGATCGAAGATAAAAACGGCGCGCGCGTGCGCAATTTAGTTTCTAACACGCCCTTTCCCGCCGGGCAAAATACGGCGTGGTGGGACGGCATGGACGACTTGGGCCGCGATACCGATGCGGCGCGTCACGGGTTATATCATGTGCCCGGCACCTTCGTTTTGCCGGGCGATTATCGCGTGCGCGGCTTGATGCATCCCGAAATCAATTTGCGCTATGAAATGTCCGTTTACAACGCCGGAAATCCGGCGTGGGAAACCGCCGATAAAAGCGGCGGCTGGCTGACAAATCATACGCCCCCTTCAGCCGCGCTTTTTGTGCCCGCGACGAAAACGCCGACGGGCAAACCGCTGGTTTATTTGGGCAGCTACGTCGCCGAAGGTGGCGCGGGTTTGGCGTGGGTTGATTTGGAAGGCCGCAAGCAGGGCGGGCTTGGTCACGTCGGTGGCGCATGGACGGGAGCGCCTTACATGGCGCGCGATGATGGGCCAAATGCCATTGTCGATCATGTGCTTTATGTCGCGGCGGTTTGGGAATCAGCAAAAGGCCCCGATACCGCTGAATTGCGCTTGACGGCCATCACCAAAAATGGCGAGAAATCTGTCGTAAAATACGAATTCAAACCCGCTGATTCCAAAAATATGATGCAGGAAATCAGTGGCCTCGCAGCGCGCGATGGAATTATCGTCGTGAGCCTTTCCGGGCAAAAGCAACTGCTTTTCGTGAACGCCAAAGAAGGCAAAGTATTGGACGCTGCACCGTTGGACGATGCGCGCGGCCTTGCTTTCGATAAATGGGGACATTTGCTTGTGCTGTCAAAAAATCAATATTCGCGATTCGCACTTAGCAGCAACGATCTAACGAGAACGTCACTGCCTATGATCGTCATTAAAAGCGGCCTCGAAGATGCGCAAGGCTTGGCGCTTGATGCCGCAGGCAACATTTACATTTCTGATCGCGGCAACAGTCATCAAGTGAAAGTATTTTCGCCCGAAGGAAAGTTTTTGCGCGCCATCGGCAAAGCGGGCGCGCCCAAAGCGGGGCCGTATGATGTGCTGCACATGAACAATCCGCGCGGCGTGACAGTTGATGAAAATAATCGAATTTGGGTGGCCGAAGAAGACTTTTTGCCCAAGCGCGTGAGCGTGTGGAACAGCGACGGCACCTTGTGGAAAGCCTTTTACGGCCCGGCGCATTATGGCGGCGGCGGCAAGCTCGATCCGCGCGATAAAACGCGTTTTTATTATGCCGATGAACATGGCGGCGGCTTGGAATTTCGCCTTGATTGGAACAAAGGCACCGACCAACTGGTGAATGTATTTTTGCGTCCCGAAAAGCGCGACCCGTTTGAAGATGCCCACTTTTTCGCTGGGCCGCAAGACCCGATTTATTTGGCCGGGCGCCAATATATGACCAACGCTTTCAGTTCCAGCCCCACCAACGGCGCGCAAGTGTGCCAGTTATGGTTGCTGCGCGATAATTTGGCCGTGCCTGTCGCCGCTTTGGGTTCGACGCGCGACATCAAATTATTTGAAGAACCCACTTTCAAAACGCGCTGGCCGCAGGGCGTGGATGCCAACGAATTCCGACGCAATCCACTGCTTTTTGCATGGAGTGATTTGAATGGCAACGGCGAACCCGACGCCGAAGAAGTGACGTTTCAAAAAGCACAAACCAGCGGCGTGACCATGATGCCGGATGGCGCTTTTATCGTGTCGCGTGTGGACGACAAAACCATGCGCTACGCCGTGCAAAAATATACAGCGCAAGGCGCACCAATCTACGATTTAAAAGCTGGCGAAGTTTTGGCAAGCGGCGCGCAGGGCGAAAATTCATCGGGCGGCGGGCAAGCCATCGCCGGCACGAATGGTTGGACGCTGCACTACCCGCCGCCGCAGCCTTATTCGCAATACAGCATCGGCGGCACCAAAAACGGCGTCGCGCTTTGGAGCTATCCAAACTTGTGGCCGGGTTTGCATCCCTCGCACGAAGCAGCGCAGCGGACTTTTCCCGGCGAAATTATCGGCCCGACGCGGCTGCTGGGCCACATCGTCACGCCCAAAGGCGAAGCCGGGCCATTGTGGGCACTCAACGGCAACATGGGCAATATGTATTTGCTGACGCAGGACGGCCTTTTTGTAGATCAGCTTTTTGAAGACGTGCGCGGCGCGCCTTTGTGGGCTATGCCCATCGCCAAGCGCGGCATGAAATTGAACGGCCTTTCGCTGCACGACGAAAACTTTTGGCCGACCATCACGCAAACGCAAGACGGCCAAATTTACGTCGTGGACGGTGCCCGCACCAGCCTTGTGCGCCTCGAAGGTTTGGAAAATATCAAGCGCCTGCCCGACCAAACTTTGCGCCTTACCAAAGACGATTTAACGGCGGCGCAAAACTACTTCGTGCAAAGCGAAGCCGCGCGCCAAGCCACGCAAGGACGCGGCACCTTGTTAGTTGCACTGCGCCAAAATGCGCCGCAAGTGGACGGCGATTTGAGCGAGTGGAACAATGCGTCGTGGGCCGACATTGACAAGCGCGGCATGGCGGCGAATTTTAATTCCAATTCCAAACCGTATAACGTAACGGGCGCGGTTGCCATCGCGGGCGATAAATTATTCGCGGCGTGGCAAACCGGCGATAAAGATTTGCTAAGTAACACCGGCGAATCGCCCAATGCCCTTTTCAAAACCGGCGGCGCCTTAGATTTAATGATTGCCGCCAACCCAAACGCCGACCCGAAGCGCGCCCAGCCCGTCGAAGGCGATATGCGCCTGCTTATCACACAAGTGAAAGGCAAAACGAAGGCGTTGCTTTATCGCGCGGTTGTGCCCGGCACCAAAGACGCCGTGCCGTTTTCCTCGCCGTGGCGCACCATCACTTTGGATAAAGTGGACGATGTCAGCGACCAAGTGCAACTGGCGGGCAAAGACGGCAACTTTGAGATTTCCATTCCCCTTGCGACGCTGAAATTGCAGCCGCAAAACGGCCAAACCCTACAAGGCGACATCGGTATTTTGCGCGGCAACAACGGCCAAACCACCGCGCGCATTTATTGGAGCAACAAAGCGACAGGCATTACCTCCGATGTGCCCTCCGAAGCCATGCTGACACCAAATTTGTGGGGCCAATGGGAAATTAAGTAGACGATCCGACGCCAAAATCTACGTTTCAAGTGGACAAATCCTGCTTTTTTGTCGTCTGAGTTGTCGTCAAGTCGGCAAAGTTGTTATCAAGACGGCTCAGTTGGCATTTGTAACGCCTAAACCCACTTCTCAGATAGTCTAAGGCGCCGTCAAGCCGCCAAAGTTGCTGTCAAGAGGCCAAAGTTGCCGTCAGGCGAACTAAGTGCGCGTTGACGTGCGCTCGGTGGGCATTTGCGCCTGCTCAGTGGGCATTTATGTCGTCTCGAAGGCTGTCAAATAAGCGCAAAACGCCCCTTGCAATTGGCACTATAAAATATGTCATACTGGCGTTGCATTCTGCCGTAATCACAAAGGAGCGCATGATGGACGATTACAGCCGGAGACGGCTCAATATGTTGCGTGGCGTGCTGGTTTTTGGCGACGCGCACGGTGATGACTTGCCCACAGCCGGGCAAATGTGGTTGACCAAAGTCACGCAAAGCGTGACGCGTATTGACGAGCTATCGCCGCAACAGCAAGGCAGTTCCAACACGGCGCATGGCGCTGTGATAGCCAGTGGCGCAGCGTTCGAGCGGATGTATAAAATCATGAAACGGATGCACGACACCGCCGATGCCATTGACTTCGATGACGACCTGCCCGACATCGCCGACGACTTCCCCCTGCCCTCCGGGCGCAACCTGCAAACGTGGCTGACCGCCGCGCAAAACTACATCCTCAAGGCCACGCCCGTAGCGCAGCATTTCGTGGCCTACGGCATGAAAGCCGACTTTCTGACGCGTTTAACCAAGGCCAAGAAAGACGTGCAAGACGCCGAAGACAAGCAGGACGAAGGCGACCAGAGCAGCAGCGGCGCGACACCCGCCATTGAAACGCAATTGCGCCTCGGACTACGCGCCGTGCGTTCTTTGGGCGCCATCGTCAAAAACGTTTTCGAGGACGACGAGCAAACCTTGCGAGAATGGAAGTCAGCCTCCGACATCGAAGCCGCGCCGCAATCCAAGACGACCACCACACCAACGGCTTAACTGCTGTTGTTATCAGCCAAATGGCCCTTCATCGCTATGATGAAGGGCCATATTTTTTGTAGAGACATGATACTAAATTGTTGAAAAAATGGGAATTAAAAACCTCGCCCTAAAGGATAATTCTACGGCTGGAGTCTTAATCCTCAATGCCTTTGCAAAGCAGCAGTGAGAAGAAGAAGTGGATACGCTACAAAAAGAGTTGAGACGCCCACATAGAATAACCTGAGCATTAGTTTCAGCGACTTTTTCTGACTGGACTCTATCGCTCGCAGCGCGAGCCAACTTCTATAACCGGCAATCGAACCGGCAAGAAAGCAAATCATACAGGTGTTGATAGCCATTGGATTGAGGAGAAATTCGCTGAAGGTTATTGTGTCGTCATTCGGATTGAGATCGTCATTCGACAAATCGCAATCCACTCCATTGCCACCAGGCTTCCCATCCCGCCCTAAAGAAATGATCCGGTAGTTGTTACCTTTTACCGAGTAAAGAATAGGGTGATGCCAAATGTCTATAACATTGCCATTGTTATCCACGTTGAAGCGCAAACCATTAGTATCAAGCTGGTTCAACGAGAGAGGAAAAATATGTTTTTGTTGATGATAGCCTTTGACCGCTGAATCTATTTTTCCCATGCGCGATTTCATATACGTTTGGAGGACACGCTCTGTTGAAGCCTCCACCACTGGAAGCCAGCCAAGCGCCAAAGACAATCCGCCAACAATTAAGCCTAAAGTCCAAGCAATGGTTTTGAGGTAAAACGACTGAGCATTTTTCATTTTGTGTCGAACTGTATCTTTCAATTTATGCTATCGTTCAGCGAAATTGTTTGCCAGCACTCAAGTTGTCGAAACCTTTGTCATGTCAAACTGAATGCCCTATGCCAAACGATTTCCATCAACTCATCCAACGCTTTCGCACCGAGCCATTAACGCGCATTGTGGCGTTTGGCTCATCGAATACAGAACGCGCGGAGCATTGCGAAGGCGCGCATAACTGGTTCGATTGGCTGGATGTGGGTTTGCGGCATCGCTATGGGCGCGTGCATCATTGCATCAATGTTGGCATCAGCGGCGAGACGACGCGCGAATTATTGGGGCGTTTGGAGCGTGATGTGGCCTTCTATGAGCCGCACGCGGTTATTGTCACCATCGGCGGCAACGATTCCAATCCAGAACGTAATATGAGCGCCGAGGAATTTCGCGCCAACCTTGAGGAAATTACGGCGCGGCTTTTGGCTTTGCCCACTTGCGTGCCGGTTTTGCAAACCTATTACAGCTTCAATGGCGAGCGCCTTGATGCAATGCACGCTGCACATTTTTTGGATTTCATGCAAATCGTGCGCGAGGTGGCCGACATGAAAAGCGTGCCGCTATTGGATAATCTGCCGCGCTGGGAATTGTTGCGCGCTCACGACGTGGAAGCGTTTCGCGATTTAATGCGTGACCCGTGTCACGTCAATGCGCTTGGTCACGCCGTATGGGGTTTGGATGTGTGTCGCATGTTTGGCGCGCCGCTCAATGCGCTGGCGGTTCCAGCGTTGGCGGGAGCGGTGAAAATTCAGCGCCAGTTGGATCAGCTTTCGGCTAAATAAGCCGGTATTTGATATGCTTGCAGTAAGGCACCAAGTCCGAACGAAAGGGAAAAACGTTTATGTGGATTCGCAGTGAATTTGGCGTGTTGTGCAATCTGGATCAGGCAACAGCAGTAACAGTTTCCAACGGCACCGTTGAGGTGCATTTCGGCACAGAAGTCACTCCCTTGGCGCATCATGCCAACGAGAGTGAAGCGTGGAAAGTTTTTGATCGCATCTCACAGGATTTGTCCGACGATAAGAATTTTCTTGACCTCGGCAAATTAGGGGGCAGCAGCAAGTGAGTATTGAACCCCTGACCAATTATGCAAGTAAAATATGCCATTGAAGCTCAATTGCGGCGCGCGGAGTTTGTCGAACGCGCTTTGTTTTTTGAAGCCGAAATCGTCAAAGAAGTTGAGCCAGTGCATTTGAGCACCGAGGCACGCAGTTTTTTGGCCGATTGCAATCCCGATTTGCCCGAAGTTTTCAAAATGTTAGAACCCGGCCACGATATAAAAACCGCACCGTTGTGGCAGATAAAAATCAATCCCAACGCTTACGCAACAGTGGAAATCATTGAACTGTGGGCCAAAGAATTTGGTGCCGCGCTCAGAGAAAAGCAAGATGAGCCGCCAGCAACACCAGACGTTTAAAAGCAGTTTCTATGATTTCTCAAAATGGCAGCACCGATGACGATGGGGCGCAGCATGGCGTCAATGCAGCAGGAGCAACTGGCGATGACATACCTTCCTCCGCTGATCCTGTTGGCACCCGAATTATCTATGTTATCGTGGCGATGGTCGTGATAATGTTTATCATCGCGCTGGGATTTTTGTTTGAAGTGGCGCGCCATCGGCCCCGGTAGTTTTCAATCTGCAAACAAAATGCGCATTCTCAGGATTTTCCAAAGTTTCCCCATCTGCCCTTTGGCACAATAGGCAATGTGAACAACTTTAATGGCGCCCGCTTTCATTTTTCTTTGGTGGCAACTCTGCGTTTGCCGCCGCTTATTCACGACCAGCGTGGCAAAGAACACGGCGCGGGCTTGCAATTGTCGCACAGCTTTTGAAAAATCTCTGCTTGATGCCTTTTTTCTCAAAGTCTCTTTTCACTTTATGCGGCGCCTTTATTTTCGCGGCGCCTTGGGCATCAGCGCAAGATTTATCGTTGGAACAGGCGCTTTCGCTGGCCCATAAAAACAGCCCGGCGCTTGATGCCGCCAACGCGCGCGTGCAAGGCGCCAAAGCCCATTTACAAGTCGCCGCTTCGCCGCCCAATCCCACTTTAGCCGTTGCGCAACCTTACGCGCTGAAAGGGCAAACCGGCGGTTTTGACGAAGGCATTTTAGCGGCGCAAATTTTTGAATTGGGCGGCAAGCGCGCCGCGCGCGCAGGCGTGGCCCAAGGCGAATTGGCCGCTGCCGAGGCACAGCAAAACGGCGCTTTAGCGACGCTGGATTTTGCCGTGCGCAGCGCGTATTTTGAAGCCTTGAGCGCCGATGCGCAGCGCGAATTAGCCGCCTCATCGTTGCAGGCCAATCAAAAATTTCTGGATGCCGGACAAGCGCAATTTCAAGCGGGCGATGTGGCGCGGCGCGATGTGGTGCGCGCAGGCATCGAAGTGGCCCGCGCCCAAGGGGAACTCGAAAAAGCGGGCAGCGAAAGCGAAAATCGCTACGCCAATTTGCGTTCGCTTTTAGGTTTGGCACAAGACGCTGCGCTGCATTTGACGGGCACGTTAGATTTTCAAACTGACGATCTCAATCTGCAAATTTTGCAAGATTTCGCCGCGCAAAAGCGCGCCGATTCGCAAAGCGCGAGTGCTTTAATCAAAGTGCGCGAAGCGGCCATCCGCGAAGCGCGCTCGCAAAGCAAGCCGGACGCGTTTGTCGAAGGGCGCAAGGGCAAAATTTATCCGTCTAACAACGGTTTATCGGTGCGCGTCGGTATCGAAATGCCGCTTTTTGACCGGGGCCGCAACCGCGCCGGAGTGCGCGAAGCGCAGGCGGCTTTAGAAGAACAAAAAGCCAATGTGCAAGAAACCGAGCGTGCTTTGGCCCTCGAAGTTACAACCACTTTCAATACGCTGCAAAGCGCGCGGCGCGTGGTCCAATCGTTTCGCAAAGGGCGCCTTGATCAAGCCAAAGAACTGCTCGACATGGCGCAAACCGGCTACGAAAAAGGCGCCAGTTCCTATCTGGAAGTTTTGGATGCCCAGCAACTTTTGCGCAGCGAACAAACCGAATACACGCGCGCACTGGCCGCTTTCAACATCGCCCGCGCCGATTTGCAACGCGCCGTCGGAGGCACATTACCATAAAAGCGCAAACGTCTCGCATTATCTCGGTTTTGCTGATTCTCATTTTATGCGCCAGCATCGCGCTGTGGCGCCATCAAAACACCACGCAAACAAAGGTTTCTACAACAACCACAAGCGAAACCAAAGACGAAGAAGAATCTTCGGCGCCGGTTGCCGTGGAAGTCATTGCAGCGGCGCTACATCCGATGGAAACAACCATCGCGGCGCAAGGCACGCTCACGCCCGGACAAGGCGAAAGCGCGCGCGTGGCGCCGCCTGTGGCGGGCCGGTTGACGGGCGTTTTCGTGCGCGAAGGCCAATATGTCAGCCAAGGACAATTAATCGCGCGCCTTGACAATCAAGCAGCGCGGGCACAAACCGGAAGCGCTCTCGCTGCTGTTACCGCTGCGCAGGCTGACGCTCACAGCGCCGATTTATCCACGCGGGCCACGCAAAGCGAAACCAATAATGCCATCAAGCAAGCGACGCTGAATTTAGGGGCCGCGCGCCAAACGCGGACACAAAACATTACGCAGGCGCAAAACGCGCTTCAACAGGCCAGCAACGATTGGCAACGCGCCCGTCTCGCCGCAGAAGCGCCCGATGTGCAAGGCGCGGTTGACCAAGCAAAATTGACTTTAACGTCGGCCCAAGCCGCGCGCGAAAGTGCCGTTCAACAAGCGCAGAACGCTATCGAACAAGCGCAATCGGAACTGGACAAAACCAAAGCAGGAGCGCGCCCGCAAGAAATCGCGCAAGCGCAGCGCGCCGTGGACAGCGCCGCAGCCACAAAACAGCGCGCAGCAGCGGAAGTTGAACGCGTGCAATTTCTCTTCGATAAAGGCATCAAGCCGCGCCGCGAATTGGAAGATGCCAAGACCGCTTTAAGCGTCGCCGAATCGAATTTGCAAAGCGCGCAAGACGCTCTGGCTCTTGTCAAAGCGGGCGCGCGCACCGAAGAAATTCAAGCCGCGCAACTGCGCGTCGAGGGCGCGAAACAGGCTTTGCAAGCCGCGCAAAAAAGTGGCGACGCGCAAATTAGCGAAGCCAAAGCCGCGCTCAATTTAGCCGAGAAAAATGCGGCGCAAGCGGGCAAAACGCGGCCCGAAGATATTCGCGCCGCGCAACTCAAAGTGGATGCGGCGCGCGAAGCCTTGCAGCAAGCGAGGCAAACCGGCGACGCGCAAGTGACACAAATGCAAGCCGCGCTCGAAGCGGCGCGCGCCGCGCAGGTGCAAGTGAGCGTCAAAGCCGCCGACGCCGGAGCGCGCCGCGCCGCTGTGCAAGCCAAACGCGCCGATGTCACTGCCGCCATCGCGCAAGCCGCCACGCTCGAATTGCGCGCGCCGCTGTCGGGTTTAGTTCTCAAACGCAATCTTAATCCCGGCGATGTGGCCGACACTACCACGCCCGTTGTCGAAATTGCCAACACGCGCTCGCTCGATTTGATGGCGAATTTGCCCGCCGAAAGCGCCGCCGCATTGCGCGCCGGACAAACGGCCCGCGTGCGCGCCGAAAGCGCGCCAAATAAAACTTTTTCAGCGCAAGTGCGCAGCGTCGGGCAAATTGATCCGCAAAGTGGCCTTCTCGCCGTGCGCCTTGCGGTTTTCGATGCCAGCGGCGCCCTGAAAATTGGCGCGCTCGCCAGTGCAGAAATAATCACCGCCACGCGGCCTTTAGCCGTTACCGTTCCGCCGCAAGCCGTCATCACGCGCGAAGGCAAACCGGCGCTTTTTGTGATGAAAAATGGCAAGGCGCAGCAGCGCGAAATCAGCGTCGGTGCGGCGCAAAACGGCCTTGTCGAAATCCGTTCCGGCCTCAAAGCGGGCGAAAGCGTCATCCGCCTCGGCCAGTATGAATTAGAAGATGGCGCCGAGGTGAAATTGGCGGGCAAGGCGGAGGAAAAGTAGGGACACGCTACGGCGTGCCCTTAACAAAGCACTTCATGAACTTCGCTCGTTTTGCCACCACGCATTTTAAAGCGGTGCTGTTTGTCACTTTGGTGGCTTGCTTGGGTGGGCTTTATTTGGCGGGCACCTTTCCGGTTTCGATTCTGCCGGACGTGACTTTTCCACGCCTTGTTATCATTGCTGAAGCGGGCGATATGCCCGCGCGCCAAGTGGAAACGGGCATCACGCGCCCGATTGAAGAAGCTGTTGCAGGCGTGCCGCACGTCACGCGCGTGCTGTCCAAATCGCAGCGCGGCGGCGCGGAAATTTCCGCTGATTTTGCCGATGGCACCGACATTGTGCAATCGCAAAATTTAGTCAATGCAAAAATCGCCGAAGCGCGCGGCGTCATGCCCGCTGGCACCGATGTTAGCGTCGAACGCATGAACCCAACGGTATTTCCTGTTCTCGGTTTGTCGCTGCAATCGGAAAAATTAAGCCAGTCGCAGTTGTGGGAATTGGCGACTTACACCTTGCGTCCGCGCCTTTCGCGTGTGCCGGGCGTGGCAAAAGTTGTGGTGCAAGGCGGCAGCGCGCCGGAAATTTCTGTCGAAGTCAACCCGCAGCGCTTGGCGGCTTATCGCTTGACTTTGCAAGACGTTTCGGACGCGCTCGCGCAATCGAACACGGTGCGCGCGGCGGGCCGTTTTGATGCGCAGTTTCAACAATATCAGGCTCTTGTTTCCGGTCAGGCGCAAGGCATGGCCCAGCTTGGCGAAGTCGTCGTGGCGCAGCGCAACGGCGTGCCGCTGCATTTGCGCGATGTGGCGCAAATTCGCGCTTCAGAGGCAGACCGGCAAACCATCGTCACCGCCGAAGGACGCGAAAGTGTGCTACTCAACATCGTGCGCCAGCCGGATGCGAATTCGGTTTCTGTGGCGCAAGGTGTGCAGGAAGCACTAAAAACCTTGCGCCGCGAATTGCCCAAAGGCGCGCGGCTTTCGACGTTTTACGACCAGACAATTCTCATCAACGATGCCATTACCAGCGTGCGCGATGCGGTTCTCATCGGCGGCGTGCTGGCTATCGTGGTGCTGATGCTGTTTCTCGGCGATTGGCGCGCCACTTTGGTGACGGGCGCCATTATTCCGGCCACAGTTTTGATTTCGTTTGCCTTTATGCGCTGGGTCGGTTTAACGCTAAATCTAATGACATTGGGCGCGTTGGCCGTTGGCATCGGGCTTGTCATTGACGACGCGATTGTGGTGGTGGAAAACGTTTTTCGTCATCTCTCGCATGGCGAATCGCCCGCCGATTCGGTGCGCGCGGCGGCGCAGGAAATTGCAGCGCCGATGATTTCGTCAACGTTGACAACGGTTGTGGTTTTTCTGCCGCTGGCGCTGCTTTCCGGCGTGGCAGGCGCCTTCTTTTCGGCGCTGGCGCTAACGTTGACAATTGCCCTGCTCGTTTCCTTGGTTTTGGCACTTTTTGTCAGCCCCAGTTTGTGCGCCACGTTTTTGAAAATTCGCACCGGGCAGCGCGAACACGGGCCAGTTTTCGACCGCTTGCTGCGCGGCTACGAACGCTTGCTCGGCGGCGCCTTGAAACATCGTTGGCTACTGGTTCCGGGCATCGCGTGCATCATCGGCGGCACCTTGTTTTTCGGCACCAAACTCGAAACCGGCTTCATGCCTACAATGGACGAAGGCTCGTTTATTCTCGATTATTTCACGCCGCCGGGCACCTCGCTTGATGAAAGCAATCGCTTGCTTTTTCGTATCGAAAAAATCCTGTCGAAAACGCCCGAAGTGACTTCGTTTTCGCGGCGCACCGGCACCGAAATGGGCTTTTTTATTACCGAACCGAACACCGGAGACTTTGCCGTCATGCTGAAAAATCGCCCGCGCCGCGACATCGAAAGCGTAATAGACAGTATTCGCGCTGAAGTTGTCGAAGAAGTGCCGGGCACCGATGTGGAGTTTGTGCAAATTTTGCAAGATATCATTGGCGATTTATCGGGCGCACCGTCGCCCATGGAAGTGAAATTATTCGGCGAAGATAAAGCAGTTTTAGATGAGACGGCAAAAAAAATCGCCGTCAAAATCGAAAAACTGCCCGGCTTTGTAGACGTGCAGAGTGGTGTCGTCGAAGCTGGGCCGGAACTTGTTGCCAATGTCCTGCCCGACCGCGCAGGCCGCGTTGGACTTTCGGCTTCGCAAATCGCCGATCAAACGCAAACCGCCTTGCTGGGCAACGTCGCCACGCAATTGCTGCAAACCGACCGTTCAATTCCCGTCCGCGTGCGCCTGCCGCAAATTTTGCGCTCGGACAAAGCCCAACTCGCCGCTTTGCCAATTGCCGCGCCGGGCGGTTTTTCTGTGCCGCTTTCTTCATTGGCGAGGCTCGAAAGCGTTCCCGGCACGACTGAACTTGGCCGCGAAAATCAGCGGCGCATGGTAGCGGTTTCGGCCCATCTCGAAGGCGCCGATTTAAGCAGCGCAGTCGCCAATGTGCGCGGCGTGATGCACGATTTTTCACTGCCGCTGGGCGTGACGTGGGAACTGGGCGGCCAATACCAATCGCAGCAAGCGGCTTTTAATAATTTAGCGCTCGTGATGCTGCTGGCGATTGTTTTAGTTTTCGCCGTGATGCTGTTTCAATTCGGCTCATTTCGCGCGCCGATTACCATTTTAGCCGTCATGCCATTGGCGCTTTTCGGCGTGGCGTTTGGCTTGTGGCTTACGCACACGCCGCTCAATGTTTCTTCGTTTATGGGCGCAATTATGCTGGTCGGCGTGGTGGTAAAAAATGGCATTTTATTGCTCGATCAAGCGCAGAAAAACGAAGCGGCGGGCGAGGAACCCACTTTGGCCGTTTTGCACGCTGGGCGCGTGCGTTTGCGTCCGATTTTGATGACGACTTTAACCGCAATTTTAGGCCTTGTGCCTTTGGCGATGGGCCTTGGCGCCGGAGCCGAAATGCAAAAACCGCTCGCCATCGCTGTGATTGGCGGACTTAGTTTTTCCACGCTATTCACCCTGCTTTTTGCGCCGATGGTTTATGTTTCATTGCGCCGCCGTTCGGCTTAAAATTCTCAGATTCTTCTCAGGTTTTGCGGGCGCGAGGCACATAAAATAGGAAGCACGGAGGATGGAAATTTATGAAGAACATTCGTCAAATCATCGCTGCCGGCACTTGCGTGCTGGCCCTGACCGGCACCTTTATGGTGTCAAATGCTGCTGAAACAGGAAAACCAGCAAAGCCGACCAAACACCACAAGCTGAAGGCCAAAATCACCGAGGCGCAGGCCAAAGCCGCCGCGCTCAAAGCCAAACCCGGCAAAGTGACCGAAGTCGAACTGGAAAAAGAAGGCGGCATCGTGGTTTACGGCATAGACATCACTGCCGAAGACGGCAAAATGTTTGATGTTGTCGTGGATGCCAACACGGGCAAAGTTTTGAAAGTCGAAGCCGAAGACCCCAACGAAAAAGACGACGACGAAAAGGGCAAGGACGATAAGGACGAAAAAGACGACGACAAGAAATAAGCGTCTTGTGGCACACAATTGTTTCACCAAAAGACGGGCCGGATTTTCCGGCTCGTCTTTTGTTTTGGTTGAAGTAACAAACACAACTGCGAGATTTGAAAAAGGGTGTTCAGGCGCGCCATCGTTACACTAATTTCGATGAAAATTCTCATTGTGGAAGATGATGCCAGCGTGGCGCGCTTTCTTCAGCAAGCCATCGCTGAGGCCGGTTACACGCCAACCTCGTGCGCGGATGGCGCATTGGCACTGGAACTCGCCACAGCCCAGAAATTCGATTTGATTTTGCTTGATGTCATGCTGCCGGGTTTGAGCGGCTTTGAAGTTTGTCGCCATTTGCGCGCGCAAGGTTCGGGCGTGCCGATTTTGATTATCACGGCGCGCGATGCCCTTGAAGACAAAATCAGCGGGCTTGATGCAGGCGCTGATGATTACATTGTCAAACCGTTTCAAGCCGCCGAAATGCTGGCGCGGATGCGCGCTTTGCTGCGGCGTGGCACCATCACACCGCCGGTTTTAGTGATAGACAATTTGAAACTTGACCCCGCCACGCGCCATGCCGAACGCGGCGGGCATAGCATTGCTTTATCGGCGACAGAATTTACTTTGCTCGAATTTCTCATGCGTCATGCCGGGCGTGTGCTGACGCGGGCCGAATTGCTCGATCACGTTTGGCAATACGATTTTGGCGGCAACGATAACGTGCTGGATGTTTACGTTTCTTACTTGCGCCACAAAATTGATAAAGGCCACGCGCGCCCTTTGATTCAAACCGTGCGCGGTGTCGGCTTCCGCTTGAAGGCAGATGATTCATGCGCTTGAATTCCATGCGCGCCCGCATGACGGCTTTGTTTACGACAGGCATTGCCGCCGTCACGCTGACCGCCAGCGCGACGCTGGTGCTTTACACGCGCTATATCACGCGCCAGCAGGCCGATCAGGTTTTGGCCGATAGCATCGCGCAAGTGCAACACGAATTATCCGAAGCCGGCCACAGCAAAGCGCAAATGCAAGAGTTTGTGCAAGAACAAAACGAAGATTTGCGATGGCTGGGCAGCGTCTTATTCGCCACCAATCGCAGCGGGCAAATCATCATTCCACCGCCGGGCCAAGCGCAGCAAGCACCTGTGTGGCCGCCCGCAAAGGAGGCGTGGCGCTTTGCAAATTTGGCGCATGGCGACACCATATTTGTCGTAGCGTTGCCGTGGCAAGCCACCGAGCGGCGCACCGACGAAATGGCCTTTGTTCTCATGGGACTGAGCCTGCTTATTATTTGCACTTCGGCAGGCGGCGCGTGGATTTTGGTGGGGCGCACCTTGTCGCCGATTGACCATTTGGCGTCACAGGCGCGCAGGGGAACCGAGAAAAGCCAAACGGCGCATCTGGAAGCGCCTTCAAACGATAGAGAAATCACCCATTTGGTGGCGACTTTCAATCAATTGCTGGAATTTCAGCGCGCGTCAGCAGCGGCGCGCGGACGCTTTTATGCAGCGGCCTCGCACGAATTGCGCACGCCTTTGCAAGCCTTGCAAGGCCATTTGGAATTGGCCTTGCAGCGCCCGCGCGAAGCCGCGCAATATCGGGAAACCATTGTCGAAGCTGACGCGCAAACGCGCCGTCTTAGCGAATTGGTGCAGGCGCTTTTGTTTTTGAATCAACTGGAAATGTCGAACGCGAAACCGCCTTTGCAGGAAGCCGATTTAGCCGATATTTGCGAGCGCTTTTTGATGTCGCAACGCGCGACTATTGACGCGAAGAATCTGCACATAGAAAGCATTGTGCCCGACAAAATGCTCTTGCGCGCGCCCGGCAATCATCCCGAAGTTTTAGTGCGCAATTTATTGGAAAACGCCGTAAAATACACGCCCGACGGCGGTGAAATTCGCGTTTTACTGTCCGAGAACGGGCCGCATCTTGAAATTTTCAACGAGTGTGCCCCGATTGAATCCGATAATTTGCAACGCTTGTGCGAGCCGTTTTTTCGTCCTGATGCAGCGCGCCATTCGCAAACCGGCGGCAACGGTTTGGGCCTCGCCATTTGCAAAGCCATTTGCGAAATCAACAATTGGAACCTGATTTTAGAAAACGTGCAAGCCGGCCTCAAAGTGCGCGTTAATTTCTTTCAAAATCCCCCTTTAAAACGAACTGACAAGTAAGAAACACACGATTCGCCATCTGCGCGCACAAAGCGGAGACTGCGAGCCAACCACCAACCAATCCATCAAAAACACGGAAACCGAGATGCCAACACCAAACGGGCGAGGATGGTGGTGATGGCGGCATCGGCCAACTTGCGTCCGTAGGGGATGCTGATTTCCGAGGTGTGACTCATGGTTTTCTCCTTTTTTGCCCTTAATCGGGACTTTTTCAGCGATTTTTACGGCAAAACAGGCTAAAACGGCCCCAAAGTCAAGAGAAATCCGGCTTTCTTCAAGGGAAATTCAGATTTCTCAAAGGGAAAGCCGGATTTCCTTTCGGGAAAGTCGCTTGCTCGAAGCGCCAGCCAGATTTCCCAAAGCGCCAGCCAGATTGCTCAAAGAGAAATCTGGATTTCTCAAAGCACCAGCCAGATTTCTTCAAGGGAAATCTGGATTTCTCTTGAAGAAATCCAGAAAACTCTTGCGATTTTGGCGTTTGACAACGAAAAAAGCCGCCCACGCGAACGCGGACGGCTTTTTAACTTTTACGATTTTCGTCAACAGAATGCTGCAAATTTGGCAAATTTCGTGGGGGGGGGCGAAACCCTTTTAGACACGCCAAAAGCTACTTTGGTATTAGCAACAAAAGTAGCGGGGTTCCCTCCCCGAAATAGCATCAGAGACATAATGGGAATCATTGTAAGGTTTACGGGGTGAAATTGTCAAGAGCAGCGAGCACATAATTGGGCCTTTAAACCGCCGCGCGGATTCGCTGTTTTCCTGCGATACTTTTGCTTCATGCCAACCAAATTGCTTTTTCTTGCCTTGATAACCATTTCCCTGCCTGTTTTTGCCGAAAAGAGCCTCACTTTTTCCGGTTACGAATGGACAGTCAAAAACGCGCCGCTGATGGGGCCGGGGCCGAATGCGTGGGACGAAAACAACGTTTGGCTGGACGATGCGGGCCGTTTGCATTTGAAAATTTCACAGCGCGATGGCAAATGGCAGTGCGCCGAATTGTATTCCAAACAGCGTTTTGGTTTTGGCCGCTATCAATGGCAAATCGTGGGGCGCACCGACCAATTCGATCCGCAAATCGTGCTGGGCCTGTTTCCTTATACGCGGCCCGAAATCGGGCCGGATGGCACCAACGAAATAGACATCGAATTCGCGCGTTGGGGCAAAGCCGAAACGCCGATGGGCAATTTCTCGGTGTGGCCCGCTGTGCCGGAAGCGAAAAACAAAATCCAAACGCATCCTTTCGATTTCAAACTGGATGGCGATTACACCACCAACCGCTTCGATTGGTCAGCCAAAAGCGTGGAATTCTGGATGCTCGGCGGCCATCATGACGACGAGCAAAACATCATCGCCAACTGGAAATGCACGCCGGACGAGCCGCAAAAACTTATTCCGCAAAACCCGCTGCCGTTGCACCTCAACTTCTGGCTGTTTCGCGGCCAAGCGCCGCAAAACGGCCAAGGTGCCGAAATTGTTATTAGCAAATTTTCGTTCACGCCCGAAAAGAAAAATTAGGCGTCAAATTAATCATTCATGTCACGCAGTTGGTTTGTGGTGCTGGAAAGAACGACTGCGTAACATGAATTAATCAAAAACTACAAAACATCGCCCGTAATAAATTCCGGCGATTTTTGTCACACGCCGAATCGCTTTCGAGAAACTACACTATAAGCCGGAGCCAACATGAATTTAAACAGCACAGAAAACGCCCCAACCGAAGATATAATAAATCGCCCGCGCGGCCCGATTGAAAAAGCCAATGACCGCACTTGCATTGGGCGCGTCGGCGCACCCGGTGGGCAGGAAGCGACCAGCGAATGCTTCACCTTTTGGGTGCCGCCCGATGCGCTTGTCGAAAAAACCCAACTTGTCACTTGCCAAAGCAAAATTGCCGGGCAGGATTTCACTTTTTACGCCATTATTGACGAAGTGCATCGCTCCTCGCGCAAGCGCAACATGGGCCACGAAGTGGACGAAGCCGATGGCGATTTGAATTACGAGCCGCCCTTTGCCAGCGAAGGCTACACATGGGCCGCCGCCGCCATTTTGCGCACCGAGCCACCACTTTTCACGCCGCCGCGCGAACGCAGCGATGTGATGCTTGCCACCAACAAAGACGCCGAAATGGCTTATCGCGTGGACGAAGTAGAGCCGCGCAATCGCTTGCAAATTGGCCTCATCAAAAATGGCGGCAACAACACCGTCGGGCCGGGCACCATTGATTTGGCTTATGTTTTAGGCGAAAACGGCGGTCACATGAACGTCAATGGCACCGCCGGACGCGGCACAAAATCGAGTTTTCTGCTGCTGATAAATTATTTGCTTTTGCACGAAGCGCGGCGCCAGAAAAAAGCCTTGCCCGCTGCCGAAAATCGTTTGCGCGTGGTGCCAATTATTCTCAATGTGAAGAATTACGACCTGTTTCACATGGACAGGCGCAGCACCAAATTCCGCGAAGACCATCGCGCTGATTGGGCGCAAATCGGCATCGAAAATCCCGGCGCGTTTGAAAACGTCACCTATTACGCCGCGCAAATGCCAGTCGGCACGCTGCCGGTTCCCACTTCGGGGCGCGGCGATGTGAAACCGTATTCGTGGAGTTTTCGCAACATCATCGAAGAAGGCTTACTGGAATTTTTGTTTTCCGAAAGCGATGCCCACGACGCCAATTTCCGCGCCCTTGTGATGGACATCGAAAGCCTGCTAACGCACGAAAAACTTAATCACGACGGCAGTTCGGAGCGCTCGTTAAACGCCAAACCACTGGGCAAAGCGACGCCGAATTTTAACGACTTCAAAGAATGGGTTTACGATCAATGTCTGGGCGAAACCGATGGCGCGTTGCGCGGCCATGTCAAAGGCACATGGCGCAAATTATATCGGCGTTTGCTGAATCTCATTTACGATGGGCGCGGCGTTTTGCGCTTGGATGACGACAACGGCAACCCGCTGCGCATTGTGGCCGGCGACACCACCGACCCAATTGTTATTGACCTCAACGCGCTTTCGGCGCGGCCCGAATTGCAGCGCTTTGTCGTCGCGACGGTGCTTCGTCAATTGGTGCAAGCGCGGACAGGCACCAACGCGGTTAAAGGCCTGACCTATTTGGTGACATTGGACGAATTAAATCGCTTCGCGCCGCGCGGCTCACGCGATCCGATTACGCAGCTTATCGAACTGGTCGCCGCAGAAATGCGTTCGCAAGGCATCATTCTTTTGGGCGCGCAGCAGCAAGCCTCAAAGGTATCGGAGCGCGTCATCGAAAACTGCGGCCTGCGCGTTTTGGGCAAAAGCGGTTCGCTGGAACTTTCGCATCCGGTTTGGAGTTTTCTCAGCCAAACCGCGCGGCGCAAAGCCGAAAATTTACTGCTCGATGAAAAGCTGATCGTGCAAGACAATTTCCGCGAACCGATGCACATTCGCGTGCCATTTCCCGCGTGGGCCATGAACCCGAACGAGGCCCTGTCGCCCGCTGTCGAACCAAATTCTCTGAACGGCACGGCGAATTACAACGACCTGTTTGATGATTGAATTTTGAATAGAACACGGAGCTACGCTACGCGGAAACGGCACGGATGAACACGGTTTCTTTGTGGATTGAACAATAAAAACCCTCTCTGAACCCGTGAAAACCCGTGCCGTTTCCGCGTAGCGTAGCTCCGTGTTCTATTTCCCGTTTTAAGACATGAAAATTTTGCATACCGGCGACTGGCACATGAACGACACCCTTGGGCGCGTGGATCGTTCGGCGGATATTTGTCAATCGCTTGAACAAATTGCCCAGTATTTGGAAGAACACGCCGTGGACGTGATGATCGTCGCGGGCGACTTGTTTTCCGAGCGCAGTCGCATTGAACAAATGCGCGGCGCGGTGGGTGAAATTCGTCGCATCTTTTTGCCGTTTCTCAATCGCGGCGGCGCCATTTTAGCCATCAGCGGCAACCATGACCGCGATGTGTTTTTTGAAATGCTGCGCGACGCTTTGGATTTAGTGTCGCCCGTCGAAAAAAGCGCCGATGGCGTGGTGGCGGGTGGCAGGCTTTATATCGCGCCCGCGCCGCGCCTTTTGAAATTGCGCGACGGCGCCGGACAAATCGTGCAGTTTTTGCTGATGCCCTACCCGACGCCGCGCTATTAT
Organism: Abditibacteriaceae bacterium; assembly: GCA_031372065.1. Taxonomy (GTDB): domain Bacteria; phylum Armatimonadota; class Abditibacteriia; order Abditibacteriales; family Abditibacteriaceae; genus DASWNL01. Next base: position 12,977 of record JANMKN010000192.1, on the reverse strand, counting down.
TTACGCGATTCGGACGCGCATTACAACAACGTCGAAGAGAAAAATCGCGCCGTGCAAACGCAGTTTAAAACCGCGCTCGAACAACAGCGCGCGCGTATTGATGTCACGCAGCCCGCTGTGCTGATTAGCCATATTCATGTGCGCGGCGCGCAAACGCACAATCTGTATCGCGTGACCGAATTGGAAGACGTAATTTTCGAGCCAAGCGATGTGCCAACTTCGTGGTCGTATGTTGCCTATGGGCACATTCACAAGCCACAGGAAGCCGTTCCCGGCGCGCCGCACGTTCGTTATTGCGGCAGCGTAGAGCGCCTTGATTTTGCCGAGCGACACGACGAGAAAAGCATCGTGCTTTTTGAAATTGGCGCCGAAGGTTTGCAAGGCGCGCCGCAAATTTTGCCGCTCGAAACATCGCCGATTTGGTATTTCAACATCGCCGAACCAGAACACGAAATCGCCGCATTAAAAGCCAAATACGAAAACGATGCGCAAGCAAAACAAGCGCTTGTAAAATACACGCTGCGCTGGGAGCCGGGGCAGGACAATCGCGACGAATTGTGTCGCCAAATCACCGCTCTATTTCCGCGTTGGTATACACGCGAATTAATCGAAATTGGCCGCGATGACATTGCGCCGCAACGCGCAACGCGCCGGATGCACGATGTTGCCGGAACTGTGCGCGACTATTTGCAAACGCAGCTTGCCACGCACTCGCAGCGCGATGAACTTTTGCAATTGGGCGAGCAGATTTTAGTGGAAGTTTTGGACAGTGCGATGCCAGCCAGCCTGACCGAGGAGGCCGCATGATTCCACTACGCGTGCAATTGCAAGGCTTCATGAGCTACCGTGATGAAGCCACGTTTAATTTTGAAGGCTCCAAGTTATGGATGCTTTCCGGCCCCAACGGGTCGGGCAAATCTACGGTTTTCGATGCGATAACCTGGGTGCTTTACGGCGTGCATCGCGGCGGCAAGCAGAACGCCAAAGAACTGATAAATCAAGGCGCCAGCAACCTGCTGGTTGAGTTTGATTTTCGCATTGGCGAAGACGATTATCGCGTCAAGCGCACTCTCGCCAAAAGCGGCAAGCCGACGTTTCAAGCGTGGCATCTCAAAGGCCCCAATCCACCCGCCGGTAAAGGCATGGCGGACGAAGCGCGCACCATTTCTAACAGCGATTACAAAGATGGCTTTGAAGAATGGGTGGCGCACACTATCGGGCTGGATGAACTGACTTTCACGGCCTCAGTCATGCTGCAACAAGGCAAAAGCGACGCGCTTTTGGAAGCCGATCCGAAAAAGCGTCACGAGATGCTTTCGCAAATTGTCGGCTTGGAAGCCTACGAAAAATTGCACGCGCACGCCGATAATGCGCGCCGCGATTTTGAAGGGGCCGCCAAGAATTTGAATGTGCGCCTGACTGACTTGGCGATTGTGGACGAAGAGCAAATCAAAGAAGCCGAAACGCACGCCAAAGCATGGGAAGAACAGGCCCAAACCGCGCATCAAAAGCACTTGCAATGGACGCAGCTTTTGGTGCGCGCCGAACGCTGGCAGGAACTGCGTGAAGAACAAGCGGTCATCGAAAAGCAACTGCGCGGCGCGCAGGAATTGTTCGCGCAAGCCGCGCAAATCGAAGCCGACGCCAAGCGTTTGCTTGACTTAAACGGCGCGTTGCCACGACTGAGCGAAGTGTGGAGCGAAAGCGCGCGCTTGCAGCAATGCGAGCAAACCATCGCGCGCCAAAATGCCGCCTTGCACACGGCGCAAACGGCTTTTGAAAACGCCAAAACGCGGCTCGGCGAGGCGCAAAATTCATTGGCCGCTTTGCAAAATCAACACGCCGCTTTGCAAACGCAACGCGAAGTGACGCGCGAACAAGAAATCGAATTGCGCGGTCATCTTCCGGCTTTGGACGAACTGGAAAATGCGCGGCGCGAATTGGCGAATCTCGATGCCGAGTTGTCGCATTTTGCCATTGATCTCGACACGCGAATTTCGGTTGCCAAAGCCGCCGCCGAACACGGTCAGGAGATCAAAAACGCCTTGCCATGGCTGCGGCAATTCGCCTCGTCGCGCGCGGCGTTTATGCAGTTAAAAAACGAAGCCAAACAAACCGAAGCCGAATTAAAAATCAAGCGCGATGAGCAGCAAAAGGCGCTCACAAGGCTCGGCGAAGTCGAAGCGTGCGAGCCAAAATTACGCCAAGAAGTTTTGGACGCGCAGCAACGCGCCACCGAAATGAAAACGCTGCGCGAACAGATTCGCCAGCGCGTCGAACGCTTGAAAAGTCAGGAAAATCGCGCCGAATGCGAATATTGCGGTCAACCTTTGACGCAGGAACACATCGAAGCCGAAAAAGACCGCATTAGGGGCGAATTTTCGCGCGCCGGCGAGGAAGCGCAAGCCGCCAAAACGCGCAGCGATGAACTGCAAACCGAACACGAAACTTTGCAAAGCGAGGCCAAGGTTCTCAACGTGCGCCTGCAACGCTTGAACGAAGATATTTATCGTCTTGATTGCAACATCGCCAAAGCGCGCGAACTGGGCGCCACGGAAAAAACGCGCGGCGAAGAAGCCTTTGTCGCTTTGCCCGCCGATTATCAAAGCAAAATTGATGCGTCCCGCGAGGGTAAATGGAACGATTTAATCGCGGCGTTTTATCCCGACGACGAGGATTTGCAAGGCGCTACGCGCTTGGCCCAAGAAGCGGCTACGGCACAAGCGAAACTGCAAACACTGCAAGGCCAAAAAGCCATGCGCGACGATTTGCGCTCGCGTCGCGCGCCCTATGAAAGCATTCGTCAAGCGAGAGAGGGCGAATACTCGCCAGAGCGCGAAAGCGAAATCCGCGCCGCGCATGAGCAGGCGCAAAACGAAGCGCAACAGGCCGTGCGCGACTTTCAAAATTTGGAAGCGCCCCTGAAAAACGCCGCGCGCGAAGTCGATACTTTGCAAGGCGCCATCGAAGCGGCGCGCGACGAACAGCAGCGCGCGCAAACGCAAGCCGCGCAAGAAAATGCGCGGCGCGAAGGCATCGAACGCGCCTTGCGAAATGCGCTGGCAAACGTGCCGGAATCGTGGCGGGAAACTGCGAAAACTCTCAGCGAAACGCAATTGCAAGAGTGGCAAAACGAAATCGGACTTTTGCGCGGCGCCGACGAAAAATTAGCCTTGCTGCAAAATGCCCAACGCGATAACGCAGCGCATTTAAAGCGTCTGCGGCAAATCGAAGACGAGTCCGACAATGTTCCTGTGGCAGCGCGGCGTTCGCCAGACGAAGTGGCAAACGAAGAAAACGCCGCGCGCCGTCAACATGAAAGCGCCTTGGCCGAGCAGCACATTTATGAAAAGGAAACGCAGCGTCTCCAAGACTTGAAAGCGCGGCGTTTTGAAACCGAAAAAGACCTCAAGAAAGTCGAAAAACAAGCGCAGCTTTATAAAATTTTAGCTGATTATCTGGGGCGTGATCGTTTGCAGCGTTATCTATTGCAGCAGGCCGAAAGCGGCATTGTTTCCAATGCCAATCAGGTTTTAGATCGCATCTCAGGCGGCACTTTGCGCATCGAATTGCGACACGACGGCAACGAACCCGCTGGCAAAGCCGTGCGCGCATTGGACTTGTTGGCCTACAACAGCGAAGCGGGCGAAGACCCAATGCCGGTTTACCTTCTCAGCGGCAGTCAGCGCTTTCGCGTCGCAGTTTCACTGGCACTCGGCATCGGACAGTTCGCCGGAAGCGGCACGCGGCGCATCGAATCGGTGATTATTGATGAAGGTTTCGGCAGTCTCGACCAAGAAGGCCGCCGCGAAATCATTGAAGAACTGCACAACCTCAAGGACGAACTCAGCCGCATCATTTTAGTCTCGCACCAAGACGAATTCGCCGACGCGTTTCCTTCGCGCTACAGCATCGAATTGAAAGACAACACTTCCGTGGTGACTTTGATGGATGAAATGTAAGGCCAAGTCACATGGATGATTCTGTAAAACGTGTGATAGGTTCAGTTAATCGTGCGTAGGTTTCAATGAATCATGCGAGACTTTACTTACAAAATCACACGATAATCGCCTGATTTTTCTAAATTTTGTGATTTATTTTTTGAAAACGCAAAATGGCTCATCTTTTGAGCGAAATTGCATAGCATTCGTGTTTGAAGTGCAAGCAAAGTGGTTAGAATAAAGCATCACTTTCAGGAGACAATCTTATGAATTCTCACTGTTTTTCTCAAACACGCCGTGGTTTCACGCTGATCGAATTGCTTGTCGTCATAGCGATAATAGCGCTTCTCGCGGCGATTTTGTTTCCCGTTTTTGCCCGCGCCCGTGAAAATGCGCGCAAAACAAACTGCCTGAATAATATGAAACAGCTTTCTCTGGGGTTTGCGCAATACACGCAGGATTATGACGAAAATTATCCGGTGAGCAGCCAATCCTGCAAAGGCGGCGCGGGCGGCGCGCCTTTTACTGACGGATTTGAATGGCCCTTTCGCATTCAACCTTATGTGAAGACTAAGCAGATTTTTGTCTGTCCCAGCGGAACGGCTTCGCCTGGCTCGCCCCCCACAGCAACTAATGCGATGAGTTATTGGGGCGCGGGTTATATGTTTTCCGTAAGCTATTGCGGAGGAGCGACACCGCCGCCGCCTACACCTTTGGCTTTAGCCACTTTGACTAAGCCTACCGAAACTGTAGTTCTTTATGATGGCCTTGATTCCTATGTCGAAAGCCGCATTGTCTTTAGACCCAGCGTGACAGCGGCTCCTTACGTTTATTCGTCCAATACGAGTTTTACCATCCGTAAAGCGGTGCATTTGGACATGGACAACGCGCTCTACGCCGATGGTCATGTCAAATCGCAGCGGCAAGATAAGCTTTATCGCCAATTGTGTCCGGAGTGGGTGGCGCCCGGAGGAGTGAGTGTCACTTGCTCTTTGCCACAGTAGTAAATTCAAAATGCAAAACGGCTCGCCTGATGAAAATCAGGCGAGCCGTTTTGCGTTTTCAGCGGCGCACTTTGATTTTCTTGTTGGGGTCTTGTTTTTTCACCCAAGCCAAAAAAGTTTCCATCGCCGGATGCGCTTTTAATTTTTCGGGCGAATCTAATTCGCGCGCCAATTCTTTGTTGGAAAACAAAGCGTGCAATTGGCGATGACAGGCGCGGCAAAGGCGCACGGTGGGTAATTCGTAAATCTTGCGCCCGGCGCGGCGACCTTGCGATTTTGGAAACAAATGATGCACCGTCAAATAATCCACGGCGCGTTCGCACAATGCGCAAATCTCTAACATGAAAGTCGTTTTATCGTTGTGGGGCGCGCACCGTAACGCGCACGCCGGATGGCAAAAAGTTGAATAATTCTTTGATACTCTGATTTTCCAACGCCACGCAGCCCCATGTCCAGTTGCGCCCGATGCCGCCGCCGTGAATCATGATGTCGCCGCCGAGTTTTGTGTCTTGTGGCGGCACACGTTTTTCGCGAATGGCGCGCGCGATGCGGTTGTGCGTGCTTCGGTCAATCAACCCGGCACGCAAGCCGCGCGCCGCATCTTCCGCGTTGGGATAACTGAGGCGCAAGGCGCGATAAAATTGGCTGTTTTTCTTGTGTTCGCACAGATAAAATTCGCCTTCGGGTGTGCGATAATCATCGCGCTTTTGCTTGTCGCCAATGGCATCAAAGCCCAGCGCCGCCGGATATGCTTTGACGAGCCTTTTGCCCGCATAAACTAAAACTGCCGGATGCAAATTCAATGTTTGCGCTTGCTTATCTAAGCGCCACAAAGACGGTTGTTTTTGCACTTCGAGGCGCAATTGACGCGCTTTCAGGCCGCTTTCCTTGCATCGCACGGGCAAAGCCAGTTCTTGCGCCGACCAAATCACAGCTTGCGCACTATGGTTATTTTCATCACGCAAACCACCCCAACGCTCGTTTCCATTCGTGTCGGCATCGCAATGCACCCAAAATGTGCCACTTTGCGCTGTTTTGTGCCCGTAAACGCCTAAACTGCCGCGCCAACCGCGCGATTCCAAACTCGAAGCGACTAAACACGCGTCCAACAAATCAACTTTGCCATCATCGTTCCAGTCGCCAACAGCGACATCAATAGCGCTTCCGCTTTCGTGCGATTTTTCAAAAGGGAAACACGTTTGCAAACGATACGCGGCTTTTCCGCGCGTTCGCAAAAGGCCCAAGCAATGGGGATTGTGCGCTTCGACGGCATCCAACGAAGCAAGCATCGTCGCAGACAATTTGATTTTTGCGCGTCCTGTTTTCCAATTGGTGCCGGGCGTCGGAATTGTGCCGCCAAAGGGAGTTTGAGACGAGCAGGAAACACCAAAGAGAGCGGCCAGCAAAAGGCAAATCAGCGCACAATAACGCCACAAAAATTTCACGGCAATAAATCGGCGACGTCGATGGAATTTTCTGGTCTTAGCAGCGGCGCGATGCTTTCTCCGGCGCGCAATACGCGTTGCTCTTGATAAGCGTGTCCCAGTAAGGTGCCTTCTTGTGCGGCGGGGTTGCGAAAAACTTCGAGCGTGCCGTCTATCAAATTCACAATCCAATATTCGGCGATATTATGGCGCGCATAGAGCGCTGATTTGGTTTCGCGGTCTTGGCGCAAGGTGGAATCAGAAACTTCAAGCGCCAAAACAGCCGCTGTCGGGTGAGCGCGCGCGAAATCTTCGGGTTGGCCCTGCACCACGCAAACATCCGGCTCAGGGCGGCTGCGCGGGCCTAATGCCAGCGGCAACTGAACGCGCACCATGAAGCCTCCTTGAAAAACACGCATCAGGATGATTTGGGCCTTATATAAGGCCGTCGCGTGTGGTGGATTATGTGTCATTTTTGGAATGATCTCTCCCTCGATCAATTCGAGTTTTTCGTCATCGAAAAAGCCGAGTTCCGCCAGACGGTCGTATTCCTGAGCCGAGAAGCTGCGCCGTCCGATAAGAGGCAAGTTTTCCGTGATTGTAGTCGCCATTTTCTACCTCGATTTTAATTGCGCTTGCAGTTTGGGCCTTAAATTAATTCGCGCGCAAATAATTCTTTAATGGGCACACCTTTGCCGTCGTGCGTGACATAAAACGGGCGTTGTTCCACTTCGTAAGACAGCTTGGGAGAAATGCCCATCGCGCGATAAATCGTGGCGTGCAAATCAGCGATATAAACTGGCTTGTCAATGGTTTTGCAAGGTCGCTCGTCCGCTGTGGTGCCGTAAAGATAGCCCTTTTTCATGCCGCCGCCAAAAAGCAAAACGCTGCCGGCATCGGTGAAGTGGCGATGCATTCCGTAATGCTTCATTTCGGTCATTTTGTCAGGCACGACGACTTGGTCGGGCACTTTTTGACCGGGACGGCCTTCGAGCATCATATCGCGGCTAAATTCGCTGGCTAAAACCACCAAAGTGCGGTCAAGTCGCCCGCTTTTTTCCAAATCGAGAATCAGTTGAGCAATCGGCGCATCAATTTGCTTTTTCATCATTTCGGCGCGCGTGTGACCGTTTTCGTGCGAATCCCAATATTCAAACGGAATATATTCGCTGGTCACTTCGATAAAACGCGCCCCGGCTTCGGTCAGGCGCTTCGCCAATAAACAACCAAGTCCGAAGCGGCCCGTGTTGTAAATATCAAACGATTCTTTGGGTTCTTGGGTTAAATCGAAGGCTTTAGCGGCGGGAGAACTGAGCAAACGATGCGCGTTTTCCATCGAGCGCAGCAGCGATTCTTTCTGAAAATCGCCCGCATCGCCCAATGGCCCATCGGCCACCATGCGACGCCACACTTCCTGCCGGTTGGCAAAGCGTCCGGCTTCCATCGCGGGGCGCACGGTTTCCATTGCCTGGGCCGGTTGCGGAATCAAAAACGGGCCGTATTCGCTGCCCAAAAAACCGGCAGTATGAAACGCTTTGAGTTCTTCGCCTTCGCCCAAATCGAGACGCTGCCCGATGTCCACAAAAGCCGGAATCGCCGGATTCACCGGCCCCAAAGTGCGCGCGATAAACGAGCCGATATGCGGCGCGGCAACAGTTTGTGGCGGCGCATAACCCGTATGCCAGTGATATTGATGGCGCGAATGCAAAATTTTGCCCAAATCTGCCGCCGTGTAAGTGCGAATCAGCGTGCCGCGATTCATCACCGAGGCCATTTTTTCCAACCCCTGCGAGAATTTGATACCGTCTACCGCAGTGTTAATGGCGGGAAAAGTAGACAAAACCCGATTCGGGTCAAGCCCGATTTCAAACGGAGTGTAAGCCTTCGGGTCGAAGGTTTCGGTATGCGCCATGCCGCCCGCCATCCACAAAACAATGAGCGTGTCGGCGGTTGCTTCCACTTTTTCAGGCTTCTCCACGCCCCACACTTGCGAAGGCCGCGCAGCCAGTGCTGATAAAGTTGCAGCACTGGCCGTTTTCAAAAAATTGCGTCGGGAAAACGTCATAATTTATCTCTCCAAACCAAACTCGTTCTCGTTGCCAAAATTGCCGTAAGTGAAACTATTCAAGAAACGAAAGGCCGCTATACCTTGCAAACCTTCCGGCAAGGCGCCTGCGGGAACAGCGGCTACGGAAACTCGGCAAGTAAGATTCAAATTAGGAATTCCAATTTCCAAACGGTAAACCGCAAAGCTACCAATAATCGCCCCACCGATTGCTACTTGATCTACTCTCAGGCTATTTTGCAGTTTGCAGTCGGCTTCGCTTAACACCAATTGAAATGGCGCATGACGCGGCCCGGCACCAGTATCTGCCAACAAAATACGTTTATGCATGAAGCCGAAATTGTCTTGCAGTTGAATTTCAACTACAGGCAAATCATTGTATAAAAGCCATGTCGCGCGAGGCATTAGCCGCACTTCCAGAGCTTATAAATTTGATCGTGGTCAACGCTCGCTTGAATGACCATTACTGCTTCCAAGTCAGCCCCCTGTGCTTGCAAATTAGCGTGGAGTTCCTCTGGCGTGTCTGCCACCGCCAAAACTTGTTCGCGTTGGATGCCCACATATTTTCCGGCATACGGAGAATCAGCATCTGCGCGCACATTGCGGCTGAGTTGCTTGGCAAACTCCCAATTTTTCTTTTGTTCCTCGCTCATTATCAGCATCCAAGTTACCTCAATAAATCAACTGAAATTCGGGCAGCATGGTTAAAACCCACAGCAAGTCTTCGACGCCTTGGGGCGAGGCCGGGTTGCCGATAAGAGCCATCGCTTCTTTCAATTCTTGATCGTTCGGTGCGCGGCCTAAAGCGCGCTGCCATAGGTTAGTGGCAATGACTTTTGGATCGTTCGATTCTTCTAATGCGCGCGCGGCGCCCGCTTGCAGAAGTGCCGAAAGGGTGCGGCCATTGGTGAGTTCGAGGGCTTGCAAAGTAGTGGCTTGCGAAGGCCGCGTTGTGACAGCCACTTCGCGGTTTGGACGGCCCAAAGCGACGGTTAAAGTATCGGCTTTCAAAAGCGCGGCGCGAATTGGGCGATCATAAACTTGGCGGCCTAAAGCCAGACCGAGTTGCTCGCCGAGTTTCCAAGGCCCGCCGCTCACCTCGAAAAGTTCCGTCGCGTTTTGCCAAGCGGTAGCGGCAAAATCGGGTTTCTCCCAACCGGCGGGCGCGTTGACTGCGACTTGCCATGTCGCGTCGCTGTTTAAGGTTTGTTCGGGCGCTTTTTCAAAGCGCAGCAACGCCGAAAAGATGAAACCCGACGGGCTTTCGCCTTGGATATTCAAGCCCTTTTGCAGTTCGGCATCAGGCCAGTTGATTGCTTGCACGGCGATGGTGTTTTGGCCTTTTTTGAGCAGCGGTTTTAAATTGAGTGAAACGGGGTTTTGCCAGTCGGCGCCCGCTGCGGCTTTTTTGCCGTTGACCCACAAAATAAATTCGTTGTCGCAACTCATCGTCGCGGGCGCTAAAAGCGGCACTTCGAGCAAGGAAAACGTTTTGCGCACGAAAATATGGCCGCCGGGAACAGATTTAGCGGCGTTTGGCGTGTTCCAAATCCATTTAGCGCCGATGTTTAGCGCTTTGCCGCCGCCAAGAGGCGCGGCGGGCATTTGCGGCCACGCGCCGGTGAGAGTGTAAAGCGCATCGGCGAATTGTTCGGCGCTCAAACGCTTGACGGCTGGCCCGGTGAAAACATATTTTTCGCTGCTTTCGCTGCCTGCTGCCGAGGACATTTGATAAGCGCGCGAAGTGGCGATAGTAAGCATCAATTTTTTGAGGTCGTAGCCATTGCGCACAAAATCACTTGCCAGAAAATCGAGCAAATCTTCGCTCCACGGGCGGCGATCCATTTCGTCGGTTGGCTCAATTAAGCCGCGCCCCATTAAACGCGCCCACACGCGGTTGACAACAGTGCGCGCAAAGCGCCCATTTTGGTTGGAAGTTAAGGCGCGCGCCAATTGTGTCAGGCGTTCGCCGCGCGGCGCGTTGCCATCAATGGTGCCGAGTTCGGGATAAAGAAATTTCACCGGCGCGATTTTGCCCAGCGGCACATCGCAGCGCACCATTTCTAAGGGCGCATCGGCGTAAATGCCAGCCAAACCGTAAGCATCGGCCAATTTCCAGTCGCTGGTGAAACTGTCGTGACACGAGGCACATTTCATGTTTATGCCGAGAAAAACCTGCGAGATATTTTGCGAGGCTTGCATCGGCGGCGTTTGGCTGGCGTTGACGGTGCCGCGCCAGATAATGCCTTTGGTGAAACCTTCCGATTCGGGCGTCGGATTAATCAGCTCGCCCACGAATTTATCGTAGGATTTATTGGTTTTCAGCGCCTCGTAAAGCCAGTTGGTAATCTGCTTGCGCCCGCCGTCAATGTAGCCCGTGCCAGCGTAATCGTTGCGCAAGGCATCGTTCCAAAAAGTCAGCCAATGCGTCGCGTAATCGTCGTCACGCGAAAGCAAATTTCGCACGAGTTTTTCGCGTTTGTCGGGCGTTTTATCATCAATAAAAGCGTTTAATTCGGCAGGCGCGGGCAAAAGCCCGATTAAATCCAAATAAACGCGCCGCGCAAAAACGCGATCACTCACCGGCGCGGCCATTTTGACATCGTGTTCTTTGAAATACGCAGCCAAAACGCGGTCAAGGGCGCTGCCATTGCCGAGCGGCACTTGGACTTCGCGCGGCGCCAGTTGCGGTTTGTAAGCAGCAGGCGCGGCGCCTTCAAACGAGAGGCCGCCCTCAATCCACACGCGCAGAATTTCAGTTTCCTGCGGCGTGAGTTTCGGGCCAACAGGCGGCATGAGGCGGTTGGGATCGTGGCCTTGGACCAGTTTGAGAAGCAGCGAATTTTTGGCATCGCCGGCTACGGCAGCCGGGCCACTTTCGCCGCCTTTGAGAATCGCCTCGCGCGAATCAAGGCGCAAACCGCCTTTGCTTTTGCCGTTCAGATGGCAATTGCCGCACTTTTCCTGCAAAAGCGGATGCACTTCGCGCAGATAATCTACTTTTTTGATTTGCGCCAAACGCGGCAAATCGTTGTTAATGGGAATCCACTGCGTGTCGGCGCGGGCAGCGGCATTCAAAAACAGCACGGCGCACAAGATTCGATGAAAGAATCGCATAATTGCAGTTTAAAATGTTTTTGACAGGGCACTCTTGCTCAATTCTTCGCCAGAAGCAAAGCTCAACGACCATCATGGTAGAGACGTGAATGAATCACGTCCCTACTTTTTCCACTGTCAGCAACCTAATTCGCCGCGCGTGGTGGCCCAGCGGGTAAATTCGGCAGCGCGGCATTGGCTTGCACATTCGCCATGCTCGCCATGATATTGCCCAAAACGCCGTTCATAAAGCCAGTTTGTTCGCCAGTCAAACCTGAAAGCGACAACAAGGCCGAAAGACGCGGTTTTTGTGAAAAATGAATTTGTTTTTCCAGCGCGTCAATGTCTTTCCCTCGTTTGTCGCGCGCCTCGGTTTCGGCGACGCGCAATTCTTCCATTAAAGCACCAACTTGCTGCTCGGTCACTGCGTTATTGATAAGCGATTGCGCCACTTTGCGATGCTTTTCGCGCACCGGCTCCAAGGCTTTTTCCTGTTCAATCGCGAAGGCGACAACGGCATCTTGCGTGGCTTTGTCTTGGACATTCAACATATCCATGCCACCGCGCAGCATTTGCTCGGTTATCTTGAGCATGGCTTCGCGACGCTGTTCGGGCGTCATTTTTTGCCAATCTTGCCCGTTTAGGCCGCCAAAAGGCACTTGATTCGGCGGATTAACGGCCTGACCGTTATTGACGTTGGGTTGCGCTTGAGCGCCAAGGCTCAAAGCGCCTGCCAAAAGCGAAACGACGATAAATTTCTTAATTTGCATGGTTCTCCTTGAAACTGTTGCTATTGGATAATTTTACTACGCCTTTGATTCGCTGTTTACAAGTGTTTACAAAGGCAAATTTCCCATCATGGCGATTTGCAGCACCGCCGCCATTTCGCCGCCTTCGAACAAGAGAAAGGCGCCGCCCAAAATGCGATGGGTTTCGCATTCGAAATGACATCGAAAATTTCGCGATTCATAGATGATTCAGACCTCTTGTATATTGGATTAAGCGGGCAGAGCGCCGGGAAACGCGTTTTTTTGCTCCCCAAAAGCTCGTTGACCGCCGGAAACGCGTTTTTTTGCTCCGAAAAAAGGCCTCGCGCCTGCGAGGAGCGTTTTCTGGGAGCAAAAAAACACGTCGGGCGCGCTCAACGACTTTTCGGGGAGCAAAAAAATGCGTCGGGCGCGCCAAACGTGATTTTTGGGAGCCGAAAAAGTCATTTGGCGCGCCCGACGACTGTTCGGGGAAGCAAAAAAGTCATTTGGCGCACGCCAAACGTGATTTAGCGCACGCTAAATCGTAATTAGCGCACGCTAAACGTGATTTAGCGCACGCTAAATCACGTTTGGCGCACGCTAAATCGTAATTGGCGCATGCTAAATCGTAATTGGCGCACGCTAAATCGTAATTAGCGCACGCTAAATCGTAATTAGCGCACGCTAAACGTGATTTA
>JANMKN010000375.1:0-30482 GCA_031372065.1 Abditibacteriaceae bacterium | reverse complement strand
AAGTTTCGGCGCTCAATACCCCTGGGGATCCCCAGGGGTATCAAGTTTCGGCGCTCGATACCCCTGGGGACCCCACGGTGCTCCGAGCGCCCAAACTTGGTGCTTGGTGGCACCCCACCGGACAAAATTTGGTCGTTTTTCGCGTTTTTCGCTTGTTTTCGGTCCGCTTGGGCCTAAATTTTTATTCCCAGCGCCGTAAAACCAACATCGAATTGTGCCCACCGAAGGCAAAAGCGGCGGAAAGGGCAATATCTATTTTGCCGGGCCGCGCTATATTCGGCACAAAATCGAGATCGAATTCTTCGTCGGGATTGTCGAGGTTGATCGTGGGCGGCAGAATGCTGTCGTGCATGGCGCGGATGCACCAGATGGCTTCGACGGCGCCTGCCGCGCCCAATAAATGGCCTGTAGTGGACTTGGTAGACGAAATCGGCACTTTATACGCCGCGTCGCCCAAAGCGCGCTTAACGGCCCGCACTTCGCAAAGATCGCCTATCGAAGTCGCGGTGGCGTGTGCGTTGATGTAATCAATGTCGTCCGGCGTGATGTTGGATTTTTTCAGCACCAAAGAAATGGCGCGCGAGGCTTGAATGGCATTGCGGTCAGGGTCGGTGAGATGCACGGAATCGGAAGTGGCCGCGCAGCCAAGAATTTCGGCGTAAATTGTCGCGCCGCGCGCCTGTGCATATTCCAAATCTTCGAGAACTAAAACGCCCGCGCCTTCGCTGAGAACAAAACCATCGCGATCTTTATCGAACGGGCGCGAGGCGTGTGTCGGGTCGTCGTTGCGCTTGGACAAAGCGCGCAGTTGGCTAAAACCAACCAATCCCAAATGTGTAATTGCGGCTTCGGCGCCGCCCGTGAGCATCGCTTTGGAATCGCCGCGCTGAATAGCATAAAACGCTTGCGAAATGGCATCATTTCCCGTGGAACAGGCCGCTGCGACGCCAAAAGTGACGCCATGCGCGCCGGTTTGAATGGCGACTTGAACCGAGGCCGAATCGGTTGTAATCATGGGAATCATCAGCGGATTCAAACGGCCCGGCCCACGATCATCCATGACGTGCTGATTGTCGGTGTAAGTTTGAATTCCACCCGCGCCTGACCCGATAATTACGCCAATATCGTCGGCGGTTTCTTCGTTTATCGGCAAATTGGCGTGCGCGACGGCTTCGCGCGCGGCAGCCACGGCAAACTGCGCAAAACGATCCGCGCGGCGCGAATCTTTGACCGGCATATAATTTTTCGGGTCGAAGTTTTTGACCTCGCCGGCAATTTTTACATCGAGATGAGCCGATTCGACAATCGTGATGGGGCCGATGCCAGAGCAACCTGCCACGACAGCGCGCCACGAAGTTTCGACATCGTGACCAACCGGCGTGATAGCGCCCATGCCAGTGACAACCACACGGCGGGGAAAAGCAGCTTTATTGGCAGCGTTGAAATCAGACACAAGAAAATTTACAAAAAGGGCCAACGCGCTCAAATGCCGTTGGCCCTTTGCAGTTTACCTTTGACCACTTTGCGGATAAATTATTCAATCTTCGACCAGCCTGCGAATTCATGCGCTGATTTAGGCTTCGTCCCAACGACGCAGCGCCAGCACAACGTTATGACCGCCAAATCCGGACGAATTGCTCAGTGCCACATCAAACGAAGCGTGGCGCGCGCCTTCGGTGATGTAATCCAAGTCGCAAAGCGGGTCGGGCACCTGATAGTTTATCGTCGGCGGCATAATGCCGTATTTCAAGCCCAGTGTGGTGGCGATTAATTCAACAGCCGAACCCGCGCCCAGTAAGTGACCGATTTGCGATTTAGTCGAAGACATCGCCAATTTGCGCGCGTGGTCGCCGAAAACGGTTTTGACAGCTAACGTTTCGGTTTTATCGTTGGTCACTGTCGAAGTGCCGTGCGCGTTGATGTAGCGCACATCTTCGGGTTGCAAATTGGCGCGGCGCAGCGTTTGGCGCAGCGCATTGGTCATGCCAGCAGCGTCATCGGGCATATCGGTCATGTGATAGGCGTCGCCACTCATGCCATAGCCCAACATTTCGGCATAAATTTTTGCCCCGCGCCGCCTTGCGTTGGACAACGTTTCGACGATAATCGTGCCGGCGCCCTCGCCCATCACGAAACCATCGCGTTCTTTATCAAAAGGCCGCGATGCGTGAAACGGGTCGTCGTTGCGCCGCGACAAAGCGCGCATATTGCCGAAACCTGCCAAAGCGCTGTCGCAAATCGGCGCTTCGGTGCCGCCCGCGATCATCGCATCCGCTTCGCCGTGTTGCAGCAAATCGAAGGCGAGGCCAATCGCGTGCGCCGACGAGGAACAAGCCGAAACAGTGGAAGTATTTGGACCTTGCGCACCGGTGCGAATCGAAACATGGCCGCTCGCCATGTTGGAAATCATCATCGGAATCAGAAAAGGGCTGACGCGATCTGGGCCTTTTTCGATGAGTTTGCGAAATTCGCGCTCCCATGTCGTGAGGCCACCCACGCCACAGCCGATGACTACGCCAACACGTTCGGCGTTGCATTTATCGATTTTCAGTTCCGAATGCTTGATCGCCTCGTCGGACGCGACGACTGACAATTGCACAAAACGATCCATCTTGCGCGTATCTTTGCGCTCGATGAAATCTTCGGGGTTAAAGTTTTTCACTTCGCCGCCAAACCGGGTGCTGTGCCGTGTGGTGTCCACCAAAGTCAGCGGCGCGATGCCGTTGGCCGAGGATTTGACGCCTTCCCAAAACGCAGACACGCCAATGCCAAGGGGCGTAATGGCGCCCAAACCGGTTATAACGACTCGTTCTTTTGCTTCTGCCATCAGAAAATTGCGGAATGGGGAGTGCGAAGTGCGGAATGAAGAAAAATTTCTAATTCCACATTCCGCATTTCACATTCCGCACTCGTTTACGCTCCTTCGGACTTGTCGTCAATGTATTTGACGGCAGCACCGACGGTGGTGAGTTTTTCGGCGTCTTCGTCGGGAATTTCAACGTCAAATTCCTCTTCAAAACGCATAACCAGTTCGACCACGTCCAATGAGTCAGCGCCGAGGTCTTCGACGAAACGCGCCTGCGGCGTCACAATGTTGGCTTCGACGCTCAGTTGGTCGGCCACGATTTCGCGGACTTTATCAATTGTTGCCATGTTTCTGTTCTCCGTGTGAAAAAATGGGAACGACAGTTTCCCTATCTTACATAACTAAACCGCCGTCAACATTCAAGACCTGCCCCGTAATATAGCGTGCGCCCGGCCCCGCCAAAAACAGCGCCAGTTCGGCTACATCGTCCGGTTGCCCCAATGTTCCCAGCGGCACGTTTTGCAAAAGTTGCTCTTTTGCCTCGTCTGTTAAGTCGCTTGTCATGTCCGTTGTAATGAATCCGGGCGCGATGGCATTGCAAGTAATGCTTCGACTGCCCAACTCTTTGGCAACGGACTTGGTAAATCCTATCAGACCGGCCTTGGACGCGGCATAATTGGCTTGCCCTGCGTTGCCCATTTGTCCAATAACCGAGGTGATATTGATAATCCGTCCGGCGTTGGCTTTGAGCATATATCGCGCCACTGCCTTGGTGCAATAAAACGCGCCGGATAAATTCACATCAATCACGTTTTGCCATTGTTCGAGTTTCATACGGATGAGAAGTCCATCCTGCGCGATGCCTGCGTTGTTGACCAGCACGTCAATTTTGCCAAATTCTGCGATGCTTTGCTTGACCGCCGCTTCGACTTGCTCGTTATCGCTGACATCGCAAGCGATAGCCAAGGCACGCCGTCCAATGCCGCGAATTTCTTCTGCGAGTTCTTCAGGCGCACTGCGCGCCAAAAGCACGCAATCCGCGCCATTTTGCGCCATTTTCAGCGCAATCGCGCGCCCAATGCCGCGCCGCGCGCCCGTGATAAATGCGACTTTATTTTCGAGTTGCATGATTCTATTCTCAACACAAAATTCACAAAGGAACACGAATTTTCTATATTCTTAGTGTTTCTCTGTGCGCCTTTTGTGGATTTTGTGTTTATTTATCCGTCGTTTCCACGCTCACCGATTTATCAATGCGCCGCACGAGGCCCGCTAAAACGTTGCCGGGGCCGAGTTCGTAAAATTGCCCCGCGCCGTCCGCAATCATGTTTTGAATGGTTTGCGTCCAGCGCACGGGGTTGGTCATTTGATCGCGCAAGGCGGCTTTTAAATCCCCTGCGGCAGTTGCCGGGCGCGCGGTGGTGTTTTGATAAACCGGAATTTGCGCATCCTGAAATGGCGCAGCGTCAATGAGTCGGCTCATTTGCGCGCCCGCTTCATGCATCAAGGGCGAATGAAAGGCGCCGCTCACTTGCAGTTTTACCGTCATTTTGGCGCCCGCGCTTTTGGCAGCGTGCATGGCATTTTCGACGGCACTTGTTTCACCCGAAATGACAACTTGCCCCGGCGAATTGAAATTGGCCGCGACAACGGTTCCGGCGGCGTTTTGTAGCACTTCCAAAACTTTGTCGTCCGCGAGGCCAATAATCGCCGCCATCGCGCCGTGCGGCGCCTTTGCCATCAATTCGGCGCGTTTTTGCACAAGACGCAAAGCATCTTCAAAATTCAGCGCGCCAGCGGCTACCAGCGCCGTATATTCGCCCAAAGAATGTCCGGCGACCATCTGCGCGGTAATGCCCGCGCTTTGCGCTTCTTGCCAGTGCAAAACGCCCACTGTGAGCAGCGCCGGTTGCGCGTGACGTGTGTCGGTTAAATCCTCCTGCGGCCCGTCAAAGCATAGCGCTTGCAAATCGTAGCCGAGAATTTCGTTGGCTTGGGCGAAAAGTTGGCGCGCCGCGTCCGATTTTTCAAAAAGCGCGTGGCCCATGCCGACTTTTTGGCTGCCCTGTCCGGGAAAAAGAAAAGCGTTCATGTGTCAGTGGTCAGTGGTCAGTGGTCAGCGGTCAGTGGTCAGCGAGATATTTCTGCTCACTGAACACTGCCCACCGATCACTGTTTCGTCGCTTGAATCAAATAATGATACGGCCCAACATCGTTGCGGCTTTGCACTTTAAAACCGGCGGATTCGATGAGTTTTTCGGCCTCGCTTTGTTCGATGCGCTGCGTATTGGGCGGGCCGGGCTGCGATTCGTCGCTGGACAAGTGCCATTCGATGAGAACCAAACGCCCGCCATCTTTGGAAACGCGTGCGACTTCTTGCAGGTGCGCGGCGGGATTTTCGCATTCGTGCAGCGTGTTGGCGTGAAAAATCACGTCCACTTCGCCGTTATCGAGTTCAAATTCGTTCTCGCGGCACGGCAAAGTGAGAATGCGCTCCCATTCGCGGCGCGCCCGCAAAATTTGCAGCATCGCGGGCTGCATATCTAAGGCGTAAACCATGCCGCGCGGGCGCACCACTTTTTCGATTTCAAAAGTAAACCAGCCCGTGCCGCAGCCGATTTCGGCCACGCGCGAACCAACCGGAATATGGGCCGCCGCGACAATTTCGCGTGGGTTATTCCATTTCAATCGCTCGGTTGTATCCAATTTCTGCGCTTGCGAAACGTCGAATTTTTTAGTCATAAGACCTGTTGAGAAAGCAAAATGCTGTCGCTATTGGCATTCCGGGTATCGCTTTGACTCCCCGCTCTATGGCTTTGGCTTCCCGTCCTATCGCTGCAACCTGCCGCCATATCGCTTCGGCTTCCCGGAGTATCGCTTTGGGCATAATTTCTATCGCTTCGGTCATAATTCGTATCGCTTTGACGATAATTTGTATCGCTTTAGCAATAATCCGTATCGCTTTGACGATAGATTGCAATAATTCGGTCTTGCCGGTAGCAGTTCCACAGTCAGCGAGTAGGAAAACTATGCACCGCCGCCACCTTTTTCGTGCCACCTTATGGCGGCTCCGGCCCATGTCAAACCGGCGCCAAAACCGACGATGACAATGTTGTCGTCGTGCTTCAAACGGCCTTCGTCACGCGCTTCGCAAAGCGCAATCGGGATGCTGGCCGCCGAAGTGTTGCCGTATTTGTGGACGTTGACGAAGACTTTTTCCATCGGCAAGCCCATGCGCTTGGCGGCGCTTTCGATGATGCGGATATTGGCTTGATGCGGCACCAATAAATCCACTTTCGACGGCTCCAAACTGGCATTTTGCGCGGCACGCACGGCACTTTCGCCGATAACATTGACCGCGAAGCGATAAACCTCTTTGCCGTTCTGATAAATCTTGCGCGGCGCGGCGCAGGAGGCGCCTTCGGCACTTTTCGGGTCAATTTCGACTTTCAACAGTTCGCCGCCCGCGCCGTTGGCACCCAAATCAATGCCAATCACGCCGTAACCCGGCGGCGCGGCTTGCACCACAGCCGCGCCCGCGCCATCGCCGAACAAAACGCAAGTATTGCGGTCAGTCCAATCCAAAATGCGCGACATCACTTCGGCGCCTACCACCAAAACTGTGTCAACGGCGCCCGTTGCGATGAATTGCTGCGCCACAACCAAACCGTAAACGAAACCTGAACACGCGGCTTCGAGGTCAAACGCGGCAGCAGTGCAGCCCAAGCGATGTTGAAGCAGGGCGGCGGTGGCTGGAAATTGGTAATCCGGCGTGCAAGTGGCGACAATGACCAGTTGAACTTCGCCCGGAGCCACGCCTGCGTCTTTGAGGGCGGCGCGGGCAGCTTTTTCGGCTAAATCGGCGGTAGATTCGTTATCGGCTGCGATGCGCCGCTCGGCGATGCCTGTCCGCGAGCGAATCCACTCATCGTTGGTGTCCACCATTTTTTCGAGTTCGGCGTTGGTCAGCACCTTTTTCGGCAGATAAACGCCGAGGCCCGTAATCGCAGCCGAGCGCAAAGACGGCAACGGGCGATGTAACGCAACAGGTGGCGTGGCTGTGACTTCGTGGGTCATGGAAGAGAATCGAAAAGGAAGATTATTTTTCTTCGCTTTCAACCTTCAATTCTACATTTTCTGTGGGCGCCTGCGCGACGGCGGTTTTAATATGTTCGACAATTCCGGCTTCGGCGATTTGCTTGGCAATGCGGCAAGCCGAGTAAATCGAAGGCGCTTCGCTGCTGCCGTGGCAGATAATACACACGCCATTAACGCCCAAAAGCGCGGCTCCGCCGAATCCAGTGTAATCGAACTTTTGTTTGAACTGTTCCAGCGACGGTTTTAATAAAAACGCGCCCAGTTTTGAGCGCCAGTCGCGCATCAAGGCGTTGCGCAGTTCGCCGCCGAAAGTTTTGGAGAAGCCTTCGGCGACTTTTAAAACGACGTTGCCGACAAAACCATCGCAAACGATAACGTCAACGGTGCCATAAGCCACATCGCGGCCTTCGACATTGCCATAAAACTCGTATTTGCCCTTGACGGCGTTTTCCTTGAGGATTTTATGAGCGGCTTTGGTAAGGTCGTTGCCTTTGTTTTCTTCTTCGCCAACGGAAAGCAAACCCACAGTTGGCAAATGGCCTTTTTTGGCTTCGATGCCGGGAATAATACCGGTAACAGTGTGAACATAAGCCGCGCCCAAAACGGCAAAATCGGCCAAATGTTTTGGCCTGCATTCGACATTGGCGCCAGTATCAATGGCGACAAGGGGATGTGAGCGCGTCGGAAAAACCGTGGCGATGCCGGGCCGATCAATGCCGGGGATACGCCGCAAGCGAAAAAAGGCTTCGGTGGCCGCCACGCCGGTATTGCCAGCGGAAATCACGGCGTCAGCTTTGCCATCGGCGTGCAATTGCGTGGCGACAGCGCACGACGAATCGGGCTTTTTACGGCGCGCGACAATCGGTTCTTCGTGCATTTCCACGACTTGCGACGCGTGTTGAATCGAAATGCCGGGCGGCAAAATGGCAGACGACAAATCGCCGCTGTTTTTTGTAGGAAAACAGCGGCGAATTTCGTCTTCGAGGCCGACTAAAATGATTTCAACGCCAAAGTCGCGCGCTGCTTGCACAGCACCGTCAACGATGACTTGCGGGCCATGATCGCCGCCCATCGCATCAAGGGCGATACGCATAAAGGCAGTTTCGAGTTTTAAGTTCTGAGTTTGGAGTTAAGTAAAAATTCTTATCAACTCTAAACTCCTCACCCAAAACTCCTAACTTAATCTGCCTCCGGCGCTTGCGCGCTACGGTCGCGGGTGGCAAGCACTTGGCGACCATTGTAGTAGCCACAGGTGGTGCAGGCGCGATGTGGCAAAATCGTGGTGCTGCAATGGGCACAAGTTGTCGTCGTCACTTTTTTGGCGCGCCATTGTTGTTGGCGCGTGCGCACGCGTGCGTGCGATTTCCGTCGCTTGGGCAGAGCCATAGTCGTTCTTCAATCCTTCTTAATTATTATGCGCGGAAGCATCCGGCAACGTGGGATGATTTCGCTGCCACTCGGACAACGCATTCCAGCGCGCATCGTGTTCTTCCTGAAAATCAGCCGCTTCGGGCAAGCCCGCGCAATCTTCATTGCACAGCGGCGCAATCGGCGTTTGTAGCACAATTGCCTGGCGAATCAGTTCCAGCACGTCCAATGTGTGAGCATCAAACAGCGCGGCCAGTTCGTCAGCAGTTAATTCGTTTTGCGTTTCGTCTTCGTCGCTTTCAATTGTTCCATTCAGGCGCGAAAGAAAGTAACGAACCGGCGCGACGGCTTCGAGTTCCACTTCTATGGGTTGCTCGAACGGTTCCAGACAACGCCCGCAATCTTGCATGATCGTCGTCGAAACCTGACCGCTAATCACTACATTGTGGCGTGCGTTGGTCGCTTTAATCCAGCCTTTGAGCGGCGCTTTCAGTTCAATATCGTCAAGCATCACCGGCGCCAGCGCAATCGGTTTTTCCACGCTGCTACCGGGCGATCTTAGGATGTCAGTTAAGTCAAGATACATAGGATTTCACCTTGCCTCTCACTCAACGGCGCCCCGCATCTCGCTTTGGCACGGCCCGGACAGACATAAACAAGGCCACACGAAACGAAAAACTGAAACGTCAAGGTTTTGAAATTCGCTGTCCGTCAAATTCGCAAGAAGGGATTTTAGGCGCGGGCGCCGCATTTGTCAAGCAGTCCAACGTTTCGCAATCGGAAAAGTCCCCCAAATCTACGGAAGCTATACAATCAAAAACCGGCCTCGCAAGAACTTCTGCGAGACCGGTTTTTGATAGGGAGAACCGCTTTTGAA
Organism: Abditibacteriaceae bacterium; assembly: GCA_031372065.1. GTDB lineage: Bacteria > Armatimonadota > Abditibacteriia > Abditibacteriales > Abditibacteriaceae > DASWNL01. Next base: position 21,333 of record JANMKN010000375.1, on the reverse strand, counting down.
CTGGAAAACTTAGCGCAACACAACGTGTTTGTTTGCACTATGTTGATTGGAGCGCGGCGCGGATGCAGCGGACTTAGGCGCCACAGCGCTATAACTGCTGGGATAACGATCAGAGCCATTACTATAGCCGCCGTTATAACCGGTGTTGCGGTTGCTGTCGTGGCAATTATTGTTACCACTATTGTTAACGCCGTAGCCACCCGACGGATAATTGGAATACGTCGGTTCATTGTAAGTCGGGTAGCTGTTCGACGGATTGTTGTAAGTCGGGTAATTCGATCCATAGGTCGGATTGTTCCCATAGGTTGGGTAATCGTTTCCATAGGTCGGATACGTTGTTTCTGTCGGATACGTCGTTTCGCTGGGATAATTGTTCGACGGGTAAGTGGTCGGATACGAGGTGCCGGGATATTGCGGATACTGGCCAGCTTGCCCGTAATAGGGGTCGTTTTTCTTACGATCTTCCGAGCGGCCTTTTTTGTAGGCGTAATAACCGGCGGCGCCAGCGATGATGGCGGGCACGGTTTTGCCTTTCGCAGCCAAAACGGCGGCAGCGCCCGCTAAAACAGTGGCTCCCATTTTGATGGTGTCGGCTTTGTCGGCTTTAACTGGAGCAGGCGCTATAAAGGCCGAAGCAGCCAAAACGCTGCCTGTGAAAATTGCGAATCCGCGAGTGTAACGGTTGTTTTGCATGAAAATTTTCTCCTGCCGGGCGGCCCTTTGCGTTGTGTGCGTCGCGTTGTGTGCGTCCTGTTTTCCGCCGGAACGATGGCCTTCGACGTGATGAAAACCTTTCTGTTCAAAACAATGTGCAAAAGAACACAATGTGCAAAAGAACCGGGAGCGTCAGCGATGGGCTAAAATACGGCCTGACGCTGACGCTCTGGGTTCTTAATTCGATGTGCCGTCACCCAAATCTACGCCTTCGAGCAAACGCTGAAACTTGTCAACTTCGGCGGGCGAGGCATTTTCGATGTCGTCGTCGGTTACGTCTTCGTTATCTTCGACTTGAATGCCAGTTTTTTGCGCCACATCGTCGCTGACTAAAATCTGGCAATTGGCGCGCAATGCCAAAGCAATGGCATCGGACGGACGCGCATCCACTTCCTGCACTTCCCCTTCTTCATTGCCAATTTGCAAATGCAGGCGCGCGAAATAAACCTGATCAGTAAATTCATTAACTGTCACACGCAACAAACGAATGCCCATTTCGCGAAAAACATTGGTCATCAAGTCGTGTGTCATGGGACGCGGGGGCTGGCGGTGATCCAACTCCCATTGAATAGAAATCGCTTCCGCTGGGCCAATCCAAATCGGCACGAACATTTTGCGCTCGGTGTCGCGCAGAAGCACTAAAGGATTGTTATGCGGGTCAATTCCGATTCCTTCAACGGTCATTTCTATCATCGTCATAGTTTCCACCCTTTCCGCAGCGCCGGTGTGGTTTCACGCAACGCCGTAATTCATTTTATCATGGCTTTTCAAGGACAATCGGTTCCTTTATTTGCGAATCAATCAAACAGATTAAATCCAACATAAAATCGAAATTCGCATATCCTGTGCCGAGAAAATCTTTGCTGGAGTTGAGATTTTGCGTTTTGCAGAGAACGTTAATGCGATTTAGCGCGTCTGGCAGCGTCATCCACTCGGAAAATAGGCGGGTAGTGGGCTTTGAGCGGCATTTTAATTTGCGTCAGACGGGCGAATAAGCTAACTTTAATCTACCGTTGTGTTGTTGCCTTTTGATTATCCCGTGGTTGAGTTCCCGCCGCTTTCTGCTGTCCTTTTGCTTGGTTTCTCGCTTTGTTTTTCGTAATGGAAATTCTTTTTGCAGGAGTCGTTTCTGTGTCCTTGTTTCGTTGGAGTAGCAATCAAATCGGGTTGCTCTTTTTCTGCTTAGTCAGTGGACAAACCGGCTCGCTGGCCGCGCCTAAAACGGCGCCTCCGTTGTCGGCGTTGTCGTTCCGCTTGAAAGCGGCCTTTCAATATCATGTTGACACGGAGGATGCTATGCCCGGCGACGCTTTAAACGCCAAAATTGTCGCGCAAGGGCAACAAGCGCGTCTCGAAACATCGGTGGCCGAAAGGCCGCTTGTGGTGCTGGTTTCGCCGCCTTATCTTTATAAATTATTGCCGCGCTCGAAAACAGGCACCCGCTATCATTTGTCAAAATCATCGAAGGAGCCGGGACTTTCCAGCCTTGACCCGCAGCCGTGGCTGCGCGATCCCGCGTCAATCCGTGAGAATCTTAAAAAACAAGGCGCCAAACGCACCGGAACCGCAAAATTGCAGGGGCAAGCGGTGGAAATCTGGACTTCCTCAAAATTCATGGGACAAAGCGGTCAAGTGAAGGCAATACTACGTTTGAGCGATGCTTTGCCGGTGCGAATGGAAATCAAATCGAAGCAATTAACTGCGACTGCGACCTGGCAGGATTATCAAAAAATCAAAGCCTTGCCGTCTTCGCAGTTTCAACCGCCCGCCGGTTATCGTATTCGTGAGGCGGAAGAGTAGGTTTTCGGTGCTGGAGGCTGGGTTTGGGGAAAACGGTTGGTGTTTTTCCCGAACCCAGAACCCAAGACCCAGCACCCATTTAGGAGATTTATGCGTCACAGTGCGTTGATTTTGACGATGGTTCTGGCTCTGGGCCTCCCGCCGGGCCTCCCTTTGAGCGGCGTGCCGGGCTTAGGAACTATCGCGCCTGCGGTTGCTGCGAATACCGAAGCATGGACAATGTGGAAAGGTGATCCGCAGCGCACTGGTTCCAGTGAGGCCACTTATGAATTGCCCTTGAATTTAATGTGGCGCTATTCTACGGACGACACGGGTTCCTCGCGCGGGTTTTATCCGCCACTCGTGGTAGGGCCAGCGGGCGATAGGCGCGTGTATTTCGTGGCGGGCCGCACGCTTTATTGCGTCAACGCGCAAAATGGCAACCTGCTCTGGAAAAGTCAGGAAAAGGACATTCCGGGCAATCAAGGCGCGCCTTTGACGCTCTTGCCGAGCCAAAATGGTGACGTGATTTTGGTTTTGACTTCCAGAGGCGACTTGCTCGCTTTTCGCACCTCCGACGGAGGCCGCGCTTGGGAAGGCAAAGCCCCCGGCACCATTCAAGGCGGCGCACCCGTTTTGATTAACACACCCAACGGCGAGCGCATCATCGTTTGCACTTCCGTGGGCCGCGTGATTGGTTTCATGCGTGGTGGCGAACTGGATCCGAAATACGACTTCAATATCGGCACAGGGCGCACTGCCATCACCTCCACGCCTTCGCTCTCACCCGATGGTGCCACGATGTTTATCACGATGCAAGATCAGAAGCTCTATAAGCTCAACACTGCTGATTGCAAAGAAATTTACAGCGTCAAACTGGGTTCAACCGCTTTTGAATCGCCACTTTTGTTGGGCGACAAAGTGATTCTTGGCGTTAGTTCCACATTGCGCGCTTATAACCAACGCACGGGAAACCCGCTTTGGTCGGTCAACACCAAAGGCCGCATAACGACTTCACCTGCGGGACGCCTGACCAACGGCGGCCAAGGCCGCGTTTATGCGGGAACCGAGCGTGGTTATTTGTATGCCGTGGATTTAAACAGCGGCAAAATGATTTGGCCCGAAGAAAAAGAACTTGATCGGGGCAAAAAAATAGGCAACGTCACACTGCTGCCCGACTTGGTTTTAGTGGGCTGCAAAAATGATACGCTGTATGCTCTGAATCCCAACGATGGCGCCATAAAATGGCAATATCGCATGGAAACACAGCGCGTTGTTGATGCGGCTGCAACCAGTCAAGTGATTAACGATCAAGGTGGCGGTTTTGGCGGCGAAGGTGGGGCGCCAACGCCGGAAGGTGGCCCAGAAGGTGGCGGCGCGGCGCCAGCGCCACCCGGCGCGGCGCCCACAGGCCCCAAAATCTTGACTTACGGCGTTTCGGCGGCTCCGATTGCCGTGGATGGTCAGCTTTTCGTGTTGGGCGATAACGCCGCGCTTTATGCTTTTGAAAGCACGCCTTTTGATGCTGTGGCGCCGTATGCCTCAAATCCCTCGCTGGCTATGACAACTGCCGAAAAAACCTACGATGCTTTTTTGCTTGATCCCGATGAACCACTGGTCGTGCCCGGCACCGCGCCGTTGGCTTTTGCTGTGACGCTGAGTGATCCGGGTTCGGGCATCGTGCCGGAAAGTATCAAAGTGCTGGTGAATGCAGCGGCTGTGCCGTTCGATCCAAAACGCATGGCCTATAGTCCCACAAATGGCGTATTAAGCGTAAACCTCATCGCGCCGCAACCCGGTCAGCGCCCGGTTTTGGCCGACGGCGTTTATACCATCGCCATAACCGCGCAAGATTATCGCGGCAACGAAATGAACTACACCGGCACGTTTACTGTTGACCGCACCGCGCCCGCGCCGACGAAAATCCCGCCTGTCACCGTGATTGGCGGCGGTGAACCGGGCTTTGGTGGCCCCGGTTTTGGTTCGGGCAGCCCCGGCTCCGGCAGCCCCGGCATGGGCCGTCCAGGTGGTGGCAGGCCCCCCGGTGGACGCCGCCCACCCGGTGGTGGCAGTGGCGGTTCGTCCGGTATTCAGTAGTTCTCCGTTTCAAAAAGCCGACGTGTTTGGAATTTCCAAGCGCGTCGGCTTTTTTGTCCGGCGCGTTTTTAGCGGAGCTAACGCTTTCTTCCAAATCAGGTGGTCACTCCTAATCTGCGGCTGCCCGTTTGGAAGAGGGCGACAACCCCGCAGCCAGCTTCTGTAGCCACTTAGATAATCCATTCGTGAAAAGAGATTTAGCCCAACACGAGTTTTAGCGAAACAACCAAGGCGGGAACCGAGACAACCATCGGTTGAGGCAAGACAACCAAATCGGGAAGCAAGACAACCATTGGTTGAAGCAAAACAACCGAGTCGGCAGGCAAGACAACCAACTCCGCAAGCGAGACAACCAAGTCGGGAAGCGAAACAACCAACTCCGCAAGCAAGACAACCAAGTCGGCAGCCGAAACAACCAAGTTTTCAGGCAAAACTACCAAACTGGCAGTTGAAACTTCTTGTTTCAGGCAAGGAAATGTGGTTTTGCAGGCGAAAATTTGGTCTTTTAGGCCGCTCGCCGCGCTTATGAGAAAAATTATCGAACTTGCGCGGCGGGCGGCTTTTGTTTATATTTCCTTGCCGTTGCCTTGTAAATCGCCTGCCATGAATGATGAAATGAATTTCTCCGCTGCCGAGGTGCCGGATTTCGATGAGGAATCGTGGTTGCGCTTTGCGTTTGTCGGTCTTCCGGCGGCGCGTTCGCTGTCGGCGCTGGAAAAGTGGGGCGGGCCGGAAAATCTGCTCAAAGCGGCGCAAAATGGGCAGGAAAATGAGTTGCTCGCCACATCGGGCATCACACCCAAAACTATCGAACGCTTGCAGGAAGCCGCCAAACGCGACATCATTAAGGCACAGAAGGCCATGCGCGACTTTGGAATTCGACTTTTACTTCGTGAAAGTCCCGATTATCCGGCGGCGTTGGCCGGTTTGCCTGATCCGCCACCTTATTTATTCGTGCGCGGCACGATTGAAGAGCGTGATCGCGCCGCTGTCGCCATCGTGGGCACGCGCCACGCGACGGAATATGGCAAAGGCATCGCCACGAAACTGGGCAGCGATTTGGCGCAGCGTGGCGTGACAGTTGTCAGCGGTTTGGCGCGCGGCGTGGATACGCAAGCGCACAAAGGCGCGGTTGATGCCGGCGGGCGCACTTTCGCCGTTTGCGGCTGCGGTTTGGATGTGGCGTATCCGTCGGAAAACCGCGCTTTGATGGAGCAAATCGAAAATGCCGGTGCGTGCATCAGCGAATTTGCGCCGACGGTGCATCCCGAATCGTGGCATTTTCCGGCGCGCAATCGCATTATTAGTGGCCTGAGCGTCGGCGTGGTCGTTGTCGAAGCCGCCGAACGCAGCGGCGCTTTGATAACAGCCGATTTCGCTTTAGAGCAAGGCCGCGAAGTGTTCGCCGTGCCGGGCAACATTCACAAAGCCCAAAGCAAGGGCGCACACGCTTTAATTAAGGCGGGCGCCACTTTGGTGGACAGCGTGGACGACATCATCACCTCGCTCAATTCGCGTGCTTTGCCGTTTGAAGATTTGCGCGTGGCGCAAAAAGCGCGGCAGGACGATGTGGCTGCTGCGCCGCCAAAATCGGGCCTGCGCCATGATTTATCGGCGGCGGAAAACCGCGTTTATTTGGTTTTGGATGTGGAGCCGCGTCATGTGGACGACATCGCCGCTGCCGCCAACATGGGAGCCGGAGAGGTTAATGCGACGTTAGTCATGCTCGAACTCAAAGGCGCCGCGCGCCGTTTGCCCGGCGGAATGTTTATTAGAAGCGATTAGCTTTTAGCGGTTAGCAGTTAGCGGTTAGCTTTTACCAAAGCGCCGTAGCTAAAAGCTAATCGCTAAAAGCTCGGAGAATTATGCCGAAATCACTACTCATTGTTGAATCGCCCACTAAGGTCAAGACCCTCAAGGGTTTTCTGGGGCCGGATTTCATCATCAAAGGCTCACAAGGGCACGTTCGTGACTTGCCCAAAAGTGGCCTCGCCGTAGATATTGAAAACGATTTTGCGCCGAAGTATGAACTGCTCGAAGATCGCAAGCGCATTATTGATGAACTGAAAAAAGCCGCCAAAGAAGCCGATGTCGTTTATTTAGCCAGCGACCCGGATCGTGAAGGCGAAGCTATCGCGTGGCACATCCGTGAGGCGCTCAAACTCAAAAATTCACATCGCATCGAATTTAACGAAATCACCAAAACCGCCGTGCAACGCGCCCTAACGCAGCCGCGCGAAATCAACATGGATCGCGTCAACGCTCAACAAGCGCGGCGCGTTTTAGATCGCATTATCGGCTATAAAATTTCGCCGCTTTTGGCGCGCAAAATTCAAAAAGGCTTGTCGGCAGGCCGCGTGCAATCGGTGGCGCTTCGTCTCATTTGCGAGCGCGAACGAGAAATTCAAGCCTTCAAAACCGAAGAATATTGGAGCATCACCGCGCTTTTGTCGCCGCAAGTGCAAGAGTTTCAGTTTCCGGCCAAATTAATCACCAAAAACAACGAAAAACTGACCATCGGCAATGAAACCGAAGCCACCGAACTGGTGGATGCTCTGCGAACGCGCAATTACGTTGTTTCCAAAGTGACGCGCCGCGAAAAGCGCCGCAATCCATTGGCGCCTTTTATCACTTCGACGTTGCAACAGGATGGCAGCCGCCAGCATGGTTTTTCGGCCAAGCGCACCATGATGACGGCGCAACAGCTTTACGAAGGAATTCCGCTGGGCGGCAGCGCGCCGGTTGGTTTAATCACCTATATGCGCACCGATTCGACGACGATTGCCAAAGAAGCCCAAGAAGCGGCGCGCGGCCTGATTTCGACGCGCTATGGCAGCGAATTCGTGCCCGATGCGCCGCCGACTTATAAAAATCGCAAAAGCGCCCAAGAAGCGCATGAAGCGATCCGGCCTTCGGATGTGACTTGCATTCCCGAAGACATTGAACAGTATCTTTCGTCCGATCAATTCAAACTTTACCGTTTAATTTGGCGCCGGTTTGTGGCTTCGCAGATGAAACCGGCAATTCTCGATACCACAACCGTGGACATAGCAGCGGGCGAATATGGCCTGCGCGCCAGCGGTTCGATTGTGAAGTTTGCTGGTTTTCTGGTGGTTTACGAAGAAGCCAAAGACGAAGACAAATCGGATGAAATCGAGCCGGACGACGAAAACGCCGAGCGCAAATTGCCGCCTCTCGAACAAGATCAGGCATTGGACTTAAAAGACATTTTGCCGCGCCAGCATTTCACGCAACCGCCGCCGCGCTACACCGAAGCCACGCTGGTGAAAACACTCGAAGAAAACGGCATCGGACGGCCTTCGACCTATGCGCAAACGCTTTCGACAATCCAAGATCGCAATTATGCGCTGCTGGAACAAAAGCGTTTTTCGCCGACGGATTTAGGCTTCACCGTCAACGACAAGTTGGTGCTGCATTTTCCGCGCGAAGTGGACGTGCAGTTCACGGCGAACATGGAAGAAAAGCTGGACGAAGTCGAAGAAGGCAAGCAGGATTGGGTCAAACTGCTGCGCGAATTTTATGTGCCATTCTCGGAAGAATTGCAAAAAGCCACCGACGAAATGGAAAAACTTGGCCCCGTCGAGACGGATTTCGATTGCCCGACGTGCGGCAAGAAATTGCTGCTCCGTCGCGGACGCTTCGGCCCGTTTTTCTCTTGTTCCGACGCCGAATGCAAAACGACAATGAACGTGGGCGCCGAAGGCGAACCCGTCGCCAAAGCCGAAAAAGTGCCGATTGTTGTCGAAGGCATCGAGCCGGGCGCGACGCGCGAATGCGAAAAATGCGGCAAAGACATGGTGGTGCGCGCCAGCAGTCGCGGGCCGTTTTGGGGCTGCACTGGCTACCCTAAATGCAAAAACACCATCGCCATTGACGTGCCGAAAAGCGCGAGTGCCGAAGGCGAAACCAACGAAAACGGAGATATTATGGCGAACAATCCCGATGGCGTGCCGCGTTACAAAGTCGAGCCGATAATTACCGATCACAAGTGTCCCAACTGCGGCGAACCGTTGGCGATGCGCAAAGGCCGTTTCGGGCCGTTTTTGGGTTGCACCGGCTATCCCAAGTGCAAAACCATCATCAAAGTCAACAAAGACGGCTCCCCAAAATGGCCCGAACCCGGCGAAACACCGGCGCCCGCCGCGAAGAAGACTGTTAAGCCTGCTGCTAAAAAAGCTGCCGCCAAAACGAAAGCGGCATAGAGTGATTTGTAAAGCGGGGCTGGCACGCCTTTCCAAATAGATTTAACTTTGGAGACGGCGCGCCAGCCCCGTTTTGGTTTTCTTTTTGATTCATGCCTCATCCCGATCTTCCCGCCAATCTTCATGGCCCCGGCCCGATTGCGCTGGCGATTCTCACCATTATTCTCGTTGACATCGTGTTGGCTGGCGATAACGCCGTCGTTATCGCGTTGGCGGTGCGCACGCTGCCCGATAAACAGCGCAAATGGGGCATCATTTTGGGCGCGGGCGTGGCCGTTTTGCTGCGCGTGGCGCTCACGGCTGTCGCCGCACAGTTGATGGAATTAAATTACATCAAACTGGTCGGTGGCCTTCTCATTTTGTGGATCGCTATCAAATTGCTTTTGCAAGAAAATTCACATACTGAAAACGGTCAGGGCGCCTCAACGCTGTGGCAAGCGGTATGGATGATTATGATCGCCGATGTTACCATGTCGGTGGATAATGTTTTGGCCGTCGCGGGCGCCTCCAAAGGCAGTAATGCGCTGCTGATTTTCGGTTTGGGCCTCAGCATTCCGCTCGTGGTCTTCGCCAGCAACCTGTTGGCGGGTTGGATGAATCGCTTTCCGATTATCGTGACGATAGGCGCCGCGATTTTAGGCAAAGTGGCGGGCGAACTTATCATGACCGATCATTTCACCAAAACGATGCTGCATCCGCCGCATTGGATGGAGATTTGCGTTCAAATTGGCTTGGCGGGCGGCGTTATTTTATTGGCACACACATTAAAAAAACGGCGGCGTCAATCGTCAATCAACAATCGTCAAGCGTGACTATGCTCACGCTTGGCTCAGTTCCCTATCTTAACGCCTTACCTTTATATCGGCCCTTAGAAACGAGTGGGGCAGCGCGCATTATTCGCGTGGTGCCCGCTCGTTTGGGTGCGCATTTGCAAAATGGCGAGTGCGCCGCCGCCCTTTTGCCGATTGTTGACCATTTCCGCGACCCGCAATCGTTTCTCGTTTCGGATGCCTGCATTGGCAGCGACGGCGCGGTGTGGTCGGTTTTGCTGTTCACGAAAAAAGCGCCGCGCGAAATCAAAAGCGTGGCCGCCGACACCAGTTCGCACACTTCCGTTGCCCTTTTGCGCGTGCTTTTAGCCGATTGCTTCAACGCGCGCCCGCCTTTTATAGATCACGCGCCCAATCTCGACGAAATGCTAAAAAAGCACGACGCGGCCTTAATTATCGGCGATAATGCCTTGGAAGCCGCGCAAAACCCGCCAAACGGCGTGGAAATCATAGATTTAGGCGCAGAGTGGAAGAAAATGACAGGCTTGCCTTTCGTTTTCGCCGCATGGATTGCCCGTCAAAAAACCGAAAACTTAGACGAATTACTCAGCCAAACCCGCGACGCAGGCGAAGCAAAACTGCCCCAAATCGTCGCCGAAAACCCGATTCCCACCCGCCTCGCGCTTCCTCAAATCGAAGATTACCTACGCCACGCCGTCACATTTCACCTCAACCAAGCGCACCGCGCCGGAATGGAAGAATTCCGTGCCCGTTGCGCGCGGCATAATTTGATTTAAAACAGCCGCCGACTTGACAGGTGAATTTCCAACGCTGTATTATTATTCTTAGCTCTAAATTGTTAGGAATGAAACAGCATGCCCAATCGCATTAACGCTTCATTGACTGCCGCCCAAAAACAGGCCGCACTCGACGGCGTGTCAGCCCTCCGTCAAATTTTGCCGTTTCTCGTTGATTTGTCGCCCCAAGAGCGCCAAAGATTGCCGAAAATTGGCGCCTCGGCCTTGCCTTTTATTCTCAAGTGTCTTGAAATCGCCCGCCAACATCCTGAAATTTTGCGCGGCAGCTTCGATTTGACCGCTATGCAAACGGACGCTGCGCTGGCTCAGGAGCTTTTGCCGGTCCTCATTGCCGTGCGCCGATTGCTCGACGAAATCGAAGACACCTTTTCGTTAGCGCTGATTGAGGCTTATGGCGCCTCTTTAGCGGTTTACGACGGCGTGCAAGATGCCGTCGGCCTCGACGACGAAAAACGCGACCTCAGCGAACAATTCAAACGCAAAAAGAAACCCGAAGCCCCAAACCCCTAAACTAACGCAAATTTCCGTTAATTTTCGGAAATTTGCTTGCCAAAAACGGAATTTCTCTTCAAAAAAACGGAATCTTCCTTCGATTGTAAGGAAGATTCCGTTTTTTCGAGGGACGACGCTTAAATTTACGGAAATTTTCGTTGCGAAGTAGGAAGGTTGCTTGGTTTTCAAGCAATCACGCTTAAATTTAAGGGAATTTGCTGTGGAATGAAGAAGTTTTGCTTGGTTTGGGAGGAATAATGCTTGTAGCTTACATTCGTCCGTAAAAGGAGTGAAATTCTTGTTCGCGTTTTATTGCTTTTTCTTTTGTAATGCAATCAGGATTCGGCGTTGCTCTTGTGCCAACTGGAACCTAATCTTACTCGCTTCGCTTGCAAGCGAGGTTTTTAAATGGTCAACATTTAATACATCAATTGCTTGGTCGCGCTTGTTGTTTGCAACGTGAAATTTGCTTAACAGCAAACGAGCTTTTAACTCACTATCAACATCTCTTTTCCTTTTGTTAGCCAGATATTTTTGTAACAGGACAATAGCGGAGTTCGCATCCGCGCGATTTTTATGTGGATCATCTTCAAACCATCGAAACAAACCTTCGGCCAATTCTATAATATCTTCTTCATTAGCGTTAGCATTACAGAGAGTATTAATTATTTCCTGAAAGGACTTTGTATCCTTAGCTGAACGATACCAAAAAGCTAATTCGGCTCTTTTTTGTCCAGTCAAATTCACAAGCTGTTTCAAATACTTTAGCTGTTCACTATCATTTTCTGCAAGAAGCGCCAAATTCCAATAAAGCCATTTGACCTGTTGCGTTTTACTTTTATCAATGCTATTTTCACGTTCTTTTAGAATTGAAATGGCTTTTTGCCGATTGAAACTACTAAAAATATCCACGGCAACCTCATAGACCGCGAAGGTTTTGGGCATATCTGGTCCGAGTGCTTTATTGGTCATTTCAATAACGCGTTGTCCACCGGAAGAACTAAAAATATATCCCCAAGTCATCTTGGGAGGAAGACTTTTATTTTGCGCCGCCAACTGTAAATATATTTGAAAGGCTTTTAGCGTTACATTAGTTGGAGTTAGAGCTTGCGTCGGCTTGGTCACAACTGGTTGGTCTTCCTGACCAAATGCCGACGAAGGCGACCATGCTCTGTAAGCAAATTTCTTCACAGGCCTATTAACGGCCAGACCGCTCGTATCAGAAATCAAAAGAGTGTAATCATAGATTGCTTTTTGTATTGTGGACACAATCTTTTCGTCTTGCTTAAGGCTTAACGATATTTCTGCAACAGAAAATAATTCATCGTAAGTCTTCAGCATATCGGTCCATGAGGCTCCTTTAATCTGCGAAAGTGCCCACGCCTTTACAGATTGCAGCGCAAACCAGCGCGATGTTCCTGCTTTTTCCTTTGTTAGCTCTTGATTCAATAAACCCAACCCTTCATTTGAGGGAAATTGTGGTTTAAAGTCAGGCGCACGAAAATACTGATTTTTTAGAATTGAGGCATTATCACCATTCTCTATATTTTGGATTAAGGTTGCTACTTCGCCTTTGTCAAAGACGCGCTTTGCACTTGGCTGTGCCAGCACATTTGTTGTAGCAAAAAGTATTTGAATCAAACAGAAAATGAATAGTGAGCAATGTTTGAGGATCATTCAAATTATTGTATCTAAAAACAACAAGCCCCGAAATCAAAAATTGATTTCGGGGCTTATTTGTCGTTGCCTGTGGCTTACGCCTTTATCGGCTCGGACTCTGAAAACTGAATAGTGATTGTGGAGAATTCCGAAGAATGTTCATGAAGTTTTCAAATCCAAATAGCGGCGCAAAGCAGAGCGCACCTTGTTACGAATATCTTCATCCGAAAGGTAGCCATAAGAGCCAATCAAGCGCGACTTATCGAGAATGCGAATTTGTTGGGCCATGACAATTGAGTCTTGTGGCTGTCCAGCGCTCTGGGCCGGCAAAAACGCTTCGGTGGAATAGATGCGTCGGCCCGGTTTGAGTGAAGTTACTGGCAGCACCGCCACAACCGGCAAAACGCGATTGGTTGCTTCTGCTGAAACAATCAAAACCGGACGCACTCCTGCTTGTTCGCTACCGCGCACCGGTTCAAGTTCGGCCCGCACCAGTTGCCATTGCCAAGGAGCCGTCACAATTCTGGCACTCGGTTTTGCTGTTTGAGTAGATTCATCCGCCGATACGTTGTCCTCAGTGGGTTCAGGGTCAAGATTCGGCATCGAATTCCTTATCCTGAGCCATCAGCCGCGCGGTTTCGGCATCAACAGCGGCAAAATCGCTCATACACTCTTCCAAGTCTTGCATGAATAGCGCATCGCGCGCAGCTTCTTCCATTTCACGCGCAAACTCGTCGTCTTCGCTTTCGACTACTAAGCGAACGAGCCGCCCTTCTTCCAAGATAATTTTATCTATCGGGCGAAACACGCCGTTTTCATAAATCGCTTCATAAACTTGTGTCATTTTCACACCTCGCAGCAAAGTATAGCGTTCTAAAAACAAGAAGCCCCGCAATCAAATTTTGATTGCGGGGCTTCTTTTGTCTTCGCCTGCTGGCTCGGACTCTGAAAACTGAATATAGCGCATAACGCAAAAACAAAAACGCCTTCAGAAATCCGCGAAAATCAAAGTTGTTGCGGGTGCCCTTTGAGTGGAGAGCATCGCTCCGCGTTTCTATTCCGAAGTTTTCGATTGTGGCGGCTGCCAATCGGGGATTTGGTCTTCGGGCACGGCGCCGTAGGTGGCGATTTTGTGGCCGGAGCGCAAGGCCCAGCCGGGTTCGCCCCATGTCCAATGCCACCATTCGCCGGGAAAATTGGTCAGTCCGGCGCTTTCCAAAACTTCGCGCAAGAGCGTGCGGTTTCTCATGGCGGTTTCGCCGATGCCTTCGACAAACATCGGCGCGCTGTCCCAGCCCATTTCCAGCGGCGAAAACATATCAAGGCGCTCACCACTGGCATCGCTGAGGAACAAATCCACCGCGCCGCCCGTGGTGTGAGGCGGCGGCGTGTCCCAAATCGGCGGCGCCGAAAAGACGTTGATATATTCGGTCAACAGGTCTTCGTCCCATTCGGGATGCTTTTCTTTGAGTTCGGCCCGCGCGCGCTCATACATTTGCTTTTGAATTTCAAAAGGCCGAAAGGCGCCGACAATTTCCAAATGCAGGCCGTGCGGCAGCGATTCTTGCGCTTGTTTGAGCATATGCGCCACGCTCAGGCGCGCGAGGCCCGAACGCGGGAATTCCCAACGCGGGCTTTGCACGGCCCAGCGCAAGGCGGGACAAACTTCAAAAATATCAACCAGCGGTTCGCCGTTATCTTCGATGGCGATTTTGACGAGTTCCGAAACGGGTTCGCCGTAATCGTTGATAACAGGGCGTTCAAACGCCGAACTATTTTCTGTTTGGCTCATTAGGATGCGTTTCCGTGGAGGGTTAAATAGCGAATCAAGAACAACGCGGCGATTAAGATCACAATGAGAATTGTCCAGTGTTCTTTGTTGCCGCCGAAGGTTTCATCTTTGCCGAGGAACAAATCTTTGCTCCACGGGCGCGGATTGGTGCGAAATGGCGAAAGACGCGGAAAAAGCGGCGGCACATTTTGGCGATACGTCGCATATTCGTCGCCGAAGATTTCCAGCAATCGGTCGCCCTCGCGCTGTTCTTTGCGCGGCATATAAACGCCGAAGAAACCGACAATTGCGACAAGAAAAATGCCGCTCAAAATGAGATTATTGGTGTTGCCGAGGTTAAAACCCAAGCCCGCCATGCACGCAAAACCGATGATATATAAAAAACGCCCCAGATAAAACGGGTTGCGCGTGTATTCATACGGCCCCGAAACGGCGAGGCGCTTGTTGCGCGTTAGGTGTCCACCGGCCCAAATGCGCCAAAAGTTGCCCAGCATCACCAGCACAAAGCCTACAATCAGCGACGGCACGGTAGGCCGTGAAAAATAGATCGCGAGGCCCAAAAGGGCGAAGACGAAAAACAATTTCAGCTTTTCCTGAAACGGTTTGTTAATCGCGCCGACAACAACGGGCGTTTCGGGCGTTTTGTCCGGCGTTGCATCAGTTTGTGACAAAGGTTCTCCTTGATTCAGTGGTCAGTGGTCAGTGGTCAGTGGTCAGTGGTCAGTGGTCAGTGGTCAGTGGTCAGTGGTCAGTGGTCAGTGGTCAGTGGTCAGTGGTCAGTGGTCAGTGGTCAGTGGTCAGTGGTCAGTGGTCAGTGGTTTCGTTTGGGGTGTGGCTTTTCTCGCTGCCCACCGATTGTTCCAGCATTCCGCGTATTTCGGCGCTGACATACATCCACTCTCGCGATGGGTTTTTGCCGCGCAGTTTTTGCAGGCCATAGCGCAGGTTTTTGACAAAGCGATAAAGCGCCGAGGGGCCGTTTAATAAAATCTCGCGTTCGCGCGGCGTGATGCTTTGCGGCGTGTGCGAGAGTTTCACTTTCAAAAAGGCGCGCTTATCTAAAGCACACCAGTTAGCAAATGAAACGGCTTTCGGGCCTTGCGGATGCGGGCCAAAAACCGAAGCCGTGGCCCAATCAATCAGCGAAACCTCGCCCGCATTGTCCACTAAAATATTACCGCCGTGCAAGTCGCCGTGCGTTACACCGCGCTGATGGATTTCGGATAACAGCGATTCCAACTGCCCCAACGTGCTTTCTTGGATGCTGCCGCGCGCCAGATTTTTAATCGGCGTGCCACCGCAAAACTCCATCACACAGCAATCGGCATCTACCAAAGCAACGGGCGCCGGGACGCCGTTTAAACCGCGCAGCGTTTCCAGTGCGCGCCACTCGCGCTTCATGGCGTGGCGCCCAAAGACCCAGCGAAACCACAAAGCGCACGGCTTCAAGTCTTTGACAACAACCTGTTTCCCGTTATATTCGCCCAAATGCACATCCGCTTTGCTCCAATTGCGCGCAACGTGCAGCGGCGTGAGGTTTAGAAGCGGAAGGTCTTTTCGGGAGAGAGTAGGCAGGAGGCAGGAGGCAGGAGACGGACGGTCTTCTCTTTGCTGGCTATCCATTTTGCTTTCTACTGTTACAGTCTATAAATACTGCCTCCCGCCGCTTGCTTCCTGCCGTCTAATTTACCACCATCGGCATCATTTCCGCCGAGCCGAAAACGCCGCAGACGCCGCGCTCTTTAAGCCAGAAAGCGCGCTTTAAATAACCTAAGGCCGGGCCGCAAACATTGGCCGCCATCGAAGTTTCATCGCCCAAAATAAAGCGATGCGAACTGCGCTTGCCTTCGAAAGTAATGCCGGTCAGCGTCATCACTGTCGGGTTGGGTTTAGTGGCCGAGCGCGTATCCATCACACCGCCGACGGTCACTTGCTTGCGCGAACAAACACCGGCGCGCTCCAGCATAATGTCATCGGCGTGTTCCATTTCGCGCAGCGTGAGTTTGCCGTGCGACAAATTGAGCAGCGCTTCGACTTCTGCATCGGAAAGCGCTTTGGCTTTTTCCACGTCCCAACCGGGCAAATGCGCGATGTCTTCGCGAATCGTCGCCTTATATTCTTCCCAACACGGAATGCCGACGCCCCACCAAATGTCCACGCCTTCGACTTCGATAAAAGATTGCGCGGCTAAGTTGGCGGCAGCGGTTAAAAGGCCGGGCGTGGCGCCGCAGCCGGTTAAATATACGCAACCCGCGTCTTTGACGGCGCTGTCCAGTTCAAACATCATTTCCATGGCGCGCGTGCGCTTTAAGGCGTCCACAAAGCAGCCGCGAAAGCCGCCTTCGAGAAAGCGCTGCGTCACGCCGGTAATGAAATCGTTCGGCAAATTGGGCAGCGCCAGAAACACGCCGTCGAATTCGTGGCCGCGCTTGATGATTTCGCCGATGGAATCGTGTGTTGCCACGCCGCCTTCAATGTTGGCAACGCTGCCGCCCGCTTTGACGCGGGTGATTTCGCTGGCCGAAATGCCCTGCGCGTTGAAAACAAAGCCGCCTGCATCGGCCACGGCGACCAAAGTCATGTCAGATTTCTGTTCGATAATTTGCGCGGCGGCTTTGCCCAGCCCGCCCGCGCCCAAAATGGCGATTTTCATAGTTTTTTAAGCAACCTCGCAAAAGGAATGTCCCAAAGAATATAATCTAATTTGCGCTTTTGCGCGACTTGACGGGCTTCATTTGTTCTAACAACCACCATGAAATTGACCTCACTTTTCACTGGGCTGGCCTTGTGTTTCAGCCTGCCCGCCTTCGCCCAAACCGGACAAAACAACCTGCCGCCTGCGGGCTTTACGGCGCTTTTTAATGGCACCGATTTAATGGGCTGGCGCGGCGGCGAAACCAAAGATCATCGCTGGCTGATGAATTTGCCCGAAGCCGAGCGCACGGCGCAACTCAAAACGTGGAACGACAGCCTCAAAGCGCACTGGAAGGCGGAAAACGGCGAACTGCTCAACGATGGGCAAGGCGCCTATGCCACAACTGAAAAAGAATACGGCGACTTTGAGATGCAGGTGGACTTTAACACCGCGCCAGGCGGCGATTCGGGTATTTATCTGCGCAGCGTGCCGCAAGTGCAGATATGGGATGCCTTAGCCGCCGACCCTAAAGACGCGCGCGGCATCGCCAAAGGCAGCGGCGCCTTGTGGAACAACTCGCCCGGCGCGCCCGGCAAAGACCCGCTGGTTTTGGCCGACAAAACGCCCGGACAATGGAATCATTTGCGCATTCTGATGACCGGTTCGCGCGTTTCGGTCTGGCTTAACGACAAACTCACGGTTGACAACGCCATTCTGGAAAATTATTACGACCGCAAAACGCCGATTCCGGCGCGTGGCCCGGTGGGATTGCAAACGCACGGCGCGCCGATTCGCTGGCGCAACATCTTCATCCGCGAAATTGGCTCCGATGAAGCCAATACCATTTTAAAATCGCACACCAGCGAAGGCTTCGCGCCGATTTTCAACGGCACCAATTTCGACGGCTGGGCCGGGCCGATTGATAATTACGAAATCAAAGACGGCGCCATTGTCTGCAAACCCGAAAAGGGCGGCACGATTTACTGGAATCAGGACTTAACGGACTTTTCCGCGCGCTTTGAATTCAACGTGCCCGCTGGCGGCAACAATGGCCTTGCCATTCGTTATCCCGGAACCGGCGATACCGCCTATAATGGCATGACGGAGTTGCAGGTTCTCGATGACAATTACGACAAAGTGCGCGGTGCCATTGATCCGAAACAAGTTCACGGCTCGGCCTATGGCATGGTCGGCGCTTTTCGCGGCTATCAGCACCCGAATGACGAGTGGAACTTTGAAGAAGTGACCGTCAAAGGCTCAAGCATCAAAGTGGAACTGAACGGAACAGTCATTCTCGACACCGATTTAGCGAAACTTGACCCCACGACGTTTTTAGGCGGCAAAGATCATCCCGGACGAGGGCGCACTAACGGCTTTTTCGGCTTCGCGGGCCACAACGACCCCGTAGCCTTTCGCGATGTGGAAATCAAAAAGCTGCCGTAAGCCCTGAGAGTTTGCGCGACAAAGCGCGGCGAGATTAAATCTCGCCGCGCTTTTTGTTTGTTTGGCCTGTGGCGTAAAATCCCCGACCCCTTAAGAAGGGCGGGCACCCTTTGGGGAGGTGGGGTTTCCTGCCCCACAACGCAGGGCAATCGCATGAGCATTAGGGGCCAGCCAAGATGCGAAGCATATAATCCTCATATAATCCTCGTTCCAGCCCGACATTTTTCGGCGGCCTTTGATTCCACATTTGGTTTAGGTGTCTTGACGCAGCAGATTGAGCGTCAATTTGCGCAGTAGCAAGATTTTGCGGTGCATGATCGCGACGAACCTGGCAATTCTAATCCTAAACGCTCACGCAGCCATTTTTCCTTGGCCAAACCGTAGTCCTCGAAGTCCACAAAACCTGAAGCGATGATTAAAGGCATGATTGGCGCGGCATGGGTCGGGAACACGCTCGAATATCTCGAAAATTAGCACGAACCCAGTTTCATGAACCTTTTTCCTGCCTTATTTCTCATGCGATTGCCCTGGGCCTGGGGCATCAGTTATAATGGGAAGGCAAGCACCGTTTATGATACGGCCTTGTCTTACGTTTGAGCAGAACTCTTTAGGAATCTCAATGACGAAAAATTTCCGGCAGAATTTGTGTTTAGTCGCTGTTCTTGGCGCTTTAGTGGGGCCAATGAAAGTCGCGGGCGCCGATGATGTGACCGGCGCCAGCGCACAAAAAGTGGCGGGAGAGCGCGAAAGCGGACGCAATGCGCAATTAGAGGAGAAAATCGCCGGGCAGTTGGAAGAGCAATCGCGTTTTACTTTGTCGCTGCGCCAAGAGCCGCTTTCCGATGTTATGGCGCTTTTGGAAACCGCAACCTCCGTGCGTTTTCGCTGCGGCACTTTGCCGGATGCTTTGATTTCCGTCAACGCGCAAGACGCGCCGCTTTTAGCGACAATTGAGCCGCTTTTCCAAGATATGGGCTTCGCTATGCGCCGCGATGGTATGAATTTGTTCGTTTTCAGCAATCGCGCCGCTGGTTCGGTAGAGAATAATCCCAATTTGCCGGTTTCGTGGAGTTTATGGAAAGGCAAAGGCGCTCCGCCTGCCGGTTGGACAAATGCCCTCGCGGTATCGGGTAGTCCCTTGAGCAAACACGTCACGGCAGAATCGTTAATTAACGGCTCACCGCTTTCGATTGGCTGGAATGCGCCGCGCAGCGATAATCTGAAAAATGCTGATTGGCAAAACGCGGCTTTGAAACTGGATACGGCGCGGCGCCCCGGCATTGCTGTCGCGGGGCCGAAAAATGACAAAGAATCGCCGGTTTGGATGCGCTGGCCGCTCAATTTGCGCGAAGTGCCTGCGGGCGCGCAATTGCTCATCGAAACGCCGTGCAATGTCACACTTTTTGTTAATGGCGCGCCGCTTTTATCGAATCGCCACGGTTCGATGTTGGTAGATTTAGGTCGTGTTTTGCAGCGCGGCACCAATTGTCTGGCGTTGCATTGGCCGCGCGTGCCGCAGGACTCGCAAGAAGCGCCGCTTTTACGCTACGAATGGTTTGTTGCCGGTAAAATGAATGCGCCTGAGGTTGCTGCTTTGGCGGCGCCGCTTTACGAAACGCCTTCTATCTCGCAGCCGCTTTTAAACCGTCCCGATAATGGCATACGACCCGGCGAATCCGGCGCTACGATTGCCGAAGCGAACCGTCGCTGACTTTTCCTCACTCTTACTGTAAAAAACGCCTTCACTGGATGGGAACAAAAACAGTGGGGCACCGTCTTTGCAACCACACGTCATCAGATTGGCTCGACAGGCTGTTTCCAACGGCGTTGTCTGATCTTGTTGTGATGTTGACCTAAGACAAACCGTAATGCTTTAAACCGCGATTTTGGTGTTATTTTTGCGTGTAAAGCGTTAAAAACGAGTGGTCAACCCCAACAAGTCAGCAACCGGAACTGCCGTAGTAAGCGCAAGCCTGTTGATGCATTTTATTTCTACAAGCGAAGCGGTGATTTTGTTGTATAAAGAGCCGCAACTTTTGTGAAAGAGGTTGAGACCATGAGCAAGGATTTAAATTCTGAGATTCTACGCGACTGGGATTCTCAGCCCAATGAGGTGACGGTTCGGAAAGTGCGCGCCGAAGACGATGGGCGCGAATTGGTGCAGATGCGTCTGGATTTGGGCGTGCTGCAAATGGAATTAAAAGGCCGCCCCGACGGCAAGCAACCTCACGGCTATGAGACTCTGCTCGATTATCATCAGGAACAATTGCGCCGCCATCAGGGCCGCACCGGTGGCGATGACGCTGATTTCGTCTTGAGCGAAGATGAATGCGAGGAACTGCGCCGCGAAGCGATGCAGTTTTACTATCGTTATCTTTCGATGTTCCATCTCGGCGATTATTACGAAGTCATTCGCGATACAAATCACAATTCGCAGCTTTTCGATTTTGTGCGCAGTTGGGCCGAAGAAGAAAGTGATCGCACTTCGCTGGAGCAATTTCGGCCCTACGTTTTGATGATGAACGCGCGCGCCCGCGCCTGCATCGCGCTGGACAGGCAAGATTTTGATCGCGCTTTGGAATTAATTGATATGGGCGTGGAACAAATCAGCGACTTTTTGCGTTCCATCGGGCGCGAAGAATTGCTTGATTCATGCCGCGAAATTCAATTTCTCGAAGAGTGGAAGGAGCGCATTATCAGCAAGCGCCCTTTAACTGAGGAAGAACAATTGCGCCAAGAACTGCGTAGCGCCGTTGAACGCGAAGACTACGAACACGCCGCTAATCTACGCGACCGCATCAAAGCCTTAGTGCATTGATTCAATTGAACTACAGAAAACACAAAGGGCACAGAGAAAATTCAAAAATCTCTGTGCCCTTTGTGTTTTCTGCGGTCAATTTGTCTTTCACGC